>JANXLV010000037.1 GCA_025355005.1 Myxococcales bacterium | reverse complement strand
CCCCTCTCTCGAACTTGTTCCTCGACGCGCTCTTCCACGCGCTCCTCGACCTTCGCGACGACCTCGACGCTGCGGTCGCTCGGCGGACGGTGATGGTGGTGGGGACGATCGCTGTCGCGGTCCCTGTCGTGGTCCCGGTCGTGGTCTCTGTCACGATCGCGACCGTGACCACGACCGGAATCGCGACAGCGGGCGTCCTCACCACCATCACCGTCCGCCGAGCGACGGTCGCGTCGAGGTCGTCGCGAAGGTCGAAGAGCGCGTGGAAGAGCGCGTCGAGGAAGAGGTCCGAGAGAGGGGCACGCGGCGCAAGCGTGCGTAGAGCCATGGCCAAGACTGTACCCAACAGAGCCGAGAAGCAGTCCATGCGCGAGGACCGGCGGCAAGCACGCGCGGCTCTTTCCCGCCTTCGCGCGCAGCTTCATGAGGCGCGGCGACGTCGGAAGGTCGCGCTGTTCGAGGCGAGGGAGCGATGCCGTGCGGAGCGGCTCGCAGTGCGCGAACGAACGCGCGCGCTGCGGCTCCAGGTCCTCGCGGAGCTGCGCCAGACGACAAGCGCCGAGCGGCTTGCGGCCAAAGACGGATGTGCCCAGCGCATGCGAGAGGCACGCGGGCTCCGCGACGATGAGTCCCGCGCGCGCGCAACGCTCACCGCCGAGCGCGCATTCCTGCGCGATCTCGACGCGTCCGCCCGTGCGCACAAAGCGAGAGCGAAACAAGCACCGGCCAGCTGTGGGGGATGCGTCCACGAGAGCGACGCCGACGTAGTCGCCGCGCTGCCGTCCGATCTCGGCGTTGTCTACGAGCGCGTGAAGACGCACATCAGACTGCCGACGGCGCATGCAACCCAAGACGGCCCGAAGTACAAGACCAAGGCCTCGAAGGTTGAAGCGTTCCTCCAGTACGCGGAGAAGCATCCAGAGGTGATTCTGGAAGCGACCCAGGACCCTGCCTATCTCGAGCTGAAGGCGCTCGAAGCGGAGCACGCCGAAGCCAAAAAGAAGCTCAATCCGTTCGAGGAACGAAAAGCCCGGCGAATCGCCAGAATGAAGGAGCGCGCCGCCCGGCTCGAGCGCGACGCTGAGACCTCCCACGCGCAGGCTCGCCGCATCGCGGACGTCATTCCCATGGGGCAGCCTATTTTGGTTGGGCATCACTCCGAGCGTCGGCATCGCCGCGACATCGCACGCATCGACCATGGGCATCGCAAGGGCCTCGCCCTGCAACGTGAAGCCGAGTCACTGGAACGACGCGCGCGCTATGCCGAGTCGAACCGCGCCATCTCGTCCGACGATCCGGACGCAGTGGAAAAGCTTCGCGCGAAGCTCCTGAAGATCGACGGAGACCGCGTGCGGATGGTCGAGGCGAACAAGGCCGTGCGCGGACCCGATCCGCGCGCCGCGCTCGCCAGGCTCGGGTTCGGAAGAACGGACGTCGAGAACGCGCTCACGCCCGACTTCGTGGGCCGCCTCGGGTTCCCCGACTTCGCGCTACGCAACGCGGCAGGGGAGGCTGCGCGGCTGCGGAAGCGCATCGAGCAGCTCGAGAAGCGCGCGTCCACGCCAGCGCCGCCGCCCATCGAGCGGGTTGGCGCGCGCATCGAGGAGGCCGAGAATCGCGTCCGTATCTTCTTCGATCAGAAGCCGGACGAGGCGGTCCGCACGAGGTTGAAGCGCTCCGGCTTCCGGTGGTCACCCAGCATCGGAGCGTGGCAGCGCCATTCGTCGCCGGGAGCCTGGTACGACGCGAAGCAGGCCGTGGCCTCGCTAGCGCCGCTGACGGGCGAAGCCACGCCAGCGGCTCCCCTCGCTGCCGTGGTCAGGCTCCCGACCGCGCCAAGGCCGGCTCCGACACACACGCACACGCCTGCGGAGGTGGAGGTCGCGAGGGTCCGCGCGCTCGCAGAAAAGCATCGCACGCAATCGGCGCCAAAGGCTCCCGAGCTCCGCGACACCGCGCAGATCGCGGCGCGCATCCGCGAGGATGTGAAGGCGGCCGTAAAGGCCGGCGAGTTGCCGCGCGCGAAGTACAGCGTCACCACTGAGAAGTACTCCATGGGGTCGTCCATCACCGTCGTCGCCTCCGGGCTGCCGTTCCCAGTCCTGAACCCCGACGCGTTCGTGGTGATCGACGACGCGAACTGGACCGTCCTGGACTCGCGCTACAAGACGCGATTCACCAACCGCGCGCTGGAGGTCGAGAAGAAGCTCGCGGCCATCGTGGACGCGTACCATTGGGACCGGTCCGATCCGATGAGCGACATCTACAACGAGCGGTTCGCGCGGACGGTGAAGGTGGAGCAGGCGCCCGGCGAGTACGCGACGATCGAGAAAGCCAAGCTGGCAGAGGCTCGGGCGCGACGAGGTTTCTGATGGCGCACGTTTCGAACAAGAAGTGGCTGCAGAAGCAGATCGACCGGGACCTGCGCGTGAAGGCTCGGCAGAAGCTCGCAGAGCTGCGCCGTGAGCTCCGCGCCGCTCGGGCGCAGCGCAAGGATGCGATGAAGGCCGCAGCAGAGCGCTGCCGAACGGAGCGCCTGGCCGCACGCGAGCGGGCGCGTGCACTACGCGTCCGCGGCCTCGCGGAGCTGCGCGAAGCGACGCGCCTCGAACGCGAGGCGGCGCGTGAGGCATGCGTGGTCGGCAAGCGCGACGCGAAGAGCAAAGAGCCCATGGAGCGCCGTCGCGCGGAGCTCGATGCCGAACGAAAGTACCAGGTGGAGATGCGGGTCATCGACCGTGGACACAAGAAGCGGCGCCGAGAGCATCGCCACGCGACGTACATCGAGCGCCGCGCGGAGTCAGACGACGAAGTGCGATCGGGTTTCGATCCCAGCTATCAGTCGCTGTGGGAGAGGATCAAACGAGGCATCAAGGCGACGCCACGAATGACCCGGCTCGAAGCCTTTCAGAAATATGTGGAGGAGCACCCCGAGGAGTATCTGGAGGCCATCGAGGACAAAACGGACTTGCTGGTCCGTCAGCTGGAGGACCGTGAGCGTGCCGCTCACCGAGAGGCGACCCGGCATGCCGTTCGGTTTCGGTCGCAGCCCGCGCACGTGTCGGCTGTACCGTTCTGACCGGCCCGGGGGAGCGTTGCGCCCCCGCGCGCAGGGATCACGCATTGATTCGGCGCTGCGCATCAACGACCATGAGTGCGCGCGTGAACCGTCCGCCGCACCTGACGGTCGCCGTAGTGTGCCGGCCGAACCTCGTGACGGACATTCGGTGCAACGCCAGTATCGTCGAGGACCTGATCCATGCGGAGGTCTCGTAAATGCAAGCGCGTTCGCTAGGGACGCGCGCCGTGCTTTGCGGCGTCGGTGCGGGTCGATCGGGGTCTGGGCCCACCTCCGCAAAGTGTCGCTGTGGCTTGGGCACAGCGACATGTCGACCACCGATGTGAATCTCCGCGCCGACGTCGGCGAAAAGCTCGCCGTGGCCGGGGGGTCGTTCCGATTTCGCTGCGACGCTGCAATTCCGCCCCCGATGAGGGAATGACCGCTGCCCTCGCACGCTGACGGCGCCGCTCTCCGTCGTCAGCTGCGAGAGGACCTCGGAAGCTATCTCACGTACGTCTTGAGTACTTCGATGAGATCATGCGCGGCGCGCGCCCGCTTGGTGTCGCCGTCGGGGTCGATGATGTGCGCGCGCACGTGTCCTTCCAGGACCTCCGCAGTCAAGCTACCCACCGCACCGCGGCAGGCGGCGAGGAGATGCATTACCTCGCCGCAGTCGCGCTCCTCCGACAGCGCCCGCTCGATCGCTTCGACCTGTCCCCGGATGCGACGCACTCGATTCAGAAGCTTCTCTTTGTCACGTGTCGTGTGAGCCATGATGGATTACCATACCCCCCATGGTATCTGCCTCTTCGGCTCTGGGCGAGAAATTGCGCCACGACCACGACCACGGAGTCGCGGTCTCTGCCCATGAGACGCGCACGCGGTGGGTTGTTGTCCTTACGTGCGCGATGATGGTCGGCGAGCTCGTCGTCGGATACATGACCAATTCTCTCGCCCTCACGGCAGACGGCTGGCACATGGCCACGCATGCCGGCGCCCTCGGAATGGCAGCGCTCGCGTATTGGTTCGCCCGAACCCGTTCACGGGAGGCGGCCTTCAGCTTCGGGACCGGCAAGGTTCACGCACTCGCTGGCTACACGAGCGCGATCATCCTCGCCGTCGTCGCGCTGTGGATGATGTACGAGTCCGCGTCCCGCCTCCTGCATCCGCTACCGATTGCCTTCGCGGAGGCCCTTCCCGTTGCGGTGCTCGGCCTCCTGGTAAATCTGGCCAGCATCAAGCTTCTTCATGTCGAGCATGACGGGCACGCGCACCACGACGAGGGAGCTCATGAGGAGCATCACCACGATGAGGACGACGAGGGAGCTCATGAGGAGCATCACCACGATCACGACGACGAGGCTCACGATGACCATCACCACGCCCACGACCACCATGAGGCCGACCACCATGGGCATGCTGATCACAACCTGCGCGCGGCTTACATCCATGTCCTCGCAGACGCATTCACGAGTGTCCTCGCGATCCTCGCGCTTATCGGCGGACGGTACTTCGGTTGGCGATTCCTCGACCCAATGATGGGCATCGTGGGCGGCGTCGTGATTTCCCGATGGAGCTTCGGCCTGTGCCGAGGAGCCGCGAAACAGCTCCTCGACGTGGTGCCGTCCCCGGAGCTCATGGCGCGCATTCGACGCCGTCTCGAGGCGTTTTCGGGCACCGAAGTCGTCGACCTTCACGTCTGGGAGATCGGCCCGAAGGCGCGCGCGTGCATCGCGTCGGTGATCTCGGACGATCCACGTTCTCCTCTCGAGTATGCGGACGCGCTTCGACATGACGAGGATCTCGCGCACGTCACCGTCGAGGTCCACCGGAACGCGGCGTGAAAAGGCTCTCGACACTTCTCCTCGCGCTCGCCGCCGTGAGCGCAGCTCTATCGGCAAGCGCCCATCATGTGGCGCTCTTCGGCCCGCAGTCCTCTCTCGCCGTCGAGTCCGAAGGCTTCTTGAGCCTCCAGACTCACGCGCACGCCTACGGCGTCAACGCTACCAAGACCCAAGAGGCAACGTACATCTTGAGCGGCGGCCTCTCGCCGATCGAAGGAGCCCCTGGTCGTTTGCGGCGGTTAGCGCTGCGGCGCGCAGCTTCAGCACGTGGAGCGCAGCGGCTGTGGTCTCCATCTTCTCGTGCACATCGACAGGCCCGAGCGCCTCGCTCGCGCATGTGAGGTTGGCGGTCTCCGGAACCTGGACGTGCTCCCCTCGAGCGATCGTCGCCGCTTCGGTCGGAATGGCGTGATGTTCGTCGAGCTCCTGTGCCTCGCCGCCGTGACTATCGTGACCTTCCTCGGCCTCTGCGCCGTGCGTTGATTCGTGAATTTCAATCCACCGGATACGCGACGCTCGGCAGGAAGCGCACCGCGAGCCCGGACAGATGTGTTGGCTCGCCTTGCCCTTCGCCGTGCTCGAACTCGACGCCAACTACGGCGTCTGCGCCCATCGCCGCTGCCTTCGACTTCAGCGCCCACAACGCAGCTTCGTGTTTCCCCATCTCTTCGTGTGCGTCCACGACGCCGATGACCTCTGCAGGTCGGTCCAGACGCTTGCCCTGCAGCACCGTGATGCGCGAAGGGTCACCGTTGCCGTGGAGCGTCTTCGACACAGCAGGCGGCGAAAAATTCGTCGGCGTCGACTGGTTGCCCGACTGGAAGACGGTCACTGGGGACGAGACGCTCTGGGAATACGCGTAGCTCATCTCCGGGTGGTAGTCCGGGTGATACGTGTTCGCGCAGCCCGCAGCGACGAGTCCGACACCAAGAGCGGCGACTGCGCGCATGCTCACCACGGCCACCCTTCCGGCGGCGTAGGCGGTGCCGGCGGGGCTGGGACGACGATCTGACCTGCTGGCGGTTGGGGCGTCTGCTGCTGCCCAGGCTGGGGTCCAACGTAGACGGGCTGTCCCTGCGTGCCCTGCACGTGCACGGGGTTCGATGCCGAGACCGTGTACTGCACCGCCGTCTGCGGGTGGTATTCGGGATGGTATTCATTCCCGCAAGCCGCGCTCGTCAGTCCGAGTGCAGCGACGAAGATCCAGATTCGCATGTCGCGACCTCCGCATGTGGTTGGTGCATGCGTGATGCCACCCGCGGAAGCGCCCAAATCTCCGACTTCAATGCGCGCGACCAGTGCGCGTCCGCGCATTTTGCCCGATCACCGCGTCGGCGGAGCGGCGTTCCGCGTCGCCAGGCGAAAGCGCATCGAAGATGCCGTCACGTTGCAGTTCGGCCTTGGTGGCTGGCACTGCCAGCGTGCCCTCGGGATTGTCGTACCAACCAGGGTCTTGATATCTGGCGAGCTGATCACGAACCTTCAAGATCGTGAACATGCCGCCCATCGTGATGGTTCGCAGCGGGCACACTCCTCGCGACGACCAATCTGGGCATTCGCGGACTGTGGCTCGGTATCGCAGCCGGCATCGTCCCGGCCGCGTTCGTCCTGGTAGCTGCATTCTTCCTGGCGACCGCGAACGTCTCCAACGAGAAAAGGGCGCACTCCGTCGTCCGCGGATAGCCGGGCAGCCTCGGGCTGCAGCTCGTAGTGAGCGCAGGTCTCGCGAACGATCTCCCTGAGTTGGTCAACGATGTCGGTAGCGACCTCGACTTCGCCTCGAGCAAGCGCCGCAGTCACGACGTCGGCAAGGGCGTCAGCAATCGCTCTCTCGAGCGAGGCCGCCGATTTTTTCGCCTCGCAGACCATCGACCGCCATTCGCGATAACCATGCCAGCTCTCGGGGGTCGCTCGTCGGAGAAAAGCGCCCACTCGCGGGCCGCAGGTCGCAAGGAGTGCGTGGTGGCGCAAGCCGCGCAGCTTCCGCAGCATCCACGTCGGTGATGCTGTCGGTTGAGGAGGGACTCCGGAAGCGGCGGTCGCTCTGATGGTTCGTCGGCGGCTGCCGCCGGAGCACGCGCGACAAACGCAGGGACGAGAAGCGGTGGTCCAGGTGCGTACGGCCGACGTGTCTAGCTTGGTTTCGCGCTGAAAATCACGGCGCCGTTGCGTTCGCCGTCATGAGCTGCAGGAACGGGAATAGCGTCGGCTGCACAGTCGTGTCGAACTTCGGTAAGCATGGTTCGCTCGTGCCTGTCGCGCGTGGGTCGCCCGGCATGAGGCCGGCGTTTCCGTAGAGCTTCACCACGTCGGCGAAGGCCGTGAGGTTGCCGCCATGGCCGTACGGCGCGCTCTCCGTGATCCCTCGCAGGGTGGGTGTTCTGAAGGCGCCGACAAGCGGTCCGCCCGCCACGAGATGCGTGATGCCGGAATGCGCAGCGGGCGCATCGCTGTACACGCTGCTCGAGATGAGCTGGCCGGAGAGCACGTTGGTGACGACGGCGGTGCGTCCGGGATCGGCGGTCCCATCCTGCTTGCCGGTCGGAAACCGCGTGTTGTGGAACGCGTCGTCGGTGAGGCGCGGGCCCCAATGACACTGAAAACAGCCCACCTTCAACGCCGTGCCCAGGCCTTTTTTCTCGTCACCGCTGAGCGCGGCGAAATCGCCAGTCGCGTAGGTGTCGAGCTTCGTCGGTTGTACGCGGAATGTTCGCTCGTATGCAGCGATCGATTTGCCGACGTTCACGAGAATGCGCGTGATCGCGTCCTTGTCGGCTGTGGCCATCGCATCGTATGCGGGGACGCCAGGCATTCCGCTCGACGGAAATCGCAACATGTCCGTCAGATCGGGAAGCGGATACTTGGTCCAGACGGCCTCGTACTGAGGTTTGTAGTTTGCATAAATCTGGTGCGCCACGAAGAGACGGGTCGAGCCGAACTCTTTTGCCGCTTCGAATGGCCCCGTCGCTTGAGCCCACTGGGAGTCTGCGCGGCCGTCCCAGAACTGCCACCGAGCAAACGAAGCGAGCGCGATCGCCGGCGCATTGCGATCGACGTGGCCAACGCCTTGCGACTGCGCGAGCCCATCGGCCGTGCCTTTCGCGAACTGGTGGCATGTTGCGCAGCTCACCATATTGCTCGGTGAGAGCGTCTGATCAGAGAACAGCGCTTTGCCAAACGCTGCGGCCGCCACGTCATCAGCCTTTTCGTTGGTTGGGTCTGCCGGCGGCGCGCCCGGCGTCTTGATCTCGCTTATCAGCGCCCATTGGTTTGCCGACCATTGCCCGTCCACGAGCGTCTGCGATGGGTACGCCGGCTGCGCCTGCCCGTCGAGCAGCGCGAGCTCGCCGCCGAGGCGATACGCGAGCTCCGCGGGATCGGGGTCCGAGAGGATGTTGCGGATGCCCATGGTGCGGGTATCGATCAGCACGTAGAGCGGCAACAGCAGCGTTGGAGGCGGCATGAACACGAAGCTCACGTTCGGATCGGCAGCGACCCGATCCGGAGAATCGATGCGAGCACGATGCGCCGCAAGATCGGACGCCGCGGCAGGATTGCCATCTTCATCCGCGACGAGCAGGTCGAGGAATCGAAGGCGCTTCCCGAAAGAAGCCTGCTTCGAGTCCGCGGTGTGCAGGAGCCCGTACCGACACGTGCCGCACCAGGCCGCGCTCACGCGAACCACGAGGAGCCGTGACTTCGCAGCACACGGCTCGAAGTAGTCGGCGAGCTTGATGGGCAAGGCCTTGCCGTTCTCGTCGAGACCGTCCCACGAAAAATTCGGCGCCGTCGCGCCTAGCTCCACCGCCGTGGGCCGCTTTGGGTAGGCGCCGTCGACGCTGACGCCGTTCACGCAGAGCGGCCCCGCGTCGATGTTGTCCTCGCCACTATCGAACTCTGGCGGAGCGACGTGAACGCGATCTTGTGCTGCGTCGACCGTCCCGCCGCCTGAATCGCCGCCACTGGATCCCGAGCACGCGGAGAACGCTGTCACGACCACGCCCAAGAGGGCGAGTCCGAGCGGGGCAGCGTGTTTCAGCGAGGTTCGCGGCATGTCCGGTAGCGATAGCACGCCGTTGGACGCCCGGCACACGCCTCCGTTGCACGCTTGAGTGCCCTACCGCCAGGTGCTCTCCGAGAAGAGTGGCCCGAGGCCAACGCACGAACATGATGAAGCTCAGGGGCGCGCCCCGCCGGCTCGCTGCTGCTCGCGGTGGCCCTGAGTGACGCGCTTCGATGCAGGGACCCGACGAACGCAAAACCGACCACGAGGGGAGCGTCGCTGCGTCCAGGCGCGGTAGGCTGCCCGCTGCGCGATGTTCCGCCAAACCCATACCATGCGAAGACGGGCCCGCCTGATCGCGGCGGTCGCGCGGCGGTTGGCGCATGTCGTCGCGGTGCTTGTGCTGATGGCCGGTATGCTGCAGCAGGGCGGCCGCTACTTCTTCTGCTCGGCGATGCAGGAGGCGGCCATGACGTGCTGCTGTCCGCCCGAGGAGGCCGACGAGTGTGTCGATGGCGAAGAGGGACTGCCCGCGCAGTTCAAGGAGCAGCCTTGCTGTGAGAGTCGCTCCCTTGGCGCGCTTCCTAGAACGGCAACTACGGCGGCAGAGACCCCCGCGCCGCCACGGCTCCAAGCGGAACCGATGCGGGCGTGCCCGTTCGAAGTACCAAGCCGGCGCCCGGAGCGGCGCGTCCGTCAGTCGTTCGCGTTGGTCGTCGCAACCGGCCCGCCGCGACGGCAGCGGCACGCACAGCTGATGGTCTTCTTGATTTGACGGACTTCGAGCGCGGCGGCGACATGCTCGCCGCGCTCAGGGGCGAGATCCGCGCGAAACCAGACGCGGCTCTCCGAACCAAGGTCCGATCGCGCGCGATGGCGCGCCCCGTGGAGAAGCGCGATGAAGAACGCTCCGCAGCATGCAATCAATGAGATGAATGCGTCCTTACGACGCAAGTACGAGACGATCCGCGAGCTCTTTTCAGGCAACACTGCCGACACGGTGCGGGTTCGTCATCAAATCGGAGGGATGATCTCCGAGATTCGAAATGCTCCGGACAAGTATGGCGCCCGCGGAGTCATCCTGCTCGCCACCGCCCTCGGCCGCGATGAGACGACGCTCTATCGCTATGGGCAGGTCGCGACTCGTTGGACTGGCGATGAGCTTGGGGTGCTCTTGAAACGGGTAAATATCTTCGGGGAGCCGATCTCTTGGTCCCATCTTGTGGAGCTCACCGCGGTCAATTCGAAGCGAGACCGCGCGGCATTGATCGAGCGTGTTCTGGGCGAGGGTCTGTCGGTTCGAGAGCTGGCGCGCGTGATCTCCAGTAGCAGCACAGATACCGCGCGCGACCAGACCAGACCACTCGCCGTGGACCTCTCGGAGATGGTGAGCGCAAGTGAGCGCTACGAGCGGCGGGCGTCGCGATGGAGCGAGGTGTTGCTCACGCGTGTCGAAGAAGCGATCGCCGATGGAGTAGACCTAGCGCCACTGCTCGACAAGGCAGAGGCAGCCCAGGCGCGGCTCCTGGAGAGCTGCCACAAGAACCTCGATCGGCTTCGCGATGCCCGAGCCCGATTCTCCGCGACACCACCGAGGAAGAATGACGAGCTTCCGGAACAGACGAGCACCGTCCGTGGTCGCGATAGAGCCGCCCCGCGGCGACGACGATCAAAAGCGACGAAGGTGCCGCTGCTCGCCGGCGGACGGCGATGAGCCAATTCTCGCGACGTCACGACTTTCCAGGCCGGTAGAAGCGTATTGACCTGCGCGCCACAGCCTTGCCCATGAGCCTGCTCAACAACGCCACACACATCGTCCACCCGCCGTCGCACGCTTGCGCGCGACCGAGACCGAACCTAGGCTCGTCAGCGTCTCGCGGCGCGACACGACGGCGCGCGATGGCCGGAGCGCCCTTTGAACCCGGCGCCGCTATCTTTTCTGCGCGCGTCCACCCACTGTGACGCGGGATTTTTCAATTGCTCGGAAGGAACTGATCATGTCTCGGCGAATGATTTTCGTCGGGGGCGCCGCTGCGCTCCTCGTCATTGCTGCTTGTGCCGATGGCACGCTTCCGGCGCGGGGACTGAACGACCCCGCGAATCCACAAGCTCGCGAGGCACCCGCGACGCGATCCACGCCGGTTGGACCCTCACCCGCGGCGTCATCCGGCGCCGACATGAACGGTATGCCGGGCATGGATCATTCTTCCATGCCCGGAATGGATCATTCGAAGATGCCGGGCATGGACCACTCGAACATGCAGATGCCCATGCCGGCACCGTCCGGCTCCAGCGGGGTGAAGCCATGAGTCGGCGGTTCATCGCCGTCGCGGCGGCAACCGCGTTCTTGGGATGTGCGTCAACGTCACCGTCGCAGCCGTTTCAAGACACGGCAGCGATGGTCGAGGCCCGTGGCGGGCACAAGATCGTTTGGAATCAAGCTGGGGGGGACGATGCGACGGTGACGAGGAGTGTCCGGGACCTGCTCGCGCGCGAGCTCACCGTCGACGCCGCTGTACAAGTCGCGCTGCTTCACAATCAAGATCTCGTGGCGACGTACGAAGACCTCGGCATCGCGCAGGCCGACCTCGTGCAGGCCGGGCTTCTACAAAATCCGACGTTCACCGGTGGTGTCTCGCTCCCGTACGCAAGTCGCGGCAACGACGTGGTTCCCGGCTTCAATCTGTCGGTGACCCAGGATTTCGTCAGCATCTTCACCATGGCCGCTCGCAAGCGGATCGCGCGGACGGAGCTCGAGGCGGTAAAGCGTCGCGTCGCGGATGCCGTCCTCCGCGCCGCGTTCGACGTGTCGGCAGCGTTCTATGCATTGCAAGCAGCGGAACAGACCGCGGAAATGCGCCGGATGATCCTGGAGGCCGGAGATGCCGCGCTGGACCTCGCGCATCGCCAGCACGACGCTGGCAACATCAACGATCTGGACGTGGCGAACCAAGAGTCGCTGTTCGAGCAGGTGCGGACCGATCTCGTGCGAAGTGATGCGGAGGTGGCGAGCGCTCGTGAATCTCTCGCTCGACTGATGGGCGTTTGGGGCGGCGACGCGGCGTTTCGCATCGCGCCCAAGCTGCCCGACTTGCCCGAGGCCGAGCAATCACTCGAGCACCTCGAGTCACTTGCTATCGCGCGGCGGCTCGACCTCGCAGCCGCACACGAGGAAGCACAGGCAACGTCCCACGCGTTGGCTATGGCACAGAACTTTTGGTTCTTCGGCGGAGGCTCGGTGGGTGGTTCCTTCGAGAGGTCGCCCGAGCAGTACAGCGCAGTCGGGGCATCGGCCGGCGTCGACTTGCCCATCTTCGACCAGAAGCAGGCAGTGATCGCCCGGCTGCAGGCCCAGAAGCGCGCGCGACTTGCTCGAGAACAGGCGCTTGCCGTCGCGATCCGGAGCGAAGTGCGGGATGTCCGTACTCGGCTGGTGACCGCGCGCGCGGTCGTCGTGCGCTACCAGAGCATCGTCGTGCCGTTACGGCGTCGTGTGGTCGCGCTCTCGCAGCAACAGTACAACGCCATGCTCCTCGGGGCGTATCAGCTGTTGTTCGCGAAGCAAAACGAGGTGAGCGCGTATCGCGAGCTCATCGAAGCGCTGCGCGACTACTGGACTGCTCGTGCGGCGCTCGAACGCGCGACGGCCGGTGCGCTCTCAAATGCATCGAACGCCCAAGGGCCAGGAAAGACCAGACCATGATTACTCGTCGAAACATCTTGTCGTCCGGTGCCGCCCTCTTTGCCGCCGGCGCGGGCTTGCTGCGTGGCAGGGACGCGCAGGCGCTGCCAGTGCCTGCACAAGCGGTTCCGCGTGGTCCGTATCGCCCCGTCGTCACACCAAACGGAAGCACGCTGCCGTGGACCCTGAAGGACGGCGTCAAGGAGTTCCGTTTGATTGCGGAGCCCGTGAAGCGCGAGTTCGCTGCCGGCATGATCGTTGATGCGTGGGGCTACAACGGCCAGACCCCGGGCCCCACGATCGAAGTCGTGGAGGGCGATCGCGTTCGGCTCTTCGTCACGAATCGACTTCCCGAACGCACGAGCGTCCACTGGCATGGTGTTCGTTTGCCGAACGGAATGGACGGCGTCGCCGGACTGAACCAGCCACACATCGCACCCGGCGAGACCTACGTCTACGAGTTCACCCTGAAGCAGCACGGCACGATGATGTACCACCCGCACTCGGATGAGATGGTGCAGATGGCGCTGGGCATGATGGGCTTCTTCATCGTGCACCCTCGCGCGGCAGAGCGGGTCGACCGCGACTTCTGCATCATGCTCCACGAGTGGTTCGTCGCACCGGGCACATCACGGCCGAACCCCGCCGTCATGACGGACTTCAACATGTTCACCTTCAACAGCCGCGTGTGGCCCGGCACAGACGCGCTGGTCGCAAAGAAGGGGGATCGCGTGCGCATTCGGTTCGGAAATCTGTCCATGGACAGCCACCCGATCCACCTTCATGGCTACTCCTTCGAGCAGACCGGAACGGACGGAGGACCGACACCATCGTCAGCGCGATTCCCGGAGACCACCGTCAACGTGCCGGTCGGCGCGACGCGAGACGTCGAATTCGTCGCTGACGCTCCTGGCGACTGGGCCTTCCACTGCCACAAGTCTCATCACACGATGAACGCGATGAGCCACGAGCTGCCGAACATGATCGGCGTCGCTCCTGCATCCGACGACAAGCTCGCACGGGTTCTACCGGGGACCATGAGCATGGGAAACAACGGCATGGGCGGGATGATGGACATGGGCCGTCCCCCGAACACGCTACCGATGATGAGCGGCGCGGGCCCTTTCGGCGACATCGAGATGGGCGGCATGTTCACCGTCGTCAAGGTCCGTGAAGGCATCACCAGCTACGACGATCCGGGCTGGTACAAGAATCCTGAAGGGACCACGCCCAAGAAGGTCACCGGCTGAATGATCGGCCGTAGCGTCTCCGACCTCGTCGGGCGCACGCCGCTCCTCGAGCTGCCGTTGCGTATTTCTGGCTCTCGCTTGTTCTTGAAGCTGGAGAAGTTCAACCCCGGCCAGAGCATGAAGGACCGCATGGCGCGCAGCATGCTCGACGACGCCGAGCGAAGCGGACGACTCGCCCCCGGTGGAACCATCGTCGAGTCCTCCTCGGGGAATACGGCGACTGGCCTAGCGATGCTTGCTGCCGAGCGTCAGTACCGCTTGATCGCAGTTGTCGACCGTCATGCATCGGCGGAGAAGCTCCGAACGATTCGCGCGTATGGAGCAGAGGTGCGACTGGTCGAAACTGACCTCGGGGACGGGCGCGTCGGGACGGCAGCGCGCGAAGCACTCGCGCACGAGATCGCCGCCACCACGCCGGGGGCCGTTTACCTCAACCAACCGGACAACCCTGCAAACGCTTCGGGGTACGCAGACACGCTCGCGGCGGAGCTTGCTTCAGAGCTGCCCGCGATCGATCTCCTGGTTGGGGCCGTCGGTACAGGCGGGTCGCTCTCGGGAACAGCCCGTGGGCTTCGCGCGAGAATGCCTGGGATGCGTGTGGTCGGAGTCGAGCCGGTGGGGTCGATCATTTTCGGTGGCGCGGGCGGCTCTTACTACCAGTCGGGAACCGGCACGCCCGAGGGCGTGGCGATTGGTCAGAACGTCGATTTCGCGGTCATCGATCAGGGTGTGAAGGTCGGTGACAGGGAGGCGTTCGCGACAGCTCGATTCTTGGCGCGCCAGAACGGCATCCTCATCGGAGGATCGGGAGGCGGCGTGCTGTATGCCGCGCTCGAGGCCATCACCGCATCCGGTGCGCCGACCACGATCGCAATCGTCGCCGACGGCGGCGAAAAGTACCTCGACACGATCTTCGACGACGAGTGGCTGCGCGCGAGGGGACTCTTGGATCCGACCAACGACGCGGTGCTGGGCGCTCGCGTCGCACGCTACCGCGAGCAAGAATGATCGCGCTCCGTGCCTTCGGCGACGAGCTGTCGCGCACGGCGAGACTTTCGATACCGCTCGCGTTGGGCCAACTGGGGCAGGTCCTCTTCGGCGTGGTCGTGACCATGGCGATCGGTGCACGGCGTCCTGACCTTCTGGCCGCGGGCGGCCTCGCCGTTGCCCTTCACTCAACCGCCATTGTGGTGTGCGGTGGTGGCCTCTGCTCAGGGGTCGCCATCGTCGTCGCGCAATGCGAAGGGCGAGAAGACTCTGCCCATGTACTGCGAACCGCATTGAAGATGTCCACGATCGTGTCGGTCACGCTACTGCCGCTCGCTTGGTTCTCAGGGACGCTCCTGGAGCTGTCGGGCCAATCGATCGAGGTCGCGAGCGGCGCGCAAAGCCTTCTGCGCGCAGCATCCTGGGGCATCCCCGGAGCGGTGGCCTTCGCTGTGTTGAGGAACTTCGCGGCGGGCACGTCGCGTGCGGGGTCGATTCCGATAGTCTCGATCGCGGTCACAGGCGGCTTCGCGCTCGCGAGCGCCGTCATCCCCTGGCAGGGTCTATCGACGGTTGGCCATCTGGTGGCGGCGAGCCAATGGGCGCTCGCGCTCGCGATGGCCGCGCGTTTCCGGCTCCACATCAACGTCGACGCGGTAGCGAGGCCCTCCGTGGTTGGCGCACTCTTGCGGCTTGGGGCGCCTGTCGCGATCATGTTCGCTCTCGAGGCAGGGTTCTTCTCGGCCACGTCTCTCCTGGTCGGACGCTTTGGAGCAAATGCACTCGCCGCTCACCAGATCGTCGCACAGACTTGCTATCTGACGTTTATGGTCCCGTCCGGCATCGGGATCGCTACGTCTGTTCGGGTGGCACGCGCCACTGCAGCGCACGACCGCAAGAGTGTACTTCGCGCGAGTGCAGCGGGCTTTGCGCTGGCCGCGAGCTACATGGCCCTGTCGACCATCGTGCTGTACGCCTTTCGTGACGTCATCATCAGCGTCTACCTCGGCGGCGCGCACGCCGACGAGGTTCGTTCGACCTCGCGATCGATGTTGGCCATCGCTGCCGCCTTCCAGGTTGCGGACGGTGTGCAAGGGGTCGCCGGCGGAGCATTGCGGGGTCGCGGCCTGACCGGGCGCGCGGCGATCGCAGGGATCGCAGCCTACTGGTTCGCCGGGATGGGCGTGGCGTTCGCGGCCTCGCGGTCGTATGGGCCGCTCGGTGTCTGGTGGGGCATCGCCTCAGGGCTGGTTGCCGCCGCCGTCGCGCTGGGAGCGATGTTCTTCGCGGATGTCCTCCGACGCTCGTGAGCTCACGAGCCGCTCTACGTCCGCCTCGAGGTAGCCTTCGTCGCCGGGGTTGTAGCCCTCGCGGATGAGCGCGACATTTCCAGCGCGATCTATGACGACGACCAGCGGCGTCGACTTCTTCGGGTTGTACGCAGCAGCGATCGTCGTGTCCTCGTCGAGGATGACGGGAAACGTCAGATCGTAGCTGCGAGCCACTTGGGCCACTTGGGCCACTGTCTCCGGACCGTCCATCGACACCGCGACGACGAGGACCCCGCGCGATTTGTACCTGGCCTGAAGTGCCTGCAGGTGGACGAGATCCGCGCGGCTCGGCTTCGACCACGAGGCCCAGAAGTCGAGAATGACGACCTCCTTCCCGAGGTGATCGCTCATTCGAAATACCTTCCCGTCGATGTCGTGTGTCGTGAAGTCCGACGCCGTGCGCGACGAACGCGACGGTTGGCCTACCGCGCTCTCGCCAGCGCACCCAGAAATCATCAGCGAAGCGAAAGCGAGACCAACAGCGCGCACGTACATGGTCATCGAGCGTGCCTCAAGGGAATGGCGCTGTCGAGTCCGGCAGCCACGCGCTGCTTCGTGCGCAGGATGCAGCGAGACATCGTGGCATCGCCGAAGGTGGCGCCGAAGGTCCGCGCGATGATGACGGACTTCTGACCCCGCGCCGTTGCCGAAGTACGCCGAGCACAGTGAACCTGCGACCGCTGCAGCACCAGCGGCCTGCCCCAGTGCTACTCAACCTCCGATGAGGAAGCGTCGGATATTGGGAGTGGTAGTCGCGCTGCAATGCGCGGTCTGCGGATGCAGCAGCGCTGAATCGCCCGTTAGGCCGGTCCCAACGGCAAGCCCACAGCCCGCTCCAGAGCTCGGCACCGGCGACCATTCATCCATGTCGGTCACCTTCACGGAGATCGCGAACGCGAGCGCCGGCCTGAAGAACCCCCGCGACCTCGCCTTCAATCCACGGCGCCCGGACGAGTTGTGGGTCGTGACGAACGGCGACAACGGCGTGACCATCGTGCACGACGCAAGTGCCGACGCGAGGACCTGGGAGCATCGCGTTGACAGATACGCCATACACTTCATGGCAAATCCCACCGCGATGTCGTTTGGAGCAGACACGACCTCGTTCGGCGCGCCGGGGACGTTTGCGACGTGCGGCGAATCGCGCAACACGTACGCCGGCAAGTCCGCGGCCAATGACTTCATGGGTCCGGTGCTCTGGTCCTCGGATCTCTCCATCTTTGCGAAGAAGAATCCAAACGGGCTCGGGTCGCACCTCGACATGCTTCACCAGTCGCCGCTGTGCATGGGCATCGTCCACCAGACAGCGAACCGCTACTGGACCTTTGGTGGTGAGAGCAATTCAATCGGTCTCTACGACTTCGAAGCGGACAACGGTGTCGGCAACGACGACCACTCAGACGGGCAGTACTTCCAATACGCCACTGGGCAGCTTCGCTACGTCGCTGGAGTGCCGAGCCACCTGGATCTCGACCCCTCCGATGGGACGCTCTACATCGCCGACACAGGACACGCGCGCATCGCGAAGCTGAACACCAAGACCGGCAAGAAAGGAAAGCCCATCCCAACGAAGGAGCCGATGAGCGCGTCGTTTGCCATGGACGCCACCGCGCTTGCTGACGTGGTCCCTGCGAGCTCAGGCGCGCTCCAGAAGCCCTCCGGCTTGAAGCTGCATAACGGGCTGCTCTACGTGACCGACAACGCAACAGGAATCATCAGTGCGTTCACCCTCGATGGCGCGAAGGTGAACGAGCTCGAGACCGGATTGCCACCGGGCTCGCTCGCTGGACTCGCGTTCGGCGACGACGAGAAACTGTATTTCGTCGACATGCTGGCGAACCGCGTTCTGCGTGTCGATCCACGATGATGGAGACGCGGACGACACCACCCCCATGAAGGTTCAGCGCCTTCCGAACTTGCTCATCGACATGGCGGTCGACGGACTGCGCACCCACGTGCGCGACGCGCTGGACAGTGGGGGCGCGGATGACTACGTCTGGGCTTTCTTCGACGGACGCGTCGTGCCCGGGCGCAGCGTCGCCATGCAGCAACTACTGGTGTCAGGCATGCCGGCGAACGTCGCTCACGCACGGATCGACGACGGCGTGAAGGCCGCTCGTTCGGCTGGCAAGATCTTCGCCATCGGAGTGATGACAACACGGAGCGGATTCGTCGGGCTACTGCAGAGCCTGAGCGCTGGCGGACCTGGCGTCGCCAGCATCGAGATGTGGCTTCGTGAGCCACTGCCCGACCGTCACTTCAGGATGGCAATCGTCGCGGGCAACACCACGCAAACGCAGCTCGTGTCGCTCGATGCGCTTCTCGGGACGCCCATGTCTCCGAGAGGCGGAGGTCCGAGCCGGTGAAGGTTACGCTGCTCGGCCATGCATCGGTCTACATCGAGATGGAAGGGGCGAAGTGCCTCATGGACCCGGTCTTCCACGATCCGTTCGAGGACACCGCGGTCGTCTCGTGCCCGCGCCGTACCATCGACGTGGACGCAATACCGCCTGTCGATCTCGTTGTGATCTCCCACAACCATCTCGACCACTTCGACATCCCGTCGCTGGCGCATATCGCGAAGCGATCACGCAACTGCGACGTGGTGTGCCCGCAGGACACAGCGATCATCTACACCCTCACGAAGCTCGGCTTCACGAAGATTCATCCAGAGAAACCGCTCACGCACCTGAAGCTTGCGCAGTACGAGCTCGTGACGACGCGTTCCTTCGTGAGCAACGTGACCGAGTTCGGCGTTGTCTTCAAAGACCCGAGCGGCACCTTCTGGAACCAGGTCGACAGCGTGGTCATGCCCGAGAGCGTCCCCGGTGTCCTCGCACAGGCCGGCGGCACGATCGATCTTCTATTCGCGATGTACGCGAGTCAGAATTTCAACTTCTTCGAGAGCCGCGGCACTTCGTTCCCGTACGACATGCATGCGTTGAACCTGACCAACGCGATGGCCATCAAGCCGCGGATGGTCGTGCCGGGCGCGGCCGGCTTCAGGTTCGCGGGCGCCGGCATGGAGTGGTGCAACGCGTTCTTGTTCCCGATGTCGCGCGAACGATTCGTGTCCGACGTGCACCGCATCGCGCCGGATCTCCACACGTGTTTGGCGAACCCCGGCGACACGTTCGAGATCGAAGGCGGCAAGGTGGTCCATCACGCCGCCTCGTCCCCGATCGCGAAGACGCTGGAAGACGACACCCACTTGCTGCGATTCGATCCGACCGCGCCGACGCCCCCGCTTGCCGATCCGAACCCCCTCGGGACGTCGAGCGCGGTGCTCAGTCGCAGCGTCGCTGATTGCTTCGATGCGTTCTCGGGGTGGCTGCGAGCCGCCCGCGCGAGCGGCTCGGATCCCGTCGTGAGCGCCTACGACGAGTGTCCCTGCACCTACGCGATCGGCGTCGTCTTCCCCGATGGCACGGAGCGGTGGCTAGAGATTCGTTTCCAATCGGAGGGGCTCGAGATCGAGCGACGCGACAGCGCCAGCGGCCGAGCAGACGTCGGGCATCGGATCGTCGCTTCGGCGCTGGCGGCGTGGACGAAGCGCGAAAAGACGTATTTCTACCTTCGCGCGTTCTCACGGAAGTGGAGCACGCTGTACGGCCTCGCGTCGGAGGCCGGTCGCGCGAAGATCGAGGTCAAGAACCCGACGGATCTCCTCGCGCACTTCCTGGAAAAAAAGGCCAAAGGGGCCGACGTGGCGTTCAAACAGTGGATCGATATTCAGCTCCAACCCTACGTGCGAAAATAGCCCCCGATCCACCCACGTCATGATGGTTGTTGCCCAGTCAGTGAGAGAGCTCGGTCGCGCCCCCGTCACCAGACAGTGTCACGTCGATCGTGACGGGCTCGGTGCCCTCGTTCTTCCACATGAACGAGTACACCCCGGGCGACTGGGGGCTGAACAGGATGTCTCCCGCGGCACTGGTTCCTTTCTGGTGTTCGACCATGCCCCCAGCTGGATGGCTGTGAACGTTCCACGCGACCGGCGCCGAGGATTTGAACTTTCCGGTAACGTGCGAAGCCGCGGGAAACGAGACGTTCACTTCGACTGCCTTGCCAGGCGCGATGGTCTCGCTCTTCGTGATGTTGACGCGCGCTCCGGCTTGCGATGGCTGCGTCGCGGATGAAGCGGCCTGCGGCGCACCGCATTTGCCGGGCTCGTGATTGCCGCACGCGTCATGGTCCCCGCGCGCACCGTGGTCGGCCGTCGGATGAGCAGTAGTCGCGGTTTGAGGTTCCGCTTGCGCTCCGCCGCAGGCAGCGCCAGCAAGCGCCCCGAGCATCGCCGCATTCACGAGTGCAATCGTTCTTGACGTCATTGGTTCACCTTATAGACGTTGGGGAACCCTCTCGGCAGCGCTGTCATTCCCATCCAGCGTCCGCGAGAACGAAGATGCGACAGTCCCGGCATAGTCAATCCCACTCGTTGAGCGTGGCAGGTACTTTTTTTCGCACGTTGGTGTCAGAAACATACTGATTCTTCAAAGGCTGCCTCGAGCGCTACGACGTTTGGTGGAGGTCACGACCGCGAGCGAAGATCCCTTGCATCAGCGGGACGCCTCCTGCGATCGGCGCTGACGGCACCCTCCGTGCCAGGCGCAAGTGCAATCGGCTCCGCGATCGATCCCGTGAGCCGGGGCAAGCCTGTTCCCGCCAACATAGACGACTCCGTCCGCCCCAACGGCGCCGCTTCCGCCATAGTCCGTGCCCCCCTCGGTGTACGACCACGGGCTGCACAAGGTGGGCCCAAGCGGCGCTCTCGTGCAGACCGTCGAGATGGGCGGCGCGATCGGTTCTCCTATCGCGCTCGATAGCGAGGGTACCGTCGTGTTTGCGACGGCAGACGGAGCCATCCACGCGCGGTAGGTGGCGGGCCCGCGCTCCGGCCCTCTATTTGGCGGCGTGAAAGTGAACAGCGCCCGCGAGGACACTCGAAGACTTGGCGTCATCAATCTCGAGAACACAGTCGCCGTCACGATCGGACGAGAGACCGCTCGTGTCCAACCCGAGCTCGCCCGTCAGCGGCTGCTCACCGAGCTGCATGCGAGCGCCCAGGCACTCCGTGGGGTCCACGAGCTTGTCGCCGTTCAGGTCATCCCAGCCGTTCAGATAGAGCTTGATGGACCTCTGGACGCGATCAGAGATGACGGTGCGGTCGAGCGCGGGATCGCCTTCGACATAGAGGACCTTGAATGACTCACGCAGCGCGGAGAGCACCCAGGCGAAGCGCCACGGGGTCATCTGCACGTCGGTCGCGCCGCCCGCCACACCACGGTGCATGCGAGCATGCGGATCGTAGAACGCGACGTCGAGGTACTTGGCCACGAGTCGCGCACGCGTCCGGAACGATTCGTCGCGCGTGACGAGGAAGCCTTCGGTGAGCGCCCGGACGGCAGCGGCCTGCGATTCGATCGTGGTCGGCGCCGTATCGGGTGTTGCTATGCCGAGCACAAGGCTCGCAGAGTTGCGCACCGTTCCGTCGGGTGCAGTGAGCACATCGCGAACGAACGTTGCGTTTTCCGTGATGAGGCGGCGAATTCGACCGCTCATCGTCTCAGTCCCATCCGTGGGGTGGAACGGCACGGGGTTCAGGATGCCGTCGTTGTCGGCATCGAGGCTGGGGTCGGCGGCTCCGTACTGAGTGATCTTGCCGTTGAGCGAGAGGAGAGCCTGCCGAAGCGCGATGATCGAGTGGGCGAGCTCCGTCGTCGAGGCCTTGCCTCCTCGTGTGACGGCTCCGAGCGAATCGATCGTCGCGGTATCGTGGAACACGTGCCGCAGCGGATCTCTGTGGATGCGGTCGAGGTCGATGAATGCCACGCGAATGACTGCGAGCGCCCGATCGTGCGGCGTGTCTTCGCCATCAGGCAAGCCGTTGTCCTTTGCGAATGGTGACGCGTCGAATGCAAGCTGAAGCCCGAGGCGCTGGCCGATGCCCGCGTTCCTGGCGTCCGTCATACCGAAGAACATGGCGTGACCGAGCAGCAGCGCCGATAGATCCCGAGAACGCGAGCTCGAGTCGACGATCGCCGTGCTGACAACCGCCGGAAACGGATCGCCTTTCGTGGGGTCTGGGCCAGCGTCCGTGCCGCTCGTGAGCTTGGTGCCGTCCTCGGTGACCGCGGTCGCGGCGGGAAACCAGGCCAGCGGGGTCGAATAGTCATACTTGATCGCGTCTGCGCGCGATGCGAATGGCGGAGCGAGGGTCTTGCCATCGGTGGTCAGCAGCGAGTCGATGAGGTACTCCGCCGCATTGTCCATGTTCGTCACCATCATCATGCCCCAAGCGCCCTCGAGCGGCGTGGAACCGATGAAGGTGCCCATCGCTGCGTTCGGCGGGTCTGTTGCCAGGATGGTGTTTCCGAAGATGCCCACCTGTGCGCGATCTGCGCTGGCGACGGCATTGACGGGATTGCTGGCGCTGTCGTGGAGGCGACTGACGAAGTCGATGCTCCAGAGAGCTTGTTTCCAGACAGCGAACCCGATCGCGCTGGGGACGAGCGTCTTGTCGACCTGTGCATCGCGGTCCGCGAGGTGCATCGGCTCGTAGCTGCACTCGTACTCCGGCACGCTATTGCCGATCGTGGGGATACCGCCATAACCGCCAGAGAACGTGCACGACCGCACGACGCGTCCGTCCGCGACGATCGTTGGCTCCATGCTCTTGTAGGGAAGGAACGCGGGCCACATGCCGCGGAACCCGAAGTAGTTGAGGGGGTTGGCCAGCGGAGCCGGGACGGTCGCAACTCCGGCGATGTCCGCGCCTGCGGTGCCGAGGATGAGCGCGCCCTGCACGCGCATGCGATCGAGGACGTCGGTGCCAGCGTCGGTCGTGGGGAGGTTGGCGATGAGAGGTCCGCGCGCGAGGGCGACTCCGGCTGTGGACTGCAGCGACACCTGCAGCATGTGGTACTTCGAGTATTCGTACGACTCGACGGCAGTTCCGAAGCCGAAGAGGTCGACGATGTCCTCCTCGTCCTCGGTCCCTGCTTTCAGGATGTAGAGGTTCGGCGGCAAGCGCAGGCGGTCGTACGCGCCCAGATCACGACCTGCGAAGCCCTCTGCGAACGGCTCGCCGGAGATCTGCATCTCCCCAGCGGCGAACATCAGCTCCTCTATCGGGACCGTACGGGACACGGTCTCGGCCAGGACCTTGACGCGGCTTGCGCTGGCCACGTCGCCACCGTCGAATGGAGGGCGTCCTCGATTGATCGCGCTGTCGGCGCGCGCCTCAGGCGCGGCGTCCGCGGCATCGCCGGAGGAGCTGCTGTCGCCGCATGCAGCCGCGAGCGCAAGAACGGATACAACCGCAGTCGTCGACGCGTAGACGAGAAACTTTCGCATGACCCACGCGGAGCATAGCGAAGCCTGAGGTCGCGCGCAGGTCGTTATGGTAACGATCGTCGCATGCGGTCGACGGTCTCCTTTGTTGCTGTCTTGGCTGCGGCGGTTGTCTTCGCGTGCGAGGGCAGCTCGCCATCGAACCAAGGGCCGCCGGTCACCGCTTCGGAAGCTGGCGTCCCGATGCTCGAGAGCGCGTTTCCTGCGCCAATACCGAAAGCACAGCGTCAAACGGCCTCCTCGTCGAGCGTCGCGTTCGATCGACTTCGAGGGTCCGCCTGGGTCGCCAACGGTGACGTCGGAACGCTCACGGAGATCGATGTCGACCTGGGAAAGGCGAAGGCGGAGATCGCGCTCAGTGGCGTAATTGGAGACGTTTGCATCTCGCCAGATGGCGCGTTCGTCGCAGCAGTCGACCGCGCTGGCTTTCTCGATCTCGTCTATGCCGACACGCACAAGATCGCGACCCGGATCTTGATCGGGACACGGCCCCGCGGCTGCGTGTTTGACACCAACGACCCGCGCTGGCTCTACGTGGCGACCGAAGAGGGCATTGCGATCGTGGACCGCACGCTCGGTGTGCTCTCGAAGATCGTGGCCGCGGGCCGGCTGCCGGTAGGCCTCGCCATGACGAAGAACGCGCGCACGCTCGTCGTCTCGCATCGGATCGATGCGACGGTGTCTCTGTTCGACATGTCCGTTGCATCGCCGACGAGAGTCGATGTCTCTCTGGCGGATAGTCCGCGTACCGACCCCAAGGTGCCGAACGGTCACCCGTTTGCGTTCGAAGGCGTCACCATCGATCCCACGGATGGGTTCGCGTGGCTGCCGCATCAGCTACTCTCCGCGACGCATCCGTTCCAGTTCCAGAGCGTCATCTTTCCCTCCGTGAGCGCGATTGATCTGACGATGAAGGTAGAGGTCGAGACCGATCCCAACGATCCCAACGGCGCCATCGCTGGCCGCAAGAACCTGTTCGACGCAATCAACATCCTGGAGCCCACGGGCGACACGATGGTGTTCTCTCAGCCCTGCGCCGCAGCGCTCCACCCCAACGGTGACGTTGCGTACGTGCTCGCGTGCGGCAGCGAGGATCTGCTGACGTTCGACGTCGGCCGCGGCATCGCCATCGATGCACTCCGCCAGCTCCCCGGTGACCACCCGTCCGGTCTCGCGCTGGATGACGCGGGCGCCAGGGCCTTTGTGTACGCCAGCCAATCTCACGAGCTCAGCGTCATCGACATCCGTGGGGGCAGCCTGGTGGATCCACCGCGTGTCTTCGGAACGCCCATCAAGACAGTTGCGAAGGATCCGATCGATCCAACCTTGCGGCTCGGTAAGACGTTGTTCTTTCGCGCCAGCTCGCGCAAGGGCGACATCCCGATCACCGGCAACAACTGGATGTCGTGCGCGGCGTGTCACCTCGACGGCTTCGGTCGGACGAACAGCGCATTTTTCGAGGCGCTCTCTCCCGACGAAGCCCAAGACGCTGGTCGTGGGCACGTCGGGCTCAAAGATCTGTTCGCGACCGCCCCCGAGTTTGCGAGCGCAAATTTCGACCCGCACGACGTGCTGACCGCGATCGGCGAGCAAGGGGGCCTCGCCCCGGACAAACTCGGCCTCGATCGCACGGGCGCTGTCGACCCCAGCGCACCCAACGATGCGGCCAAGGCCATGGCCAAGGCCCTTGCAGCAGCGATTGCGGCAGACCTGCCGTTCGGGCCAACGTGGCTCCGAACAGACGGGATGAAGTACGACCCGTCGTATGATGGTGCTTGGTGCGGAAACTGCCATAAGCCCGAGTACGCAGCTTGGCAGAAGAGCGTCCATGCACGAGCAGGCACGGACAAGATGGTGGGCTATTGCGCCCGCCGCGAGAGCGCGGACCTGGGGCCGACCTACAATCGATTGTGCGAGGGGTGCCACTCGCCGAAGGACGTCGGCACTGGCTTGGCAGCGCAGAATCGCGGCGCTGGCGTGACATGCCGCGGTTGCCACGACACAAGCGCCCTCACGCACGCTGGTGGAAATGCCGACATCACATCGGGTGCGACGTTCGACTGGACCACCGACCACAAGGCTGCAGCCACGGCGAGCCTGACACTCCTTCGAAGCCCGGAGTTTTGCGCGGGGTGTCATCAGCAGTTTGTCCCTGGCTCTGGCATCATCGCCATCGACACAGCAGGCGAGTTCCAACGCAGTGCCTACGCGGGCAAGACGCCGTGTGTCGATTGCCACATGCCGAAGGGAAACGGCGTTGCAGATCACGCGGCGCTCGGTGGCAATCTCTACATGGCGACCGACGCGGCATCGATCGCTACGCTGCAGTCGCGCCTTCGCGCGGCCATCACGATAAGCGCGACCCGGGCATCGGATGGCGTGCACGTTGTCGCGCGGAACGTGACCATCGGTCACTCGTTTCCGACGGGCGTCGTGGACGTGAAAGAAGCATGGGTCGAGGTGCAGGCCATCGACGCCCAGAAGAACGTCATCGCGCGCTATGGTTCGCCGCTGAATGGTCCGGTCGCACCAATCCCCGGACGACTTGGACTGGACTTTAATGACGACACTGGCGTCGCTCTTCAGTTCCACGAGCTGACGCACGCGCGAAGCATTCGCTTCGATCGACGGATTCCCGCTCAGGGCTCCCTCGAGCTCGTACTGGATGCACCGCCGGGGCTGCCGACGGGCGCCACCGAGATGGACGCGGTGCTCTACTATCGGAACATCAAGACGTTCTATGCGCAGGCTGCGGGCGGAGCGGTCCCCGCCGCCTTCGAGATGGTACGCACCAAGATCCAGTAGCTATCCAAGCAGTGCCGACGCTTCGAGCGGCGCGCTGGCGCGAACGGGTGGTCGTTCGGCGGAGTCTGCGCGCATGCTGCCGGACAGCATCGCGCGCGCTGCGTCGTCGCCCATCTCCATCGCGCGATCGAGGAAGACGTAGCGGAAGAGCCCCTGGCGTCCCCCGACGACCAGGTTCGAAAGCTCGGAGAGATGCGCCAGCAAACGCGCTCGGTCCACCTCGTGCTGTAGGTGATAGACCGGGTAGCCAGCTTCGACGCGCACGCTGAATGAAGAGACGACTCGTGAGCGCACGGAGTAGCCGAGAGAGTCGAGCTCCCCGAGGCCGAACGCGAGGAGCTCGGCGTCGGTCATCGTCCACAGCTTGTCGCCGGGGTTTGCGGGGATCTCGAGCATGAGAGAACCCATGCCGTTTGGCGTCATGTGCGGGCTGCGTTTGCTCGGCTCTTGGATCCGGGAAATCTTCCGCGCGCCGTCCGCCACGTAGACCCAGGTGTACGGCTGCACGTGCTCACCGCGGAGGCAGAGATTCAGGAAGCGCAGTCCACGGAACCGGAGGCGCGACGCGGATGCTGCGATCGGTGGCGGAAGCTCGCGTTGAGCGCCGAGCTGCGTCGCTACTTCGGGAAGGGCGCTCGTCGCGTAGACCGCGTCCGCGGGAAACGTTGTGCGGCCGCCCTGGTCTCGCTCGGCGTGTACGGCCACGATACGCGAGCCCTTCAGCTCGAAGCCGGTGACGCGCGCGCCGAGCTCGATGCGTGCCCCGAGACGAGTGGATTCATCCGCGATGCGGTCGAAGAGCTGACCCATCCCAAGTCGCGGGTACTCATAGCGGCGCGCGTATGTTCGTATCGGCGTGGTGCGCAAACCGACCAGTCGCAACGCGGCGTCGCCCAGGTTGAGCAGCCCGATCCGTTCCTCGGCCCAGTCAGCGGAGATCTCGCGGGCGGAACAGCCCCACAGCTTCTCGGTGTAGGGGCCGAAGAAGGTGTCATAGAGGTAGTCGCCGAACCGTTGTCGTACCCAGGACTCGAAGTGGCGCCCGTGCGAATCGTCGACTGCCACGCGGGACCGGGCGCGGGACACGGCGTAGTCGAACGTGGCGCGCATGATTTCCCTGAGCCCCAGCGACCGCACGAGGTCGCCCGCGTCGAGCGGGTAGTGGAAGTAGCGACCGTCGTGGAGCACGGCGCTCCGTCGATCTTGAACGAGCAGCTCTGTTCCCATCCAGGCCCGGACTTTCCGAGCTAGCTCCGCGTTGCCGGAGATGAATCTGTGCCCACCGAGGTCGAATCGAAAACCGTCCTTCTCGTAGGTCGCGCAGAGCCCACCCGGTCGGTCGCATGCCTCGAGCACAGTGACTGAGAGGCCGGCTCCGGCCAGGCGATGCGCGCACGCCAACCCCGACGGCCCGCCGCCAATGACAACGACGTGCAGAGGCCTCATGCCGCGGCGACGCGAGTGCGAGCACGAGTGCTGATCATGATTCGGAACTACCAGATGGCGCGGCAGTAGTCGAACGACGCCCGGCGGCGCGGCACCAACATCCGCGTCCGCCGCTACTGTAAGGTCGCGGCTGCGTCGGAAGCAGCGCCGCTGGATCGTGCTCAAACGAGTCGATGAGGCGGAGGCCCATGCGCCTCCGGTCCGTCTGATAGTCCGCGGATTACGACTGCGCGACTGGCAACGAGACAAGCCCGAAGATTCGGACCTGCGGCCGCGGCGAAGCGACAACCGTGGGGCTGATGACCATCTCGTTCCCGCCGCCGATGTTCGATCCATGGTCGACGTCGGGCAGATGGTATTCGTCGCCGAGGCCGAGCTGGAAGCTGACCATCCCTCGCTCGCTGTCGACGGGCGTACGCGACGCCGAGGCCGAGGATGAAGTTGTCTCCCTTCTTCGACGCCGACGAGTCGAGGGCAATTGATGCGGCAATAGCCGAGGCCAACGGCGCTCCAGCGTGCGTAGCCATATGCCAGCCGTCCGCCGTGAGGGCGAGGACCTTGGGGATGCACTCGGCGACCGACACGCGCCAAACCTGACTAGCCGACTCCGTCCCGTCCCAAAAGCTCCAGGATGTAGTCACGAACCAAGATGCCGCGCTCGAGGCACCGCATCCGCATCTGGCGGTGGACATGCTCGGGCACATCCGCCACGATCCTTTTCTGTCCAGCGCCGCCGGCGAGGCGCTGGGCAGCGCGTTCGACGCTCTCGCCATGGGCTCGGCTGGGACGTTTCGTCGTTAGGCTCATCGCGCACCGCCTTTCACGCGTCGCCAGAGTCTTCGGATGTCCTCTGCTGCGGCGGACCGCGGTTCGACGAGCACGGACTCGCCGCGCGCAGCGCTCGCTGGGAAGGCGACGCGCTGGTAGACCGCCCCGCCGAGCTCGCCGGCGACGTCGTTGAGTCCTACCGTCGCCTCGCGCGCGAGCAGGGTCGTCGCGCTCGTCCGGTTGACCACGAACAGCCTGCGCACCGGCGGCCGATCGAGCTGCGCGCGAATGAGGTCCGCGCGGTCGAGCGACGCGAGCGTCTCCGCGATCGCCCAGAAGTCGAAGGGGCCTGGTTGAATCGGCAGGAGCGCGACGTCCGCCGCCACAGCGGCGGACTCAGTCACGTCGCCGAGCCGTGGCGGACCATCCAGGAACGCGTACTCGTAGCCGCGCGTGATCTCGCGAAAGCGGGGCAAGGGAAGAGCGCGGTCCGCTTTGACGACCGTCAGCCCTTCCAGCGCGGAGCCGTCTGCGCGCGCCGCTCCCCAGTCGAACGCGCTCGCTTGGCGGTCCATGTCGACGACAAGCGTGCGCGCGCCTTCGAGATGTGCCGCGGCGGCGAGGTTCACGGCGAGCGTGGTCTTGCCGCAGCCGCCCTTTTGCTGGAGGACGGCGATGGTGAGGTGAGTGGGCTGGTTCATGTGATTCTCCGTGTGCTGGCGGCCGTGGCCGTTGTGATGTTGGTCGCGTTGATGGTCTGGGTACCCAGGTCCTCAAGGACGTCGGGGTGGGGTTGGGTCGATTTGCTTGGCTTGCCGTTCCAGGCGTCGAGCTGCGCCTGCACGAGCGCGAGCCCGAAGGCGCGGGCCTTCCGCGCGTCCTCGGGGTCACGGACGACACCGCGCCGGGGTGCGTGCGCCTCGAGCTGCGCACGGATGCGACGACGCTTGCCTCGCTCCACGTGGTCGAGGAAATGCTCGAGCGTCCCCCACGTGAACGCGACCGATGGGGCTCCGCGCTTCGACGTCGCGAACGCCCCGTCGATGCCGTCGCGCAGCGCCTGGAGCTTGTTCTCGCGCGTCCCGCCGACGGCGTGTGCGCACACGGCCACCAGATCGATCTCGTCGCTCGCGAACCATCGGCCTGGCGCGCGGTCCGGAAACTTGCGTCGCATCCGCTCCGCGAGCGCGAGCCGCGCGAGCTCCCGATCATCCTCCATGACTTGTTCTTCTTCGGCGGGCGAGTGCGCTTCGGTCGGCTCCAACTCGCAAGAAGAAGGTTTGTTTCTGTGATCTCTGTGTTCCTCGGCAACTGCTTCCGGTGGTCCATCGGAAGGTAGTTCCGGTGGGGTAACGGAAGCTGTTTCCGGCACCCCCTCAGCAGCGGACATGGTTTCCGGTGGTCTGGCGGAAGCCACTTCCGGTGGGGTATCGGAAACGGCTTCCGATGGTGGCGACCCGACCAGGTCCGTGCCCGATGGTCGTTCGTCGTTCCGTGGCGCGCGTGGAAAGCGCTCCGCGAACGTCGTCAGCGCCACCAGCGTCGCGGGCCCAGGCGCGTAGAAGATCCTCTCTGCGCCGCTGCGCTGTCGCTCCCTGCGCAGCTTCACGAAGCCGCCTTGCGCCAGCACGTCCGCGTGCGTGCGCACGGCACGCGACGACCAGCCACTGAAGCGCGCCAGCGTCTCCTGGGATGGCCATGCCTCCGCGTGCATCTGCCAGTGCACGGCGATGGCGATGAAGAGCGCCCAGGGGCCTTTCTCCAGCGCCTTGAAGGCCTGCTCGCGCGACCGCAGCTCGAGGAGCGCGTGACCGAAGCTGTCTCTGAACCGTGTTCTCTCTCTGCGCGGAAATACGTCCGCGTCTGGCTCCCCGAAATCCATTCGGAGAGTCCGTGCAACCATGACCATGATGCATGCCTTCTCCGCGCACGTGCGCGGCCGAGGCCCGAACCGTGTCCACGAGCGTCGCTTCCAGCGCGGTGCTCGTGATCGGTCTCGGGATGTTCGTGTCGGGGACGCGAAGCGCATCCCAAGGCGCAGCGCGATCACGTCGCGCGCGCATGGAATTCCTTCGCAGTGCTGTTTGAGCTTCTTGCGAATGGACAAAGGAACCCGTATGCTTGGTTTCACTCGAGGGCAGCAATCCACGAGAAGCCAAGCAAGCGGCCTTGTTGATTCGGTTGGCGCCGAGCAACGAGGCCGTTTCGCTTTGTGCGAAGTGAGCACGCGAGCGCATGGTGGTCCCCGCGGCAACGACGCGCAGCGCGCAGCACGCGTCCAGATGTACCCATGTACGCGGGTCCCTGTGTGCTCGTGTCCGGCGTCGCGACCGAGCTCGTCGCGTGACGACCAGTCAGTGCGCGCGGGGAGCGAGTGTCGCCGTGACGACGCGCAGGAGGGCGCGTCCGGCTTCTTACTCTTTCTCACCTTTTTGTTCAGTGAGAAGAGGGGACGCGAGGAGCCTCCAAGAGACCATGCCTTGCTGGTCTCCCGTGAAAATCCCCGCGAAGTTGGTGGGCGCAGCAGGGATTGAACCGGCGTCGACCGAGGTAGAAACGGCACGAATTGACGCGAAAACGCCCGAACCGGGGTCTCCCAATAGCCCTGGCGGCACCGTTCGCAACGATCGGTGTGGTCCCGAGGCTAATCCTACGAACCCAATCGGGGACACGGACGACGCGATCTTCGCGGCGTTCAAGCGAGCGAAAGCCGAAAGCGACCCGCGCGCGGCCGCCCTGCTCGACCTGCTCTCCGCAAAGCCCGCCGCCGAGAACGTGCCCGCCACGGTGGCGCCGCTTGTGCTCGTGCGCGGCAAGGGAGGGCGTGAATGACCCGATCATTTTCCAGGCCCGGACCCACATGCGATTGGGGGTGGCGGCCAGGCGGTGCGGAGGGCGGCCGAGCAAGCTCCCAGCGTCGTTGCTCGCGCTTGCGTCGGCGACGAACGAGGGCGCGTCCGTCGCGTCCGCCGTGCCGCCGCTGGGCGAAACCGGGCGATACTGGCGGTGCACCCGGAGTCCGACCGCGCAGTGCGCCCTCAGCCCAGCCCCAGTCCGACCACGCAATGCATGCCCAGTCCACCTCCTGGTGCGGCGCGCGGCGCACTGGCGGCGCGTGGTCCAGTTCGCCAGCCGGTGCTACTTTGCATTTATGGATTTCGGCATCTCCGAAGAAAAACTGGCGCGCGCGATGACGATCCTCGCGAGACCGGTCACAGCACTCGCGTTTGCCGACGGCTTCTTCTCCGGTCGCGCGAACGAACCACCAGGCTCGCGCTCCCGCCGCGGACATGCGCTTCTTGGCGGGCTCGTGCGTGCCGGCCTCGTCCGGCGCAAGGCAAACGGAGGGCCGTCGCATGATCTCTTCGTTGTCGCGACGAGCGCCGGGGCGTCGCCTCCGCCGACGGCGCATGTCACTCTTCCTGCGCGGCCAGATCTCCACGCCTTTGGCTCTGTGCCGGTGGCGGGCGTAGAAGATGACGCCCAAGGGAACGTTCGCCTGCATGGCGTATCTCTCGCTCTGCGAGGCAAGGACGAAGCCAGCGAACTCAGGGTCCTGGACCTTGGCCGCCTGGTCGGCGTCGATTTCTGCGAGGCCGTGCTCGTCCCGATCGTAAGTCGCGGCGAGACGTGGCATCTCGCGCAGAACACAGATCCACGTTACACGCGAACCCAGGTCGTCATTGATGAGCACGGCCGCGCCGACATGATGGCCTGCGACGCCGCCGTGACTATCCCAGCCCCCGGCATCAGGGTCTCGCCGACACAGGCCTTGCGCGTGCTGTGGCTGCGAGAGCAGTGGCGCCGGGCGATCGAGAGCTTCTGCCCGTCTGCGGATGACGACGATGAGATCGACGACTGAGACCTGCCTGCTCGGGTCGGAGCAGCACTGCTCGAAGCGTGATCGATCTCACCACGTGCTCGGCCGGACGACGACGCGGGGATCCCCCACCTGGCTCACCCCTTCCTCGTTGGTGAATGTCTCAGGCCATGGACGTCGATCGCACATGGCTCGTAGCCCGCGGCCGGCACTCACGTTCGCTCTCGTCGCCGTGATCCTCGTCGGCGACTGCGTCGAGCTGGCCGCCGGTGGCGAAACGGTTTGCGCCGCCCACGGCTTCGTGCCGACGCATCCTTCGCTCGGCGCGGCGGTGGCGTCGTTGCGAGATGGGCGCGCACTGCCTCCTGCTCTACATGGGCGCCGGCCTCGCGGGTGCCGCCCTCCGCATGGTCGTGGACCTGACCTCGACGAGCCCGCCGGTCGGTGCGAGCGGCGCCGTGTTCGGCGTGCTCGCGGCGTGCGCCAAGTTGAGGGCTCGTTCGCTCGTCCTCGGCAACATCCTCGCGCTGATCCTCCCGGAGAGCACGTTCGCGATGCACGGGGTCGCGGTCCACGCGCACGTCGGAGGGCTCGCCTTCGGATTTGTCGCGACCTTGGTCATGCGGGTGGAGGCTCCGCGAGCCGACGTCGACCGCGCGGAGAAGCTCACTCGGTTGGGACAGAGGAGCAGGGCGGCGGCTCCTCGAACGTGATCGATTTCGGATACGCGACGATCTGGTGCGGCCTCTGAGCTCGGCCTAGCCGCGCTTCCGAGGTCGACCCGGAACTCGCGCCTCACTAAGGCGCGACTCGACGAACAGGTCCCGCGTCGGAACTCCCAGCGCGTTCGCGAGACGCACCAGGGTGCGCACGGTGATGAAGTGCTTGCCGGCCTCGATGCGCCGCAACGTCACGACATCGAGCGCCATTCGCTCGGCGGCCGTTTCTTGCGTCCATTGGTGTTTGCGTCGAAGTTCGAGCACCCGCCGCCCGACGTTACGCATCACCCGTTCGGGCTGCTCCACGGAAGCGATGCTGGTCCGCTTGACTTGTCTAAAACAGAGGTGAAATATACTCTGTTATGCGAACAGTTCTTCGGGCCACGGGGGCGTGACCCAGCGGGCAAAATCGGGCGACCGCGAGCGTGCGGTCACCCTCAGCATCGCGCTCGCCGCCATGGTCGTGTGCGTTGCGCTGGTAGCGTGCTCTCCGTTCAGCGGCGCCGATCCGTCCGCGGAGGATGGCGGGGCCGACGCGGTCACCCAGGCCGATGGCGATGGGAGCTCGGACAGCGGCGTCCCCGCCAATCCCGATACCGGCTCACCGGAGAACGACGCCGAGGTCGTCGACGCCACCGCATCGTTCGACGCTGCTCTCTGCGACGGTGGATTCACCCACCAGTTCGTCGTCAGCTCGTCGAAGTACAGCTGGACCGACTGTGTTCCGATCGGAACCTACAATCAAGCTCAGGCGAAGAAGGCATGCGCTGCCATGGGCGCGACTGGATGCGCCGTCGACACGGCTCTGCAAGCGCTTTGCGGGCACCCAGATGGTGGCTTCTTGTCCGGTCAGGCAGCGAGCACGATCTCGTCCGGAACGACCACATGGGGCTGGGCGTGGACTGTGGCAGCAGGCGGAGGCTTGGGTTGGCAGATGTCCGCAGGCGTTTGTTATACGTCCGGGAGCTGGAATTGAGCGCGGCCTCGCACGCGCTCCCTTTCCGAGTTGAACGCGCTCGTCGTGAGCGCGAGAATGAACGAGAGCGACGGTAGGCAGTCGCCGCGAATCGAGAACCGATTTGCAGGGGGCACAGATTGATGACGGACGATGACGACCGGACCACCGAGCGGCCGGCTGCTCTGGAACAGGCGGCCGGCGAGGTCACCGCCGTCGAGCCCATGCCCACAACCGACTTCGCTGATGTCACGCGCGTGGACAGGACCGCCGAGGAGATGATGGGGCCGACCTCCTCGATCTTCGACAATGATTTCCCGCCGACGAGTCGGGACGGCGAGACCGTCGTCGCGTCGATCACGAACGTGACCGACAACGTCACCGAGTGGAGGACGAGTATTGCGAAAGTGCTCAGGGACAGAGACGGTGAGGTGGAAACCGTTGTAGCGCCACGTACCGCGAGCAGCGATGACGCCCCCACCGAAATGCGCGCGAGCGTCGCCGAGATCGCCACCACCAGCGGCGCGGCGAAGCACGACGCCAGCATGGAGCCGACGTTGGCCGCCGGCGGTCATGTGCTGGCCGCGGCCCCCAAGACCTCAGGTTCGCTCAGCGAGGACCACGACGGCGAAACCATTGTTGCGCCGATGACAGCGCCTTACCGCGACGACGACATCACCGAGTTTAGGCCCAGTGCAGCGAAGGTCGCGACTGGCGCGAGTTTGAGACCGCCGGTGAGTCCGTCGATGATGGAGACGGGAAGGTTGCCGCCAGCCGCCGTTGCCGCCGGCCGCGCGCTCGCGGCTGAACCTCCCGATCGCGAAACGGTTGTCGCGCCGATGCGCTCGTATCGGGACGATGACGTTACCGAGCTCAGAGCCAGTGCGAAGGTCGACAGCTCGCGGGCGCATCCTTCGAACGACTCGCTGGTCGAGACAGGGCGGCTGCCGCAGGCCCAGATCGGCGAGGGTCGTGCGCTCGCTGCCGCGCCTCCTCCGGCGGTCAGAGGTTCGCCGCCCAACGAGGACTTCGACGACCAAGTCCTCACGGAGCTCATCGACCCCATCATCGCCCGCGCCCGCGAGCGCATCGGCAAGGTGCTACGCGAGAAGTGGCGGATCGACGGACTGCTCGGCGTTGGCGGCATGGCCGCCGTATATCTCGCCACGCATAGGAACGGCGCGCGCGTCGCCGTCAAGATGCTGCATGCGGAGCTGTCAAACAATGCGCAGGTCCAAGGCCGATTCCGGCGTGAAGGCCGCGTCGCGAACGCGGTCGGGCACGAGGGCGTGGTGAAAATCATTGACGACGACACCGCGGAGGATGGTTCCGCGTTCCTCGTCATGGAGTTGCTCGACGGCGAGACCCTGGAAGAACGTCGCGTGCGCAACGGCGGTAGGCTCTCCGAAGACGAGGTGCTTCGCGCTGCCGATCAGTTGCTCGACGTGCTCGTCGCGGCTCATGCGCGCGGCGTCGTGCATCGCGACCTCAAGCCGGAGAACGTCTTCCTCACGCGGACGGGCGTGGTGCGAGTGCTCGACTTCGGCATTGCGCGTCTGCGGGGAGTGTCGACCGCGAGCACCGCGACGCAGCTGGGTTCGAGCATGGGAACGCCCCAGTTCATGCCGCCAGAGCAGGCGCGTGCGCTGTGGGATCAAGTCGATGCGCGCAGTGATCTCTGGGCGGTGGGGGCGACGATGTTCACGCTGCTCACCGGGCAATTCATTCACAACGGGCGCACGACGAACGAAGTGTTGCTCTCGGCGATGTCGAAGGCTGCGCCTCCAGTCGCTTCCCTCGCGAGGAACGTGAGCCCCGCTGTGGCGAGGGTCGTCGATCGTGCGCTCGCGTTCGAACGCGAGCACCGCTGGCTCGACGCGACACGGATGCGGGAGGCGGTGCACCGGGCGTACGTCGATCGGTTCGGGAAGCCGATCACGACGTCGCCGAAGCTTACAGCGCCCGACGGCGTGCTGGCAGACGACGTGACCGGGGCCATGCCGGCGGCGCAGCAGGTCTGGCCCAAGCCTGGCAGCTTGCACGCAAGGTGGTTGGCCCACCTGCGGTGCCTCCGGTACCAGGTTTCCAAGTCAGTCGCTGACCGACGCCTCCCCCTATCTCGGGCCGTGATCGCATCGTTCGGCTTGAGCTCGATCGTCATGCTGGCGGCCGGCATCGCGTTGATCGCGACTCTGGACAGAGGCAAGGCGCATACAAGCCGGAGCGCTAGCCCCGCGGAGTCACCGAGGCCGACTCAAAGCGCAACGCCGACTCCGACACCGCTGCCGCCAGTGGCCGTCTCAGCCGCGAACACCCCGACGCCCGCAGCGATGCCCGGCACGCCCCAGCCCCAACCCGGCTCTCTTTCGACCGCGTTCATCCCCACCATGGAGCCCTCCAGGTTGCCGGCGGCACCGCCCGCCCCGGTATTGCCCGATGATCCATATAGGCGTTCAAGCGGAGCCCTGAAGTCCGGCGAGTGCGATCCGCCGTACGTGATCGACGCCGATGGACACAAGATCTACAAGCGCAGCTGCCTGGTCACGCCACCGATCGCTTCGACGGCGGGTTCAACCGATGTCGACTTGGCGCGCGCTGCGCTACTTGAGACCCCTCCTGATCCGCTCCGTGCGCGGTCCCTCCTGTCCAGTCGCCTGAAGAAGGGCGGGACCATCGACGAGCTGAAGGTTCTCAGGGTCGCTTGCATCGCCACGGGCGACGACGCATGCACGGCGGAGTGTAGTCGTCGCCTCGGCGGCCTCTGAGCTACGGCACCGTCTGTTGGTCGGGAGTCGAATGGACCGGCCGAGGTCGACCGTGCCTGGCGGAATCGCAACACGCCGTCCAGCGACATGAAGAAGACCGCGGACGGAGAGGCAACGGCGACCTCACGGCCACGCGAAGAAAGAATATGAGCCTGGACGGGGGTCTTCCTCGACCGCCTCGCTAGAGGGACGTGAGGTCACGCACGTGCGGCACGCGCTGTTGGCCATCGACGAGGCTGCATTCGACGGCGGCCCGTCTAGGACGATACGACGACAGATGAAGGAGTACCGCCGCGCGTTCGTCCGACGAGCCGCATCGTGTGCCCCGCAAAAAGAGATGTCGCCCCGTGACGGAGAAGCGGATCCCAGAAACGTTCATTTGTGGGACCGTTGGTCGGCTCGGACCCGTGCAGGCCCCCGAAGGCGTTTTCTCGCTCCACAACCCGTCTCACAATCATAGTTCCACTACTAGCGCTTGGTGATGAGTTTTGAGATGCTGAGGCCATCGGATTGCTCGTCGGTTACGCGCGCGTGTCCACCGCAGATCAGAGCCTCGACCTTCAACGCGACGCGCTGAAGAAAGCTGGCTGCAAGAAGGTTTTCACGGACGTCGCCAGCGGCGCGAAGTCCGAACGCAACGGGCTCGCCAAAGCGTTGGAGTTCGCGCGCAGCGGAGACACGCTCGTCGTGTGGAGGCTCGATCGTCTCGGCCGCTCGCTCCCTCACCTCATCGAAAGCGTGCGCGGTCTTCAAGGCCGCAAGGTCGGCTTCCGAAGCTTGCAGGAGAACATCGACACGACGACAAGCGGAGGGAAGCTTGTCTTTCACCTCTTCGGCGCGCTCGCGGAGTTCGAGCGCGACATCATCAGCGACCGCACCAACGCGGGTCTCGTCGCCGCGCGTGCTCGGGGCCGCTTCGGCGGGCGGCCACGCGTCCTCGATGCAGAGAAGACGAAGCTAGCGCGCACCCTGCACAAGGATGGCACCACGCCCGCCGTCATCTGCGCGACGCTAGGGATCTCGCGGTCGTCGCTCTACAGGTACCTGGCACCAGCGCCAGCCACACCAGCGCGTACGAAAGCGTCGGAGCGACCACGACCATCAGCAAAGACTCGGAAGCCGGCGACGCTGCGGTGATCATCGTGTCGTCGTCCGGTCCGAGGACGCGCACCTCGACGGGAACGGTGGGGCCGATCCATTTCCCCGTCGCGCCGTCGAAGGATCCTTCGGACGCTTTCTGTGTCCCCCCCCGCTGGCCTGCCGCTTCCTCGTTGGTCTTCACCATTGAGGAAGGGGCGAGCCAGTGGGGGCGTCGTCCGCAGGACCCGGGGAAGGAGGCACTGTGAGAACAGCAGTGTCGGCAACCGGCAACCCTGGATACGCGAAAGGTCCTCTCTGGCGTCACGTGCGGC
>JANXLV010000022.1 GCA_025355005.1 Myxococcales bacterium | reverse complement strand
GCTGCGCTCTCACAGAGAATGACAGACCTCAAATCAGCCTTCTCGACCCAGAGACCCTGACTTCGGCCTCGACCTCGACTTCGGCCTCGACCTCGACCTACGCGTTGCGGCGGTTCTTGATCAGCTTCAGGACTGATTTTGCGTCCCCGACTCGGACCACGCGCAGGCCAAGGAGCAGCGCTCCGTAGAGGGCGCAGTCGAGGGCCACTCGTAGAACGAGCTGGGGCCAGCCGTGGAGGACGCGGCCAAGGGCGATGTGGGAGGCCGTGACGATCGCGCCGATGAGCAGCGACTTCACCACCGCGCCGATGTTGCGGCCATCGAGCGCGCGCTTGCCGATCAGGATGAGGAACGTGATGATGATGATGAGCTCACGTGTCGACAGTGCGATGCCCGCCCCCATGCCGGCGCCGCCGAGACCGAGCGGGCGCGTGAGCGGGACGATGACGAGCGTGAGCACGACGAGCAGCCCGAGCCCCAGGATGGAGACGATCGTGATCTGCCAGCTGCGACCCATGATCATGAGCGCGAGCCACAGCAGCACGTTGCCGTAGGCGAACACGAAAGTGGGCGCGAGCGCCTGCAAGCTGCCCGCGGCCTCCGTGTACTTGTCGCGGAGCGCATAGTGGAGCGCCACGTCGGCGCTGAGCGCCAGGATCAACGTGAGCGGAAGCGCTACCACCACGACGCCCTCGATCACGCGACGCAGGATGGCGAAGAACTCGTCCTCGCTGCGGGCATGCGCGCGACGCATGAGCGGGATCATGACGCCACCCATGATGGGCGAGAGGAGCGCGGAGAGACCCGCGATCTGCTTTGCTGCGGCGTAGACGCCGACCTCCTGTCTGGCGATCTCCTTGTGCAACGGGTCGTCGACCAGCACTCCGAGGACGAGGACGTCGAGCGACGTGCCGAGCGTGACGGCGACCGAGTTGACGAAGAACGGCAGGCTCTCCTTCATCACGGCATACGTCTCCTTGAGATCGAGGTTGAGCTCGAGGTCGACGGCCTTGCGCGTGGCACGGAAGAGAAAGATCGCCTTGATGATCTCGGAGACGAGCATGGGCATGAGCAAGAGGACGAACGGCACCCTGAGCGCGATGACGACGAACGTGCCGATGCCAAAGAGGAGCTTGCAGGCGACATTGACGACGGCCAGCGCGTCCACCTTCGTGGCCGCCTGCAGCGTCTTCTGGAACGTGGTGTTGAACGCAGTGAAGAACTGCGAGACCGCGAAGACCATCGTGGCCGCGACCACGTTCGTGGCCCAGCCGCGCCGGTTCGCTTCGAATGCGCACGCCAGGAACAGCGGAAGCGACACGGCGAGGCGCGCGAGACCGAGGCCAAGGAAGAACTGGCTCGCGTGCTTGGGCCGCACAGGCACTTCACGCTGGATGTACGTATCGACGCCCAGCTCGACGAAGACGAACGCGGTGGTCGCGAGCGCGAGCGCGTTCTGGTAGTCGCCGTAGAGCGCCTTGTCGAGATAGACGGGCAGCTTGAACGTGACGACGAGCGCGACCGACCACGTCGCGATGAGCGAGAGCGTGAGCTTGATCGCGTTGCGGAACGCCAGAGCGCCCTCGCGGTGCACGTGGCTGGCCCTGTCTCCGGTACCGACGGGCTCCGATGCGGTGCCGATGGGCTCTGATGCGGCGGGCGCGGCGGACACGTCGGGCGCGTCGGGCGCCTCGGGCGGAGTCGGGGTCGTCATCGTCGATTTACTCTATCAAGGTTACGACCGGTCCATGTAGCATCCCGCGGGTGCAGCTGGCTGTGGGCGCTACGCTCGGTTCGTATGTCCTCGAACGAAAGCTAGGGGTGGGAGCGTTCGGCGTGGTCTGGCTTGCTCGTCATTCTGGCGGGCGGCAGGTGGCCATCAAGGTCCTTCATCCAGCGGCCGCGAGCTCCCACGAGAGCGTGGAGCGCTTCCGTCGCGAGGCCTACGTGCTCTCGCAGATGAAGAGCCCGCACATCGCCCAGATGTACGAGTTCCTGAACCTGCCCGGCTACGGCCTCGTGCTGGTGATGGAGTACATCGAGGGCGAGCTGCTCTCCGACAAGCTCAAGAGCGTGCGCTTCAGCATCGAGCACACGGTCTACCTCGGCGTCGATCTGCTGCGCGGCCTGACGGAGATGCACAAGCACGGCATCATCCACCGCGACCTGAAGCCCGAGAACGTGATCATGCGGCCGTCGCCGGACGGACGGCTGCGCGCGGTCATCTTCGACTTCAATCTCAGTCGCCTGAAGAACCAGATCGCGAAGCCCGGCGGACAGCCCGGCAGCAGCCTCACCGCCATGGGCTCGGCGATCGGCACCGTGCCGTACATGGCGCCGGAGCAGCTGCTCGACGCACGCCGCGTGGGCGAGCCCGCAGACCTCTACTCTGTCGGCGCGATCCTTTACAATGCTGCAGCCGGCAAGCCCCCGTTCGAGGGCGCGAACGGCATGCGCGAGAAGCTCCTGAAAGAGGCGCCTGTTATGGAGCTCGGTCGCACTGATCCGATCGCCGTCGGCTTCGAGCGCGTCGTCATGCGCGCCATCAAGCGCCGCCCGCAGGACCGTTTCACGAACCCGGATGAGATGGCGGGCGCGCTCGAAGGCGTGATCGCGCGAATGAGTCGCCCCACCTTCTGAGATGTCGGACCGGCGCCTCAGCATCTTCTACATGACCTCCGAGCTCCCCTACCCGCCGGTGAGCGGAGGGCGCGTGCGCAGCCTTGCGGAGCTCTCGCTCCTCTCGTCTCTCGACGAGGTCCGTGACATCACGGTCCTCACGCTCACGGAGGAGCCCACTGATCCGAAGATGCTGACCGACCTGGGCGCGAAGGTCCCGAAGGCGCGCGTGCTCGCCCCCGTCTTCCACCCGATCCACCTGAAGCAACACAAGCGCTGGATCCCGGTCGTGGGCGCGGTTCGCGTGAGCGCTGGCCTGCCCTACCTGGCCGCAAAGTGGATCTCGCCGCGCGTGGCGCTGGCGATCACGACCGTGCTCCGCAAGAACAAGTTCGATGTAGTTTACATCGATCACCTCGGCATGTGCGCCTACCTTCCGCTGGTGCGGCGCCTGGCCAGAAGCGCGCGCGTCGTGCTCGAGCAACACAACGTCGAGAGCGACTTCTTCAAGCAGTTCGCCGACAAGAAGAAGGGCCTGCTCAACGTCGCTGCGACCCGCGAGTGGAAGGCGTCCGCCCGCTACGAGGCGCAGATGCTCTCGTCCGTGAACGCGGTGGTCGCCATCTCGGACACGGACCAGGACGCCTTCATGCACATGGCGCCGCACTGCGAGTGCAGTGTGGTCCCGCAGGTGGTCACGTTCAAACGCACCGAATGGACCTCTGCCAGACCGCCGCGCCTCGTGTACATCGGCAACCTCGGCTGGCACCCCAACGTGGAGGGGCTCGACTGGTTCGCCGAAAAAGTGTGGCCGCTCGTACGCGCAATGGACCCACGCATCACCCTCCGCATCGGCGGCTCCGGCCTTCCCAAGGGCGAAGGCGGCAAGCCCGTCGTGCCCGCGACATGGAAGCGCGAGGGCATCGAGTGCATCGGCTTCGTCGAGGACTTGAATGCATTCTACACGGATGCCTGCGCCTTCCTGGCGCCCATCCTCGGCGGCTCGGGCGTCCGCATCAAGGTGCTAGAGGCCTTCCGCGGAGGCATGCCGCTCATCACCACGGTCGAAGGCGCGCTGGGCCTCCCCGTCGTCCACGAGAAGCACGCCATGGTCGCGAGAGACGCCGAGTCCTTCGCAGACGCCGTGGTGAAGGTCTGCGCGTCGGAGAGCCTCCAGCGAACGCTGAGAGACGGAGGGTACGAGTTCCTGGAGAAGGAGCATGCGCTCGCGAAGGCCCAGAAGATCATGCGGCGCGTGCTGGGGGTGTAGGGCGAGGGCGAGGGCGAAGTCGAGGGCGAGGGTCGAAGGCGAAGTCGAAGTTGAGGTCGTTGCCCGGACTGGGCGCTGGGCGGTGGACTCTTTTGGGTTCACCCCTTCGATTCGAAATTGGGCTGATTTTCACATGATTTGTGAATGGCTGGGGTGGTACGTCGTGTGCACTTCTGGTCTGGATGCAGAAGCTCTTCGCGGCCGGTCTGGCCCTCTTTGCTATCGCGACGTCGGCGGCTTGTTACGGGACCTACAACGGCGGCGGCATCAGCGATGTTGCGGATGACGGCGGCTCGCCTGGCTCCGAGGGCGGCGCGGGGAACGGTGAAGGCGGGATCGTCACGACCAGCTTCACGTTCAACAAGGACATCCAGCCGCTGCTCGAGACGCACTGCCAAGGTTGCCATGTCGCCGGCGGTATCGCGCCCATGGCGCTCGTCACGTACGACGATGCATCGACGTTCGCCGCGTCCATCAAGTCGAACACAATGTCGAAGGCGATGCCGCCGTGGGGCGCGCAGTCGACCGACGCGTGCAAGCCGCGCTTCGGCTGGAAGGAAGACCCCACGCTCACCGCCGCGCAGATCGCGATGATCGCGTCGTGGGTGGACGGCGGCGCGCCCGAGGGATCGGCCGCGGACAAGAAGGCGGGCTCACCGCCCAAGCCCGTGGACCTCGCGAACGTGACCGACAAGCTGACGCCGAAGGCGCCGTACTCGCTCTCCGGAAGCACGGATCAGTTCCGCTGCTTCGTGCTCGATCCGAAGCTCACGCAGACGATGTACATGAATGGCTCGCACGTCGTCCCGGGCAACGCGACCACCGTGCACCACATGGTCATGTACGCGGTGCCAGGCGGCACGGCGGCGATCACGCAGCCGCTGGATGCGAGCGGCAGCTACGACTGCTTCGGCGGCCCCGGCCTCGCGCAGACGGATCTGGTCGCCGCGTGGGCGCCCGGCGCTCTGCCCTCGGAGTTCCCTGCGGACGTCGGCATCCCGCTCGCGGCGGGCACAGCGCTCGTGATGCAGATCCACTATCACCCGCACGGCGGCGCAAGCCCGGCACCGGACGCGACCACGTTCGAGATGCGTCTGACAGCGACCAAGCCGACGTACTTCATCGCGCCGAAGCTGATCGGCAACTCGAGCAAGGCTGTGGTCAACGGCACCGGCCTCCTTCCCGACGCGGACGACCGCAACGGCACACCGGAGTTCCGCATCCCGGCGAACGCGAAGAGCCACACCGAGACGATGCAGTTCACGCTGCCCGCGGCCCTCGCGGCCGTCTCGCCGCGCATCTATGGCATCGGCGCGCACATGCACCTGGTCGGCGTGAACGAGCAGGTCACGCTGAAGCGAGCCGCGCCCGACGCACAGGATCCCGCAAACGAGTGCTTGGTCTCCGTGCCTGTGTGGGACTTCAACTGGCAGCGGCGCTACGACTACGCGACGGATATCTCGACGCTGCCACTCATGACGGGTGGCGACGTGATGACCGTAGCGTGCACCTACAACAACACGATGCAGAACCAGGCGCTAGCAACGTCAATCCTGGCGCAAGGAATGAAAGCGCCAAGCGACGTGACGCTGGGGGAGAGCACGCTGAACGAGATGTGCCTCGCAAACGTCGACTTCATCTACAAGGCCCCGTGAAGCACTGAGACGACAACGACGACGACGACGACGACGACCTCGACCTCGACGACGACGACCTCGACCTCGACGACGACGACCTCGACCTCCACCTCCACCTCGACCTCCACCTCCACCTCCACCTCCACCTCCACCTCCACCTCCACCTCGACCTCGACCTCCACCTCGACACCGACCTTTTTCCCCTGCTCTTTTGCCTACATTGCCCCGCGGCGCCTTTCCGCGGATACTGCATGAGTGAAGTCCATCCTCTCGCTCGTCGGCGTGCTCTGTGGTGTCTCCGCCCTGGTCATCGCCTGCGGTGGGAACGGGAGCTCTGGGGGCGGGGTCTCCGGAGGCGAGACGGCGGATGGTGGTGTTGGGCCGACCTCGAGCGGCGTGACGTTCCACAAGGACATCGAGCCGATCCTCCAGGACCATTGTCAGGCGTGTCACTCGGCGGGGGGCATCGCGCCGATGTCGTTGCTCACGTACCAGGACGCTCAGCTGTTCGCGGGCTCGATCCAGGTGAAGACCGCCACGCGCGCGATGCCGCCGTGGGGCGCGCGCTCGTCGGCGTCATGCAAGCCGCGCTACGCCTTCAAGTCCGATCCGAGCCTCACGGATGCGCAGATCAAGCTCATCGCCGACTGGGTCGCCGGCGGGTCACCCGAGGGCGATCCGAAGGACGCTCCAGCCGCGAAGCTGCCGCCCGACCTCGGGCTCAAGAAGCCGACGCAGTCGAACGCACCCATTGCGCCGTACACGCTGAAGGGCCAGGGCGATCAGTTCCGCTGCTTCGTCATCGATCCGAAGATCGTCGGCGATGCCTACCTCACGGGCTACGACATCACGCCGGGCAACAAGACCATCGTGCACCACGCGCTGGTCTTCTCGGCGGCGGCAACGGAGATCACGCAGGCCCTTGACGCCAGCGGAAGCTATGACTGCTTCGGCGGTCCTGGGCTCGCGACGCCCAAGCTCATCGCTGCGTGGGCGCCGGGGACGGGCGCGGTGGATCTTCCGGCGAATGTCGGGCTTCCGCTCAAGGCGGGCACGAAGTTCATCATGCAGGTGCACTACCACCCGCACGCAAACGCGAACATGGCGCCCGACTCCACGACGCTCACGATGCGCCTCACGGCCACCCGGCCCGAGTACACGTTCGATCCCGAGCTGATCGGCAACTTCTCCGGCGCCATCAAGGACGGCATTGGCCTCGCCGCCGACCCCGACGACCGCAACGGCACTCCGGAGTTCCGCATCCCCGCGAACTCGAGCACGCACACCGAGACACAGGTCTTCACGCTTCCGGCAAACCTCGTGACCCCTGTCGGCGGTGGCGCGGTGATCACGCCGCAGATCCTCGCGGTCGGCGCGCACATGCATCTCGTGGGCGTCGCCGAAGAGGTCAGGGTCAAGCACGCGGTGCCGATGAACGGCGACCCCGCGGAGGAATGCCTCCTCAACGTGCCTGCGTGGGACTTCAACTGGCAGCGTTCTTACCAGTACGACACCGACATCACGAAGCTCCCGTACTACAACGCCAACGACGTCCTCACCGTGACCTGTCACTACGACAACACGATGCAGAACCGGGCGCTCGCCTCCTCCATCCTGGAGCAAGGCATGACGGGTCCGAAGGACGTGGTCCTCGGTGAGACCACGCTCGACGAGATGTGCCTCGGAGTCGTCGGCTTCGTCTACAAACTGTAACCGACAAACTGTAACCGACAAGCTGTAGCCGATCCATTTTGTGGACCAGCGGCATCATCGGTCATGCGATGATGGGCGGCAAATCGTGCTGAACAACCGCAAAAGCAGGGTGATCGCGCTCGTCGCGGCGCTGCTCTTCTACGTAGTCTTCATCCTCCGTACGAGCTTCACCGTGCTCGGCACGCGGTACTTCGTGCTCTTCGAGGACGGCATGATCTCGATGCGCTACGCCAAGCACCTGGCGGAAGGCAACGGGCTCACCTGGAACGTCGGTGAGCCCCCCATCGAAGGCTTCACGAACCTGCTCTGGGTGCTGTGGATGAGCGTCGGGCACATGCTCGGCCTGTCCGAGTCCAAGGTGTCGCTCTTCATCATGCTCACCGGCATCGCGATCCTGCTCGCGAACGGTGTGATCGTGTCGAAGATCGCGCGGAAGCTCTCGGACTCGCCGTGGGTGCCGCTCGCGGCGCTCGTGGCCGTGCTGTTCGACTACCCGCTGGTGTTCTGGACGCTGCGCGGAATGGAAGTAGGCGCGCTGTCGCTCATCGTCTACACGCTGCTCTGGCTCACGCTCGAGAACGAGGACAAGTTCAGTCTCGGTCGCACCGGCCTCATGAGCGTGCTCATGGGCGGCGCGCTGCTCCTGCGCTCGGACTCCGTGGTTCCGCTCGGCCTCATCGGTCTCTACGGCCTCTTCACCGCGAAGAAGCGCATCCCGTTCCTGGTGATCATGGGCATGGGCCCGGCGCTCGCGCTCGGCGCTCAGCTCTACTCGCGCGAGAAGTACTTCCACGACAGGCTGCCGAACACCTACTACCTGAAGCTCTACAAGATCCCGTTCGGCGAGCGCATCAAGCGCGGCGCGTTCGTGGCGCTCGACGTGCTCGCGATGCACCTCGCGGTGCCGCTGGCGGTCGTGTTCGCGACCATCACCGGCGTGAACGCGGCCATGCTGAAGGGGCTCGTGAAGAGGCTCCGATCGGACCAGACGTTCCGGCGCAAGGTCCTCCTCGCCGCGCTCTTCTTCGCGCAGATCGGCTACGCCACCTACGTCGGCGGTGACGCGTGGGAGTGGATGCTCTACGCGAACCGCTACATGTGCATCGGCATGCCGGCGCTCATCCTGCTGGTCACGGCCGTCGTCGCAGAGGTCGTCACGTGGAAGCGCGAGGAGCGAGGCGCCTACGTGAAGCGCTTCTCCACGTGGCTGTTGCTGCTCGGCGGCCTCGTGCTGCTGCTCAACGTCTACGCGAAGCTCCGTCCGGAGCAGGGCATCGCAGCCACGATCGTCTTCTCCAAGATGGCGTTCGCGTTCGGCGGTCTGTTCGTCGGGCTCGGGCTCCTCTTGAAGCTAAAGGACTCCGTGCGCGGCCTCTCCGAGGGCATCGCCGCCGCGGGACAGCGTCTTGCCACGAAGACCACCGCGTCGCGCATGGCCGTCATCCTGATGGCCGTCGTGTGGTTCCCTTCGCACGCGCTGCCGCTCGCGCGCTGGGCCGGACAGAACGCGGCACAGTACGCGGATGAGGCGCGCTACACCCGTCTCGGGCTTGTCCTGCGCGCCACGACGCCCGATGATTTCCGCATCGCCGTCGCGGCCGCGGGCGCAACGCCGTACTTCTGCAATCGCCCCACCGAGGACCTGCTCGGCAAGAACGACCGCGTCATCTCGCACCTCGCGCCGCGCGGCGTGTTCTCGCCCGGCCACGACAAGTGGGACTACCACTACAGCCTGGGAGAGCGGCGATCCGATCTCATCGTGGAGGCGGTGGACACGAACCCGGACGACATGGCGTACATGGACTCGCTCGGCTTCCGGCAGCTGCCGAACGAGATGCGGCTTCGCGAGGACGTCTGGGTCAAGAACCGCGAGCTCCTCGGCGCCGAGCTGCCCGACGCCGCCGCGCTGGGCGACGTCCTGACGCATGCAGGTTACACGCTTCCTCCGGCGTACACCGGACGCGACATCGGCATGGTCCTTGGGTTCTCGCTCATGATCCTGCTGCTTCTCCGCGGAGGCATCAAGGACGCGCAGGACTACGACAAGCTCGCGGATACGCCCCCGGACACGGACATGGAGCCGGAGACGGCGCTGCCCAAGCGTGATGACGCTGGCGTGGATGCGCACCAGATCCCCACGCTGGATGGCATGCGCGGCCTCGCTGTGCTCGCCGTGCTCGCGTTCCACTTCGCGTGGACGTTCCCGGGTGAGGATCCCGCCGCTGCCGTGACCACTGCGGACAAGGTGGCGGTGCACCTGCACGACTTCCTGTGGTCGGGATGGACGGGCGTCGATCTGTTCTTCGTCCTGTCGGGCTTCTTGATCACGCGCGGCCTCGTCGCGCCGTCGAAGAAGCCGCTCGGCACGCGCATGAAGATGTTCTGGATGCGCCGTGTGCTGCGCATCTTCCCGCTCTATTACGCGGTGGTGATCGTCGGCACGATCATCTGCCTGGCCACGGGTCACTGGATCCCGGGCATCGCGTACTGGACGTACATGCAGAACTACGTCCTCGCCTTCGACGACGAGGTGATGCGATGGACCGCGCACTTCTGGTCGCTCGCGATCGAAGAGCAGTTCTACTTCGTCTGGCCGATCGTCGCGCTCGTGACGCCGCGCAAGCGCCTCTTGCCGATCATCCTGCTGGTGGTCCTCGCGTGCGTGATGCTGCGCGCTGGCATCACCATGAAGGCGCATTTCTGGGATGATCTGACGATCAAGAAGTTCGTCTATCGCGCGACGATCACGCGCTGCGACGGCCTCCTCATGGGCGCGCTCGCCGCCGTGCTCCAGCGCGAGGCAGACCACCCGCTCGCCTACGCATGGCGTCGCATGCGCAAACCGATCTTCATCGCCACCGGCGTCGCGCTCCTCGGCCTCTACGCGGTCGCGCACGGCCTGAACGACTACGACCGTCGCGTGATGGTCGTGGGCTATTTCGTCCTCGCGATCTTCTTCGCCACCGCCGTGTCGATGTGTGGCGACGGCGTCGTCAGTGAGCGCGTGCGAAAGTTCCTGACCCTGCGACCGCTGGTGGCGTGCGGCAAGGTCAGCTACGGCATGTACATCTTCCACTGGGTGCTGGTCATCTGGATGGTGCCGCGCCTCGAGAAGTTCCAGGCGCCAATGGACACGGTCACGCGGATCGGCCTCGGCTTCGCTGCGATCGTGATCCCGACCGCGCTCATGTACGTGGCCGCGGCGATCTCCTATCGCTTCTTCGAGTCGCCCTTCCTGAAGCTCAAAGGAAAGTTCCACGGATGAGCGTGCTGCTTCTGGCCGCGAGCTACTACGGCACGCTCGCCGCAGTACGGTGCCTCGGTAGAGCCGGCATTCCGGTCTACGCCGGGGACGAGAACGACAAGGGCGCGGCCCTGCACTCACGCTTCGTGCGCGAGCGCCTCGTGCATCCGCCGATCACGGAGCCCGCGCGCTTCATCGAGTGGCTGCTCGACTTCGGCAAGAAGCACCCGGACACGGTGCTCTACCCCACGAACGATCACCTGGCCTGGCTCTTCGCCGCGTACGACACGGAGCTCTCCAAAGTCTTCTTCACCTACCAGCCGAACGAGAGCGTGATCCTCACGTTGCTCGACAAAAAGCGGCTCTCCGAGGCCTGCGCTGCCGCCCTTATCGACACGCCGCGAACGCTCTACGCCGAGGACGACGGAGACCTCGCGCGCGTGAGGAAAGAGACGACCTACCCGCTCCTCATCAAGCCGCGCACGCAGATCTTCCTCGATGGCGGCATCAAAGGGGCCATGGTGCAGGCGGAGACGGACCTCGACGCCGAGCTCGCGCGCTACATGCAGCTGGTCCACTTCAACGCTGTCCTCACGGACAAGCACCCGGACATCGTGCGTCCGCTATTCCAGGAGTACCTGACGGCGGCGGAGACCAGCATCTTCAGCATGTCGGGCTTCGTGACCAAGGAGGGTGAGCTCTTTGCGCGCGCGTCCATGAAGGTGCTGCAGCGCCCGCGGAAGGTCGGCATCGGTCTCTGCTTCGAGGGACGCGCGATCGAGCACGCGCTGCAAGAGAAGCTCACCGCGCTCTGCAAGCACGTCGGCTATCACGGCGCGTTCGAGGTGGAGTTCATCGCGGACGGCGACCGCCGCCTCCTCATCGACTTCAACCCGCGCTTCTTCAGCCAGATGGCGTTCGACGTGGCGCGCGGCGTCCCCATCCCGCTGCTGATGTACCACGCGGCGCGCGGCGACAAGGCGGCGCTCGATGCGGCGCTTGCGGCCGCGCGGCGCGAGACCGAGCACACGGACCACGGCTACTGCCACAAGACCATCCTCGACCTCGTGCTCGCGCTGCAGGGCGCATCCGGGCGCATGACACGCCCGGAGATCCGGAAGTGGCGTACCTGGGTGAAGGACCGCCGCGGCAAGCTCACCGACGCAGTGCGCGACAGCGACGACAAGAAGCCAGGGCTCGTCGACGCCGCCACCTGGGTGAAGCACTTCGCCAAGCACCCCCGCTCGTTCGTCCGCGATTTCGTGCTCAATCGCTAGACCTTCGATCGCTGCTTCCGCGCTCCCCTCGCAGGGGGTTTCCTGTATGATTGGTCCACCATGATTGGCATGCGTGCACGATTTTTCAGGGTCACGTCCACACTCACTCGGCTCGCCATCATCGCGAGCGTCGCGAGCATCGGCGGCGCTACCGCTGCGTGTGGCGGCAGCACGGGCGCGTCCGTCTGGGTGAGTGAGGTCCCCGCATCGGCGGACACTGCTGGGGACGTCGTCATCCACGATGGCGACACGGTCACCGTGCGTGTGTTCAACCAGGATCCGCTCTCCACGAAGGAGAAGGTCCGGCCCGATGGAAAGATCGTCATCCCGGCCGTAGGCGAGATCATGGTGCGCGGCAAGCGGCCCGCCGTGCTCGGCAAAGAGGTCGAGGACAAGCTCAAGGCAATCCTCCAGGCCCCAAGCGTCACCATCAGCGTCGAACAAAACACGCAAATGAACGTCGCCGTGGTCGGTGAAGTGAAGAACTCAGGCATCTTCCAGCTAGAGCCCACCGCCAACGTCCTCAACGCCCTCGCAGCAGCCGGCGGCCTCACCGACTACGCAGACAACGAAAAAATCTTCGTCATCCGCAAAGGCATGCCGCAGCGAGTCCGCTTCAAGTTCAACGACCTCCGAGGAGCAGAAGCACGAGCGATCGGCTTCGTTCTTCGTCCGGGCGACGTCGTCGTAGTCGAGTAAAACAGCTCTGTTTAGCTTGGCTGGTCAGTCGACGCGTCCCGGAACTTTGACTGTGACCGAGTAGACGGCAGCAGCAGCGCCGATGTAGAGCGTCTTGCGGTCCGAGCCGCCGAACGCGATGGACGAGATCTCCGCAACGTTGCCAGCCGGGAGCTTGATGTCGCCCCACTTGGCGCCGTTGGGAGCGAACACTGCGACACCGGTCGCGTAGGCCGCGTACACGTTGCCGAGGTCGTCGATGGCCATGCCGTCCACGTCGGTGCCGACATCCGCGAACTTGGTGGCGGCTCCGAGCGTGCCGTCCGCGTTGACCGGGAACTTGTTGATGTGCGGCGTCACGCCGTCACCCTGGTTGTACGTGTAGCCGACGTAGAGCGTCTTCTCATCCGGGGAGATGGCGATGCCGTTGGGGCGACATGCGTCCTTGCACTCGTCGACCATGCGGACGGCGCCGTTCGGGCCGATGCGGAAGACGTGGTTCGTCGTCGCGCTTGCCTGGTAGCCGGGGTCGGTGAAGTAGATGGTGCCGTCCGACTTGCGCATCGTCAGGTCGTTCGGCGAGTCGAAGGGGTTGAACGTGGCGCCAGCGTCCCAGCCATTCGCGATGACGCTGAAGCCGCCGTCCGTGAAGACGTGCACGACGTCCTTCGCGGACACCTCGGTGGAGATGAGCAAGGCGAGCTTCGTGTCGACGGCCGTGCCTGACGCGCCGTTGGAGGGGTTGCGCAGGACCGCGGGGCTCCCAGGGTTCGCCGGGTCGATGGCGTACTGGACGCCGCCGCCAGCGTTGATGGCCGGATCCGATGCGTAGAGCTTGCCCCCGAAGTAGCGGATGGAGTCCATGAGACCACCACCGCCGCCGACATCTGTGGACACCGCGGCGGCCGCGCCGACGCCCTGGATCGGGTTCGTGCCCGTGGCGCCCGAGTCAGTGCCGGGGTTGCCGCCGCCATCGGTGTCGGGATTGCCGCCGCCATCCGTGGTGGGATTTCCGCCACCATCTGTGGCGGGATTGCCGCCACCGTCAGTGCCGGCGTTACCGCCGCCGCCCGTCGAGCTGGAGGAGCATGCCCACGCGTAGCAAGCGAACGGAATGGTAAGGACGACGAACCAGGTTTTTTTCATTTGAAGACCCCTCTGAGTTGAAGCAAGGCTACAAGCGGTAACTGTGCCATCAAACGTATGAAGGGGCACGCGGCGTACGACCGCGCCCCCCTCCTTGCGGGCGTGAGATGTCGACCTACCTGGTCGGGCCGCCCGCCACGTTCATGTAGATGCGGTAGAGCGCCGACTTGCCATCGTTCGCGACCGGATCATTCGCTGCGATGAACAGCGTGCGGCGGTCTGCACCACCGAACGCGAGCGACGAGACGTTGCGGTTCGACAGGGTGATGAAGCCGATGAACGCGCCCGCCGGGTTGTAGATCTCGACGCCGCCGACGACGGCGACGTAGACGTTGCCTGCGTCGTCGACCGTGATGCCGTCCACGCCGCCGTTGCGCGTGGCCGTACCGCCGTCCGCCGTGATGAAGTTCGCGCCGACACCGAGCGTGCCGTCCGCGTTCACCGCGTACTTCATGATGTTGCTGGGCAGGCCGAACGTGTCGTTCGTGATGCTCACGTAGAGCGTCTTCTGATCGGGCGAGAACGCGATGCCGTTGTATTCGGTCTTGGCGGCCGAGGGGCCGACCACCGTCGTGGTGCCGCCGTCGGGCCGCACGAGGAACACGGAGGTTCCGCCTTGCTGGTCGCCCGAGTAGTTCGGATCCGTCATGTAGATGAAGCCGTCGTTGCGGACGACGACGTCGTTCGGCTGGTTGTAGCGCGTGCCGCCGAACGTGGCGGAGAACACCACCGGCGGGCCGCCGTCGAGCGGCGAGAAGTAGAGCTTGCCGGTCTCCGAGCCGCTGAAGAAGCCCGCGTCTGCGAGGAGCGCGTTGCCGATGGGGTTGATGCCATAGCCGGGGAGCTGCACGGGTGCGGCCGCGTCGATCGTGTACTTGTAGAGCGTGCCCGTTCCCACGAGCTCCGCGTCGGACACGAGGACCGCGCCGAACTGCGGCACCCACTGCAGACCGTCGATGAACTCGACGTCCGTGATGGGGTTGTTCGTCTTGCCGGTGCCGCCCCACTGGATGACCGCGACCGCGCCGTCCGGAAGCGGATAGGGATAGTTGCCGTCGAAGACGACAGCGCCGTCGTTCGCGTCCTTGCTGCCGTCGCCAGAACCATCCTTCGCGCCGCCGTCGGCGGTGCCGGAGTCCTTGCCGAACGTGGAGCCGTCGACGCCGAAGACGGTGCCATCCGGGTTGCCTACGGTTCCATCGAGCTGACCGCCGCCTTCGCTGCCACCGCCGCCGTCGTCGTTACCAGCGGAATCATCACCGCCACCGCACGCATAGACGAGGCAGGCCGGAAGGAGGAGAAGGGCAAGGGAATACTTTCGCATGACTCGGAATGATGCCGTGAAAACGGCCTCACAGCAATACCGCTGAGCCGGTCATTTTTTCCGCAGAGTCGATTTTTCCGTCAGGCTGCGTACGCGTAGATCTGCTTTTCCGGCAGGGTGACGGTGCGCGTGTCCGTGTCGACGCCAAGCATCGCGCGTACTTCCGTGAGCGGCCGCGCCCAGTGCGCTCTCCAGTCGAAGCCGAAGAGCAGCTTCGCGCGCTTGCCCAGCGTCCACCCTCGCAGCACCTCCGACATCATCGCGTCGCGGGCCGACGGGTTCACGCTGGCGACGTGCAGGAAGCCCATCGCGACCAGCATCGCCGAGAGGCGCGACGGCAGCTGCGCGAGGTAGAACGCCTGCAGTCCGATCTCGCCCGCAACGTCAGTGCCCATGCCCGTGACGACGTGCCAGACGTCGTGCGTCTCGCGCAGATGCGCCTTCACGTAGCGCAGGCGGTGCTCGCCGATCTCGGGGACCGGGATCGCCGCCGGGTCGAGCCCGTTGCGTTCCATGTGCAGCGCGAACTCGCGCCCGAGCGAGCCCTCCGGATTCTTCAGGAGCTCCTTGATGCTGAGCGAGCCGATACGCGGCATCTCGCGCAGCGAGCGCGCCCCGTCGGGATCCCTGGCGACCCAGGTCGCGACCTCTTGCAGCACTTCCTCGTTCTCGCCGCTGTCGGCGATCTCGAACACCTGATCGAGCCGGTTCGGGTTCTGCGAGAGGGTCCAGAAGCCTTTGAGGATGCGCAGGGTCTTGATGGGGTTCTTCATTTTCATGGTCGATGACTCGCTCGGTGGAGCGGCCTCCCACCACTCAATATGTGAGCGACAGCTCACTTTTTCTACTCGCGTTGTACGAATTCGCGTGACGGCCTGTTTTGGCCTGTTTCATGGCCCTTCATTGACAGAAAGCGAGCGGTAGCTCACATTCTGGAGATGGCACGAGCGCCCCGGACGACCGTCCGAAAAGCCCCCACGCAAGCCCGTGCGCAGGAGACGGTGGAGACCATCCTCGCGGCGACAGCGCGCGTCCTGGCGAGGGACGGCTACGATCGCGCGAGCACGAACAAGGTCGCGGAGGCGGCGGGGGTCAGCATCGGCTCGCTCTACCAGTACTTCCCCAGCAAGGAGGCGCTCGTGTCCGCGCTGATCGAGCGGCACATGTCGCGCATGCTGCAGGTGCTCACGGACGCCGGCGCTGCGTTGCCGCTTGGCGGGACCGTGCGGCAAGCGACGCGGCAGATCATCGCGGCGAGCTACGCGGCGCATCGGGTGAACCCGAAGCTGCACCGCGTCCTGCTCGAGCAGGTGCCGCGCATCGGCACCATGGGAAGCATCGACACGTTCGAGGAGCGCACGCTCACGCTCGTGGAGGCGTTCCTTTCGATGCACGCGAGCGAGCTCCGGCGATCGAACCTCAAGCTCGCCGCCAAGGTTGCCGTGCTGGCCGTGCGCGGGACGACTTTGTATTGCGTGTTGAGATCGCCTGAGTTGTTGTACGAGGAGGAGTTTATTGACGAGGTGACGGATATGATTGTGAGGTACCTGGAGGCGTGAGAGGGGCGAGGGCGAGGTCGAGGTCGAGGTCGAAGTCCAGGTCGAAGTCCAGGTCGAGGTCGAGGTCGAGGGACCGGTTTGCGGGCTTTGCGGATTTCGCTCGGGGACTCGTGGTCGCTCCTTTCGGTCGACCAGCGTGGCATCGTGCTCGGACGCGTCAAGGCCGCGCCAGCTTCGCTGGTCGCCCTGCGGGCGAGCCTTGACCCGTCCTCCGCTCGCTGCCCGCGGGTCGAACGAAAAGGAGCTCGCACATGGAGTTGAGAATTTACGGAGTCATCATCGAGACGATTGGGATGCTCAGGACGGAGATGGAGGCTATTGGGCGGCGGGACGTGGACCTCGAGAAGATGCGGCGGGCCGCGGCGAGCATCGCGTTGAATACGTCGGAGGGCTCTTACTCTCGCGGGAAGAACGCGCAGCAGCGGTTTCACACGGCGCTCGGAAGCACGCGCGAGACGCTCGCGTGCATCGAGGTGGGAGTCGCGCTGGGCTACGTGCCGTGCGTCAGAGACGAAGTGCGCGATCGCATGCGCCAGATCCTGGGTACGCTGACGAAGCTCACGCGTTAGCTGCAAAGTACACGCAGTCGGGGCTGCGCCGCG
>JANXLV010000016.1 GCA_025355005.1 Myxococcales bacterium | reverse complement strand
CGCCGCACGTCGACGAGGCGCCCGTGACGCCGCCGTCGCTCGTTGCGCACGGCGAGCCGACGTATCCGCCACAAGCGCTCGCTGCCAAGCAGGATGCCGACGTGCTCCTGGACATCACGATCGACGAGACGGGTCATGTGGCGGACGTTACGGTCACGTCCTCTGCCGGGCCCGAGTTCGACGCAGCGGCCGTGGCGGCTGTGAAGACGTGGACGTTCACGCCCGCGAAGCGTGGTGACACGCCCATTCGCGCGGGCGTCACGCTCTCTGTTCCGTTTCGCTGGGCCAGCGTGGCCGCGCCGCCTCCGCCACCGCCCGTGACGCCGCCACCGCCACCGCCCGTGACACCGCCTCCCCCACCGCCCGTGACACCGCCTCCACCGCCGGCCACGCAGGAGAACACCGACTCCACGCTCGTCCTCGGCAAGAAGCCCATCAGCGCGGCGTCTTCCTTCGCCGTTCGCGATCGCGACTTCCAGCTCCGGCCCATCGGGTCCGTGCAAGACATCCTGCGCGTGACGCCCGGCCTCGTGATGGTGCAGCACTCGGGCGGCGGCAAGGCGAACCAGTACTTCCTGCGCGGGTTCGACGCTGACCACGGAACGGACCTTGCGCTCTCGATCGACGGCATCCCCATCAACATGGTGTCGCACGCGCACGGTCAGGGCTACTCGGACACGAACTTCATCATCCCGGAGACGGTGGAGAAGGTGGAGGTCAGCAAGGGCCCCTACTTCGCGAACCAGGGTGACTTTGCGACCGCTGGCGCCGTGAACCTCGTCTCGCGCGACAACTTCGAGCACTCGTCCATCGGCCTCGGAGCCGGTGGCACACCGGGACACGGCGCGCCTTCGTATCGCGGCTTGCTCATCGCATCCCCCACCTTCGACAACCTCAAGACCACGTTCGCCGTGGAGCTCGGTCGCCAGAACGGCCCGTTCGACAACCCGGAGAACTGGGACAAGTACAAGCTCTGGAACAAGGTCACGTACAACATCTCGCCCACCTCCAGCTTCTCTGTCGGGGAGTCCAGCTACGGCGCGAACTGGTACGGCTCGGGTCAGATCGCCGCGCGCGCCGTCGAGCAGGGGCTCATCTCACGCTTTGGCTCGATCGACCCGACCGAGGGCGGCGACACCGCGCGCCATCAGGTATTTGCAAACTACAAGTTTCGCCCGAACGACCACAGCGAGATCACGGCGCTCGCGTACGTGGGAACGTACCGCTTCAACCTGTTCTCGAACTTCACGCTCTACCGGAACGACCCGAACCGCGGAGACGAGATCGAGCAGGTCGACCGCCGCACGTTCTACGGCGGCAAGGTGAGCTACCGCATCGTCCACGAGCTCGGCGGCGTGCGCTTCGACACCACCATCGGCGGCGACACCCGCTCTGACGACATCCACGAAGAGCTGTGGCACGCATCCAAGCGTGTGCAGCTCGACCAGATGCGCGGCAACGCCGTGCACGAGACCTTCGTCGGCACGTACGTGAACGAGGAGATCACGCCCGCGTCGTGGTTCCGCCTCAACGTCGGCGGCCGCGGCGACCTGCTCGCCTTCGCGGTGGACAATCAGCTACAGACGACCGACCGGACGAACCCGAAGAGCGGCGTGTCGAGCGCGCAGCAGTTCTCGCCGAAGGCCAGCGCCATCGCCACGCCCATCTCGTCACGCCACTACGACGTGGACGTCTACGCGAACTACGGTGAGGGCTTCCACTCGAACGACGTGCGCGGCGTCTTCTCGAATCCGTCCGTCTCACCGCTCACACGGGCGCGCGGTGAGGAGGTCGGCGCACGCACCCGGCTCTTCAAGAAGCTCGACCTCGCGACAGCGTTCTGGAACCTGGACCTCGCGAGCGAGACCACCTGGAACGGTGACGACGGCACCACGAATGTGGGCGGTGCCACGAACCGCTATGGTGTCGAGCTCGAGGCCCGCTACGAGATTTTTCCGTGGCTCGCCGCAGACGGTGACGTCACCTTCACGCATTCCAAGTTCACCGCGGACCACGAGAACGGCGGCGGGCTCGCGCTGGCACCGAAGCAGACGTGGTCGGGAGGACTGTCAGCACGGCACGCGCTGCTCTCGCTCCCAGGGATGTTCCGCGCGGGCGTGCGCTTCTACGGCATCGGTGACCGTCCCGCCTCGGACGACGGGCAGATCGTGGCGCCCGGCTTCACGCAGTTCGATTTGCATGCAGGATACAGACATCGACGCTTCGACCTCGCGGTCGACATCGAGAACCTGTTCAACGCAGAGAACCGGTCAGCGCAGTTCGACACAGTGAGCCGTCTCCGCGGCGAACCGGGCATTGGCGCTCCGACACCCGGAGGCTTCACGTGTGGAAGGAACGCACGCCTGGCGACCAATCCGGCCGGCGGTGCTGCCAACGGCAACTTCTACGGATGCGAGGACGTGAACTACACACCCGCGTACCCATTCACTGCCCGCATCCTGGGCACCATCTTCCTGGACTGAGAGACGAGAGATGAAGACCACTCCCAAGCTTGTGTCTCTCGTTCTGGGCGCGCCGCTTCTGCTCGCGGCGTTCGTCGTCGGCGTCGTCGGGTGCGATCCGGAGGATCCTACCTACGCGGTCGTGGACAACGACTACCCGGCGCCACCGAAAAGCGGTGACCCAACCCAGCAGGCCACGGTCTACAAGGTCTGGTGGTCCGCCACGCTCTTCGACGAGCCGGTGGGCGGCGGCGCGACGAGCGGCGTGAATCGCGTTGTCACGGCGAGCGACACTGCCTACGTCTTGCTGGCGCTCAACTACGACCCGGCCTCCACTGACCCGCCGACGAACCTCATCGCGATGAAGAGCAAGACAAGGCTCTCCGTCGAACACGGCAAGACGCTGCAGATCCACGTGTCCGACGCGACGATGGGCGGTAACTGCGACGCCGCTCAGCCGCTGTCGCAGGATGACGCCGACTTCATCACGCAGCGCATTTTTCCTGGCGATTTCGCGAATGGAACGTACGACGCGAAGACGTGTCGGCTCATTCCCACGCCAGCAGAAGCGGGCGCCGCGGATGGCGGAGGGTGACCACTTCAGACGCGCTTGCGCCAGCGCGTTTGTGGGCACACGCTATGAAGACAGAGCTGCACCATGTTCAAGCTGGCAAACGACAGAGCCCTTCTGCGCACCTTCCGTCCACTCGATCGCAAGCAGGTCGAGATCACGCGTGAGGTATCGCTGCCGTTGCGCGTTACCGATTACCTGACGTGGAACCATGGGCGTCGCGTGTTCCTGGTGTTCGCGGCGGCGTCCGGTGAGCCGAAAGGGATCGTGCTCCAGGCCGACAGCGGCGGGCCGCTCGTACCGCACATGTGCGAGTGGTGTCACGCCGTCGCGCCAGGCACGCGCGTGGGCATGCTGACGGCGAGGCGGGATCGCAGGAGCACCATTGGCATCCTCGTGTGCTCGGACCTCGGGTGCCGCGAGCGAATCGAGGACGCCGCCGATCGCGCCGGGGCCAACGTGCACCCCGCGATGGAGAAGCTGCTCCACCGCATGGACCGTTTCGCCGCGCGCCTCGACTTCGACTCGCGCGATGATCCCGAGCGAACCGCAGACGAATAGCTAGTCGTCGACTTCGCCCGTGAGGACTTCCTCTGGATGAGCGCCGACTGAGCGCATTGTGATCAATGGCCTGGCGCGTTGCGCGCGCGTGAGCCGATGCCACAGGTACATCTTCTGACCACCTGAAAGGCATTCGAACATGAACCCGACGACGCAGACCTCGCTCATCCTCGCAATCGCCGCGCTCGCAACCGCGTGCGCCGCACCGACGGAGGAGCGGACGGGCGAGACGTCCGAGGCTCTCCTCCGCGACACGCTCGTTGCATCCGCGCCGTCCTTCGCATTGATCCCGAGCAATGGCGCCTTCACCGGCGGCGTAGTGGTCGCGAACATCGGAACCACCGACGACGTGATCGTCAGCACCGAGCTCTTCCCGCCGGGTCCGTGCTTTCCACCGGGCCCGTGCCGCGCATTCCCGCCGGGCCCCTGCAAGGTCACAATCGGCTCGCGCGTCGCGCCCACCCAAGCCGTCAAGCTCGTCGTGAGCTGCACCGCGCCCGCCGCGTGCTCGCCGACCGACGCAGCCTGCATCGACCACAACACGTCGAGCGGAGGCACCGGCTCGGACAACGCCGCGTGCATCGACCACAATACTTTCGGCGGCACCGGCTCGACGAACGCCGCGTGCATCGACCACAATACTTTCGGCGGCACCGTCGCGGTCAGCTACTACGATGGCACGGATCACCACACGCTGCAGGTGCCCTTCACCGCTGACCCGCCGCGCACCACGGTGAAGTGAGCGCCACGACTGCGTAACAGCAGAAGGGCATTTTCTGCGGCCACGGGCGTACCATGTGGGGATGCAGGACCGTTCACCCATCCTGAACCTGGTGGTTTTTGCGCTCCTCACGAGCGCGTGCCGCGACAATCATGCGGCGCCTCCACCGCGCAGCGCGGTCGTGGTGGTCCCGGTGGCGAGCGCACCCGCGCACGACCCAGAGCCCGAGCCCGTCCTCATCCGTCCGCCGGTTGCAATCGCGCCGCCTGCAGAAGCGGAGAGCGAGCCCGAGACCACCGCGACCGATCCCGCGCCTGCGGGTGACGCGTGTGGCCTGCGCGCCCGCCTCCGCGCGCTCCCCGCGACGGATGGATATCCGCGCTACTCGCTCACGCTGACGAACACCGGCAAGAAGCGCGTGCGCCTCGTGCTGCCCGGCGATGGAAGCGCAGTAGGCTGGAGAACGCCCTCGCTCACGTGGATCGGCACGGCGAACGGCAAGCCTGCCCAGCATGCGGTCGTCGGACGCTGCGGCCTCACCAACCCAATCGACGAGAAGGAGATCTTCGAGCTCGCACCGGGACAGAGCCGCGAGCTCAACGACTGGCTGGACGTTCCGCGATTCGTGCCGGGCACCTACGATGTGTCGCTTCGCTATCGAAACGATCCGACCATGAAAAGCCGAAAAGCCGGCATGAGCGATGCCGTGGCGCAGAAGATCTCCATGAGCTCGACCTGCGACGTGACCAGCAACACTGTCGTGGCCACCATCGCCCGCTAGCAGCGCGCAGACCGGATCGACGGATCGCTCACGGTCCCGGGACGAGCGCAACGGTTACCGCCAGCGCGTAGTCCGGCGCCGGTGCGGCTGTTGCAGTATACACGGATGTCGTTCCCGCCATTAGCGTGAGCGTGTCTCCACCAGCGCCGCCGCGTGAGCCGCCGTTCGTCAGCGCTGCCCGTGTCGTGAGCTGCGAAGGGGGCGTGAACATGGGGGTCGCCCCGGCCGCGTATCCGCCCCATGCAACAAGCACGAGATCCCCCGCGTGCCTGGCCTGGACCGCGGGCGCGTCGTAGGTGGTCATCGACGTCCCGAGGTCTGCGCCGTTCGTGTCGTCCACCGGGCTCTTCACGGCGACTCCGCGATAGTCGGTGATCCATGCCACGCCAGAGCTGCCGCTGGTGATCCCGAACGATGTCATGGCTGGCTCCGTCCCGTCCACGACGTGCGTGTAGATGGCGAGCGTGCCGACGATCCCGTGGTCCACGCGAGCGACCTGTGTCCACGCGAACGCTGGCGTGATCACGCATGCGGCAGTGGCATCCTTGTTGCCGGCGAACACCGACGCGACGAGCGTATCGCCGGTCATCGCGCCGGTCGGTAACGCGATCGGGATCGCTGCGGTCCCTGCGGTGTTGCCGGTCGACGTGGCGCCCACGACGATTTTGCCAGGCGCCAAAGCATCGGAGCCGTCGCTCGAGTCGGTGATGCTCGCGTCGCTGATCGGGTCCGTGGCGTCAGGGCCCAGCGACGCGTCGGCGCCTGGCTCCTGCGCGGACCCGACGAGTCCGTTGGTGTTGACGATGAGCGAGCACGCCGCAGTCGACACGCACGGTGCGAGCGCGAGCAGGAAGCGGGCACGCCAGCAGGGCATTCCACGATTGTATGCGAAACCCGCCAGAACAACACCTGCTGCGCGATGCCCGTGGAGCCCCGAGCGTCGCGCATCAACCAGCGCTATCGGTGCACACCTGGACCGGCCTGATGCCAGAGCTCCAGCGTGTCGGAGTAGACGGTGATCTTCGCGATCTTGCCGTCCTTCACCTCGAGCAGGTCGAGGGCATGCAGCTTCACGGGCTTGCCGGACATCTTGCCCGAGAGGACGCGCTCCACGATGACGGTGTTGCCGACGGCGATCTGGTTGTAGAGCGGCAGCTCGGAGAACGCTCCGAACGCCTTCGTCCAGTCGGCGACGAGCGCGTCGCTCGCGGCCTTGCCCTTCTCGCTGCGGAGCGGCGCGGCCAGATCGTCCACGGTCATGTCGTCCGCGACCAGCGCGGCGAGGCCGCCCTTGTCCTGCTTCTCGAGCGCGTCGTAGAACGCCTTCGAGAGGGCGAGCGCCTTCACCTCTTCGTCGCCGTTGTTGCTGATGACAGCGCGTGGCTTGCCGCCCGTGGGATCTTCCGGGGCTGCGCGGAAGCTGCCCGCCTTTGCCTTGGGATCGAGCTGCGAAGCGACGGTCACTCCGTCTTCATAGAAGTGCACCTCGCGGATCGCGCCGTCCGAATTGAAGAAGCCCACCGTGACGCCATGCAGCCCCGCGCGACGATTCGTGGGCCTTCGCTCGATGTATCCGCCCGTGTCGGTGCCGGTCCACTTCCATGTCGCCACGGCCACGCTGTCCTTTTGCCAGACGCGCTCGAACTGGAACTTGAAGTCGGGGAATGCCCTGAAGAGCAGCCCCATGCGGTTGCTCATCTCGTTGCGTCCGCGGATGTCCTGCGCCGCCGCCTCCTTGTGGATCACGTTCTTGGTGAAGAGCTCCGCATAGCGATTGAGGTCGTGCGCGTTCATCGCCTCCGTCGCAGCGGCCAGCGAGGCGAGCTCTTTCTCCGCGAGCGTGGGCTCGGGCGGCTTCGGCGTCGTGTCGACCGGCGGCGCTGTCGGCGCGGACGCGGACGCAGACGCGAGGGGCGTCATCACCATCGGCGCGGACGCCGTGGGCGCCGTGGGCGTCTTCGGCTCCTGCGGATCTCCGCACGCCGCGGCGATGGCGATCACAGCCGGCGTCACGCTCGCGAGCAAGAGGAACGTCGGAGCCCGCTTCTTCTTCAAGTTCATGGGCGCGCACTCTATCAAGGTGTGGCCCGCTCGCGATACCGTTCTCCGCATGATGCGTCTTGGTCGTCAGGGCACGCGCTCCTCGCTTCGGTCGTTCGCCTCGCCGCTCGTCCTCGCCGTGAGCGTCGCTGCATGCGCGACCACGGGCGCGCGCGATGAGTCGAGCCCGACACGACCGCAGCCAGCCGACGCGAGCGCCATCACGGCACAGGACGCGGCCGGGGTCGTGGACGCAGCGACCGCGGACGCCGAGGCGCGAGGGCCGACCTCAGCGTCGACCGTCACGTCGCTCTTCCCGGTCGTCGAAGGCGCGTGTCCTGCCATGCGCGCCTACGCCGTCGGCACGACGCCCGTGCTCGTCGTCTATCGCGACGCGTGGACCATGGCACGCGACGGCGCGCGTCCGCTCTATTCGATGGGTCCGCCCGTGTTCGACAGGCTCTCGGGGACGGTGCTCACGGCGGATCACATCGGCGAGGTCGGCGGCATCGACGACGCGCACGCCCTCGTGCAGGTGCGGCTCTCCACAGGGCGCGGTGAGGACGTGAGCGACGTGCTTGCGCAAACGCTGAAATGGCAGGCGCTCCCCACGCCGCATGGACAGTTCGGCTCCTATGCGCTCACGCATCTCATCCCGCAGCCCGACGGCTCGCTGTGGGCGTACGGCGCGCACTCGATGTACCTCGACATCCCGGGCGACAGCCGCGACGGCAACGCGAACCACGACCACTACTTCGCGTGGTCTTCCGCTGGCGAGCCGCTGAAGATCAACCTGCCCGGACCCGACATGGAGGGCGCGAGGCGACTCTCGAACGGAGAGCTCGTCGCGCGCGGTCGCTCCAGCACGGGAAGGCCGATGCTGCGGCGCTGGTCCCCGGAGAAGAAGGTAGATGATCTCGTGGTGGCAGGGGCGGCAGCGGCCACCACTGATCCGCTGCTCGCCGTGGGTTCGTCGCGCGCCGTGCTGATCCCCTCGAAGGCACAGCATGTACTCTACAACTATACGGGAGAGGCGCTCCAGCTGTCCGCGCTATCATCGCGCCTGCACGACATCTCCTCGTTCCTCGTCACGAGCGGGGACGATCTGATGGTCGCCGCCGCGGACGGCACGCTGCTGATCGAGACCAAGGACGGGACCATCACGGAGGAGAAGCTGCCGGAGCCGGGCCGCCTCGCAGAGGAGCCGTCCGTCCCGTGGTTCATCGCGACATCGGGTGTACTCTACACGCGAACGGGAAAGGAGTGGACGAAGGTCGCGCTGCCCGACGGACCGTGGCTCGCGGAGACGCACCCGCAAGGCCGTGTCGAATGGGTCAAGGTCGCGGGCGACGAGACCTGGGTCTCCGCCGTGCGGACCGACGTGGGCCTGGGTCAGAAGCGGGCGGGCGAGGTTCGCACCGTGTACTCATCGAGAGCGCGCCCGGCGGCCTTGCGTTGCGGAGCGCCGTTCCCTGCCGGGACCATCGCATCGCTTCCGCCGCGCTCCGGTGCGACCTGCGCGACACCCGTCCTGGTCGTCGCGAGCGAGAAGGAGAAGGACGAGAAGCCGAACTACCCGAAGCTCGGCGCCGCACTGAAGGGCGATGCGCTGCTCGGTGAGTCGCTCACGTTCGTCGGCTTCGGCGCAGGCCCGAACCACCTGCTCGGCATCGTCGCGCCCACGCCGGAGATCGCGAAGGAGCTGCTGAAGAAGCTCGCTACGGTCGCGCCCTCCGCGCCAGAGCTCGTCTGCGGCGCGCCGGTGCCGCACCGCCAGCTCACGTTTCATGTGAAGACCGCCGACTTCACCCAAGCCCCGTGATGCGCCCCGTGATGCGCATGACGCGCGCCTTGATGAGGACCCGCGACGTCGGCGTCGCGTGCGTCTTCTCCTTTGCGTGCGCGTGCGATTCGCGCACGGGCATGGCGGGTGCGCGCGTCGACGTCGCGGGCACGTCTGGTCCGCCTGCCTTGGCCGCACCCGACGCCGCGCTCGCATGCGCTTCATGCCACGCGGCGGAGGTCCTGGAGTGGCGCACGTCGCAGCACCAGGTGTCGTTCATGAGCCCTGACTTCCAGCGCTCGTATCGCGCCGAGCGGCGGGAGCTCTGCGTGGACTGTCATGCGCCGCTCCGCACGGCTGATGGCGCGCGTGACGTGGCCTCGGGCATCGGCTGCAACGCGTGCCATGTCGTGAGCGAAGGCCACGTTGCGCAGACCGCGGGCGACCGTCCGCACGTGACGACGAAGGCGTGCGCGTCGTGCCATGACTTCGACTTCCCCGGCACGCGCGCAATCCTTCAGAGCACGGAGCGAGAGCATGCGCAGAGCCCGTTCGCCGCCACGCCGTGCGCGGGCTGCCACATGAAGCCGCGCGCACGTGGGCTTCGCGATCATCGCTTCGACGTGACACGCAACCGGGAGCTGCTCGCCGACGCCATATACGTGCAATCTACACGTTTCACGGGCGACGTCGTGATCGTCACGCTGGCCACGAAGAGCGTCGGTCACCGCTTCCCCACGGGCGACATCTTCCGTCGTCTGACCCTGACGCTGACCGCCCTGAACGAGGACGGCGACGTGATCGCCGGCGACACGTTCCACATGGGCCGCGACTGGGATGGGCACCGCGCGAGCCAGCGCGCTGGCATCACCGAGAGCGCAACGGACACCCGGCTGACCGAAGCCCCACGCGAGTTCCGCCTGGCGTCCCCCCGAAGACCAGCGAGCGTCCACGCGACCGTGGACTACGAACGGGGAGCAAGCGCAGAGGGGGACTTCTTCGAGTCCTTCGAGACGATGGAAATCCTGAACAAGGACCTCCGCCCTCCCGCCACCTCCGCAAACGTGCCCGTGCCCGTGCCCGCACCACTTGCCTCCCATCCAAAAACACCTACGCATGAATGAAAGCTTCGACGGCACGTCGAACTTTCAATAATCCGGGTGCGTCGAGGGTGTCCCTCGACCGAATGAAAGAGCCGTGAGAACGCCCGTAATCCTCCGCTGGCTGACCCTCTCCGTCCTTGTGCTCCTCGCGCTCGTCACGACGCCGACGACCGCGCGCACGCTTCCGGCGCCGGGCGACTACGTCGTGGACGCGCGCGCATCCGCGGTCAATTTCAACGTCACCAACTTCGTGGTGACCACCGTGGAGGGCCGATTCAACACGTTCGACGGAAGGGTCGTCGTGGGTGACTCGCTCGCGACCACGAGCGTGGAGGCCAACGTGGAGGTCGCGTCGGTCGACACGGGCAACAAGCAACGCGACGACCACCTGCGCACGAGCGACTACTTCGATGTCGCGCGCTTCCCGCGGATGACGTGGAAGAGCAGTCAGCTCTGGGGCACGACGGACAACTTCGGGATGAAGGGCGCGCTCACCATCAAGGGCATCACGAAGGAGGTCGTGTTCGCGGGGCGCATCTCGGACGCGGGCGTGATCGTCTGCGAGACAACGATCGATCGCCAGAACTTCGGTATCACCGCGGGCCCGTCGATCAAGAACGAGGTCCGGCTGCGCCTCCAGATACGGATGACGAAGCGCGGCGGATGATCGCGCGACGGCCTCTCGCAGGGTAAACCCACGACCAAAGCGGCAATCCGCCCGAACACGCGATCAGCGATCGCTCACGGGGAACGTGTGCCGGCGCGCGGACGGAGTCCCGACGATCTCGAGGCTACGCGACGCGGCCACGGGCGCGACACTCAGCACGACGGTCGTCACCAAGATCGAGCCCCGCACGGTAGATCCCGCAGTCTTCGCCGACGCTGGCTGCTAGAAGACCCGCCGAGATCGTCGCCGCAAGCACCGCTTGCAAGTTTTGTGGATAATTCTACACTTCTGTAGATGGCCACTACCGCCGACACTCAGATCTCCGCCTTCATCTCGTCCTCTACCAAGGAGCTCGTCGAGAAGTACGCCGATGCCCACGGCGTCAAGAAAGGTCATCTCGTAGAGGAAGCGCTCCTGCACCACCTGCAGGCGCTCCGAGACCTGCCAGCGGACGTGATCATCCCGCCCCGCGTCGGCGTCTCCAAAGCCAGTCTCGAGCTCGTCGCCGAGCGAATCGCCAAGCCCCGCCGACCGACCGAGGCCATGCGCGATCTGATGGGGCCGGCCAAGAAGCGCTCCCGCTGACCGTGGCGTCAAAGATCACGATACGCCGGCTCGAGCCGAGCGACGATCGCGCCTCGTTCCGGTCCGGCAACGTCGATCTCGACCGCTTCTTCCAACGCTTCGCGGGCCAGAACCAGTTTCGCCACCACATCGGGACTACGTTCGTGGCCATCGAGAACGATGCGATCGTCGGCTACGCCACCCTGGCTGCGTCTGAGGTCACCGCGCGCGCGCTACCCGTGGCGAAGCGGCGCCGTCTGCCTCAGTACCCGCTTCCCGTGTTGCGACTCGCGCGGCTCGCGGTCGCCGAGTCAGCCGCCGGCTCTGGCGTTGGCAGTGAGCTGCTGCGTGCGGTCTTCGTGCTCGCGCACCGCATGGCGAAGGATCTCGGCTGCGTGGGCGTGCTTGTGGACGCGAAGCCAGGAGCAGAGGCCTTCTACGAGCGGTTCGGTTTCTTCCGGCTCGAGCTCGAAGGGGGCGAGCTCGGCGACCGTCCCGCTCCCACAGCGATGTTTCTAGAACTGGGAGCCATTCCGGCGCCGACGGCATAGCGGGACGGCGCTCGACTCGCGGGACTCGCTACTTCAGTGCGTCTGGAACTAGGCTGTGTTTCTTCACTATCTCGGCGATGCGGGGCCGGTGCTCTCGTAGCAGCCTGTAGAGCGCGCGGTAATGATCGTTCTCCCAGAACGCGAAGACGGCGTCAGCGCGCTGTGCTCCGACAAGCTTCACGAGGTCCTCGTACTCGCCCCAGATGATCACCATGTGCTCGTACGAGCTCTGCTCCGATTGCCCGCCGTCCGGATAGCCCACGGGCAGCCCCGGAAACTCGGCGCGTAGCTCCGTCACCGCCGCGGCGAGCGCGTCCTTGTGCGCCTCCGCGAACCAGTGCAGCTCCTCGTGGATGAACGTGGAGAGCAGCTGATCGTCCTCCTTCACGTGGCGCGTGTGGAGCGTGAGCACCATGTGGCTGTGCGGGATCGCGTTCTCGTCGATGACGAGCTCGCGCGTGTAGATGTACGGCTCCAGCGGGTACGTCTTCATCAGACGCACGAGCTGGTCGCGCGACTTCTGCTCTATTGGACTCCCATGCGCGAGCGTGATGCGGCACCCGAACGGCGCAGCGCCGCTCGCGCTCTCTGCCGTTGTCGCCCCTGCCCCGCCCTTCTCGCCACCACCACACGCCGCACAAAAAAGCGCCGTGACGGCAGCGACGAGAGCGCCGCGCCATGCGCTCCGGGTAGCTGGCCTGTTCAGACCGTGAGCTCCCGCAGCGTGATCTTCGTGCGGTCCGCGATCCCGAGCCCGAGCTGCCCGGCGAGCGCGATGTAGCCGGGGTCACGTCCGCGCGGGTTGTTCGGATTGATGTCGTCTGCGAGCGGCTTCAGATTGAACTCCGCGCGCATCTTCGCGACGATCTCCCAGCCGATCGTGTCGATCGCGACCGGGTCGGTGGAGGCCATGACGGCCTCGTACGTCTTCACGTGCTGCGGGCTCGCCCAGAGCGGACCGCCTTGCGCCATGACCTTGAACGCGTCGGCGATGTTGATGCGCACGCGGCTCTTGATGACGTCCTGCGCGTAGAGCATCGCGATTTGCGTGTTGCCGTCGTGGTTCCGGTGGAAGCTGGACGGGTTGATCATGCAGCCGTGGGTCATGTTCTTGATCGCGCCGGTGTAGCCACACATGCTGTGGTCCTTCACGAGCGCGAAGTTCACGACGGCCGTCGACTCCGTGAGGAAGCGCGTGAATTTGGTCTCGAGCGGGGTGCCCGGGATCTTCCGCGGCTCCATCGTCGCTTCGCCGTTCGCGTGGAACGCGAGCTTCACGCCCTTCGGCACGTTGTCCTGCGTGATGCGCGTGGCAGAGAGGAAGCCGCCGTACTGCTCGAGGACGGTGATGTTCTCTGGCTTCACGCCGCCGTCGATCATGGCCTGCAGGAACGGGAGCACGAGCTCCTTGTTCGTGGACATGTTGCGCTGGGCGATCCCGTTCACCTTCACGCAGACCTTGTCCTTCGGGTGGACGAGCTGCATCACGGCCGTCTTCAGATCAGGCTTGCCCGTGAGCTCCGTCATCACCTTCTCGAGCATGGCCACGGCGTCTTCCGGCTTCGGATAGCGCCCGTTCTCCTGGAGGGAGCCCGCGCGCGTGACCTTGACGACGGTGCCAGGTGCGGAGAACGGCGTGAACCCCTCAGGCGGCGTTGCCGCGAGGTTCTGCGCCGCCCCAGCGGATGCGACCGACTCGGAGCCGAGGAGCGTGGCCGCGGCGACCGCACCTACCGTGCCGGCGATGAACGCGCGACGGCCGGTTCCATCGGGACCTGGGTTCAGCGCCTCCGCGATGCGTGCGAGGTTCTCGTCGTCGTTGATGTGCGTCATGGTGGTCCGGCTCCAGATAGGAGTGTTGCGCGGACAACGCCCACAATCAAGCTTTCAATCCCCAAACCTCGGCGTCACTGCAAGACGGTGTGGCACTTCATGTTGTCGCACAGCACCGTGATGGTCCCGCCGTCGACGTTGTTCTTGCCGTCCTCGGCCACCTGGCCCGGGAAGTTCGCGCAGCCCAGCGCGCAGTGAGCGGCGGCGTCGGACTCACACGCGGCGGCAGCGGCGCCGATGGATTTTGAGATGCCGATCACCGGCTGCCCGCCGCAGTAGCAGCCTCGCGCGACGGTGGTGCAGTCCCCCGCTGTGCTGCACGCCTTCCCGGTGTCGTCGTATGCCGGGCACACGAGCGCACCGTCGAGCGCCGCGCCTCCGTCGGTCGCTGCGTCGTCCCCCTCGACGGCGCCGTCGGTGTTGCTGCTGCCGTCGCCGAGAACGCCGCCGTCGGTGCCACCGCCCGGGTTCGTGGTGGTGCCTCCGCAGGCGAAGAGGAGGGCAGCACACGAACCAGCAATGACCAGCCATGCACGCAGTGCTCGCATGCCCTCAGTGTAGCAGCTCGATCGACTTCGACGACGACCTCGACTTCGACGACGACCTCGACCTCGACCTCGACCTCGACTTCGACCTCGACCTCGACCGGCGGTGGTATCGTCTTGCTGTGCTCAGGGTCTTGCTGGCTCCTTCGCTTCTGATCGTGATGTGCGGTACGGCGCGTGCGGAGAATGTTCATGTCGACGTGGAGGGGCCGTACGAGCCTGCGTCGCTTGCGGTCGCGGCGCGGCCTGCCGATCGCCTCGTGTGCTGGCGGCGTGTTGTCGATCCTCATCGGCATCCCCGTGGTGCGGTGGGGCGGCGATGGCTTCGAGTGCACGAACAGAAAGTCGGTGGGCTGCGCCGGCGACATCTTTCTCATCGGCGGCGCAGTGCTCGCCGGCGTGGGTTTTCTTCTGACGCGGCTTCCTCCCGGAGTCTCGGTGACGCAGCACGCCGTGTTCTCTGGCGGTGCGCTCACGTTCTGACGAGTGTCGCCCGAACGTGACGGCGCAGATGCACGCGTGTTGGGGTGCCATCGATCCACGGGCAGCCCATGCAATGGCATGTGATCCGGTGTTCACGCCAGTGGGGTCGCGCGCCCGTGAAACGCTTGTTTTCCCGCGTGGCGCGTCGGTTGCAAACCTTCCTCGCAATCCCAGGAGGTTCCCCGATGATTCGCTTCAATGCCCTTGCGCCCCTGACCCTGCTCGCCGCGTTAGCCGTCACCACGCTTGGTACTGGCTGCACCTTCAATGACCCGCTCGAGACCAAGGGGGCAAACGGCGTCGCCGAGTTCTCGTACCTCGCCACGGGCTGCCTGCTCACCTGCTCGACGACGCAGTACCAGGTGCTGCAAGGCTCGTCGGTCACGGCACAAGCGCAGCTGTCGCAGCGGACGGACGAGCCGTTCATCTTGCGCGTGAAGGACTCCGCGATCGGGACCCTCTCCCACGCAGACCAGAGCTGTAGCTGCGGCGACAGCAACAGCTCGGCCTCCGTCGACTGCAACGCGTCGTGCCCCGGTGGCAAGACCAAGTCGGTGCAGGTCTCCGTCGACGTGCAGACGACGGCCGCGGGAGACACGACGCTCGAGCTCGTCGACGCCAAGGGCCTCGTTGTCGACAGCGCGCCGATGACCGTGCACGCCGCCGCGAAGATCAACGCGAGTGTCTCCAGCGAGCCCCACGGCGGCGCGAGGACGGCGGGGACCGCTGGCGTGGACGGCGCCTATACGGTGAAGGTCGGCAACGACGTGATCGTTTCGTTCGGTGCGACGGACACCGAGGGCAACAACCTCATCTTCACGCAGCACGGCATCGTGCCGACCTACTCCGACCCGAAGGTGCTGTCCGTGACCAGCGACGTGATCGACCAGGTCTTCAGCGGCTCGGGTACCGAGCCCGCCGTGGCGCACGCCGCCGGAAACGCGACCATCTCGCTCAAGGCGCAAGGCGCGAGCACCGACGTGAAGTTCCACGTCGTGAAGTGAGCCGCGCGAACAAAGGTCCAGAAAAAGGTCCAGGAGGCGAGCTGCCCGTGTGGGCCGCCCGTCTCCTGGGGGGATATGCGCTTCTCTATACTGCTTGAATGTTCGCCGTTGGTTCTCCTTTCCTGGGGCCGCTGAGTCTTCCCCCCTCTCGGGGATCTCTTCTCTTCGCTTTCGGTGCGCTCCTTCCGTCGCCTTCCTGTCCAGTGCAACCAGCGCCAGCGCCGTGGATTCCGGAGAGCGTGCGTTTTGACAAAGAGTCACCGGATGGGCTGACGCGACGCCGACCGCGGTCAGTCGTGGTCATGACCGCGGTCACCTTGGAGATCGCGTTCGCGCTTGTTTTTCCCACTCTTCGTCGTGGCACTGTCTTCGCACTCGTCCTCATCGTGCGGGCTGAACGTCAGCCCTTCGGAGGAAGACATGGAAGCGAAGAACCACAAGATGAAGACGGTCTACACGATCACGGAGCGCGACAACGGCAAGGCCTTCTGGACCAAGATCGGCGTCGGGTTCGTCAACACGGACGGCTCGATCAACCTGAAGCTGGACGCGCTGCCCGTCGGCGGGAACCAGATCCAGGTGCGCGACTACGAGCCGTACGATCCGGCGCGTCACCAGAACAACGGCGGTGGCGCGCGGCCCCCCCGCTCGCTGCGTGACGGAGGCCCATCGCACGATCCGCTTCCCGGCGCGCTTGCTGACCAGCAGCTGTTCGGCGGTTCGTGATGAAAGGCGCGCGCAAGCTGACGGCGGTCCTCGGACCGCTCCTGGCCCGCGTGCGCGCCTCGGTGTGGACGCTGCCCATCGCGAAGGTAGTTCTCGCGGTGGGTGGCCTCACACTGTTCGCGCTGCTCGGGAGGAGCACGCTCGCAGAGGCGAAGGTAGAGGAGCCGACGGCACCGAGCTCGGCTTCGACGACGACACCGACACCGACACCGACGTCGACACCGACCTCGACACCGACCTCGACCTCGACATTGACCCTGACCCCGCCATTGACCCTGACCCCGCCATTGACCTCGGCCCCGACTCCTTCCGAGGCGTCGCCTGAGTCTCCTGTCGTGCTCAACTCGGCGACCGAGGAGGATCTTCGTCGTCTTCCTGGGATCGGTCCGAAGAAGGCGACCGCCATCCTCGCTTTGCGACAAAAGTTGGGACGGTTTCATCAGGTGGACGAGCTGCTGCGGGTGAAGGGGATTGGACGCACCACGCTCAAGCGACTCAGACCTCTGCTTCGCGTGGATCTTCCGGCACAAGCGGATGCTGGCGCACCCTCTGGGTAGGTCTGCTCGGATGGGGAGGCGCGTTCGACTCTCCACATGAGCACCGCAGGGCGCCCCCATTTTCTCCACAGGATGTCCACGTGGGCAGCACCCGCGCACCATTTCCTTCGAGCGAAAGTTCGTTTACCGAAGCCGCCATGAGCCGAACGAAAGTGGACGAAGAGCTGGAAGTCACGGAGCTCACCTTCGCGGATGATCCGGACCGCGCGAACGTCGTGGCGCGCGTGCGGCGCTTCAAGGCGAGCTGGATCGAGCTGGGCGAGGCGCTGTTCGACGTGAAGCGCAGCGGCCGCTTCACGGGCTGGGGCTACGACTCGTTCGAGGCGTACACGAAGCGCGAGCTGCGCTTGAAGCCGGACACCGTGGACAAGCTCCTCGGTAGCTTCAGCTTCCTGCGCAAGCGCGCGCCCGAGGTGCTGGAGCGCGACGGCGTGGCCCGCGCGATCCCGAGCTACCAGGCGATCGATTTCCTCCGCCGCGCGGAGGAGTCGGAGGAGGCACCCAAGGAGGCGGTCGCAGAGCTGCGGAAGCGGGTCATCGACGAGGGTGCTGGCCTACCGCAGCTGACGAAGCAGTTCAGGGACGTGGTCTTCCCGCCCACCGCGGACGAACGGAAGGACCGCGACAAGAACGCGATCGTCAACACGGCTACCCGTCTGCGCGACCTCCTCCAGGAGACGCGCGCGGTGCCCCGCCACGTCGCGGTCGAGGTGCGCACCGCCCTCAACACCATGCTCGACGTACTCTCGGTCGATCAGGCCGCGGAGTAGACGGCGCGACGGCGGTCAGACGAGCGCCGCGCGTTCCAGTCGGACGATCAGGTCCGACACCACCGCGGCGCGAAGCTTGTATACTGCACGGTTCACGATGAGCATCGTGGAGACCTCGCTCACGGTCTCCACCACGGTGAGGCCGTTCTCCGCGAGCGTGGTGCCGGTCTCCACCACGTCGACGATGTAGTCGGCGAGGTGCGTGACCGCTGCGAGCTCCACGGAGCCGGACAGCTCGATGATGTCCACGTCCTGGCCCTTTGCCTCGAAATGCCGGAGGGCCGTGCGCGGGTACTTGGTGGCCACGCGCGGCCGGTCCGTCGTGACCGCTACGTCCACGCGCCGCGCCACCGCGAGGCGACAGCGCCCGAAACCCAGGTCGAGCGGTGTGTAGACATCGCTCGAGCGCTCATCGAGGACATCGCGCCCCACGACGCCCAGATCTGCCGCGCCGTACTCCACGTACGTCGGCACGTCATCCGGCTTGAGCAGCAAGAAACGGAGCGGGGGCGCGTCCGCCGTCGCCGCGGGCGCCTCCCGCACCAGCGCACGCGAGTCCGACAAGAGCTCCGCGGTCGGGAATCCTGCCGCCTCGAGCACGCGCGCGAGCGGCTTCAGCGTCCGCCCCTTCGGGACCGCGATGGTCAGGACCTTCTCCGACATTGCCGATGTAGCTCTTGCCATGAATCACGCCTGAGACGAAGAGGTACTTCGTTCTCGGATGCGCGTGGTCCCGCAGCACGTTCCAACGATGCGCGAGATGGAGATCACGATCCGGGCGTACGCCCTCCCGAAACCATGGCCGGAAACTGGTACACCTGCGGGGTGTACAATGATCGGAAAATTCGGTCCGATAGCCCGGAAATGTGCGAAAACGTGCAGCGAAGTACACCTACCAGGTGTACTTTTGTTTGCCCGCCCGGGGAGGGCCGCCGAACCGAGAACGGGGACGCACTTCCGGAGTAGCGCTAACATCCACGGGAGTGAGGCGATTCGTAGGTGTCGTTGCGGTGGTATTGTTCGCGTTCTCCGCTTGCAAGGGTGGCGGCGCGGAGCCCAAGCCCGTGGAGCGCGCGGTGATCGAGGTGCCGAGCCAGCCGGTGGCGAGCGTGGGCGCGCCCAAGGTGATCGAGCCGAAGAAGACTCCGGGGCTCGCTGACAGTGACCTTGCGCGCGACGTCGCTGACATCCTGAATGGGTTCTCCAAGGCATCGCAGTGCCAGGACTTCGACTACTTCCCGGAGGGCGGCTACCAAAACTTCTGGTGCCACCGGCCCACGCAGCTGACGGTGGAGGCGATCGAGGCGCGCGCCGGTGCTCCGATCTTCCTGTCCGGTCCGCACGCGCGCGGCACGTTCAACAGCAGGAGCAAGACGGAGTTCGGGCACTACAACCCCGCGTTCGTGCACTGGCTCGCGGAGGATGTCGCGCCGCGCGGCAAGGACAGCGCGTCCGTGCAGGCGACGCAGGCAATGTACGACGCGATGATGAAGCCGCTCGCGACCATCTTCCATCTCACGAGCAAGAAGGTGCGCGCAGAGCCCACGTGCTTCGCGCGAGAGAAAGATGGCTACCAGAAGCTGCTCGTGAAGAAGAAGCTGCCCGAGGGCTACTACGAGCGGTGGTTCTTCTTCATGAACTCGGAGTTCTGCCCGCGCATGGCCAAGGGCCAGACCAGCGACCAGTACTACTACCAGCACGGCATGGACGGCGGCGTGGACGGCAACGTCGTGAAGACCGTGCTCGGCTTCTTCATCCGTCGCTCGCTTGACGGCACGCTTCCCGAGTTCGAACGCGCCCTGGACAAGCTCATTGCGGCCTATCAGCCCGACCTGCTCACGGCGCCGTAACGCAAGATCGTGCACGGCTCGCTCATCCGTGATCTACTGAGCGCGTGGCAGACACACCGGACAAGCCGAAGGCGGAGGGTGAAGCGACGTCCGCCGAGATCGCCAAGGTCGAGGCCGAGGCGAAGATCGAGGTCCAGGCCGCGAAGGTCGAGGCGGCGAACGCCGAGGCCAGAGCGAAGGTCGAGGTCGAGGCCGCGAAGGTCGAGGAGCAGGAGGAGGAGCAGGAGCAGGCGCAGGAGCACGCGCCGGAGCCGACGAAGGCTACCCTGCCGCCTCCGCCGATCGTGCATCCGCCGCCTGGGCCGCCACCGCCTGCGCCGGTGCGTATGCTCAAGGCGGCAGCGACTGTCGCGACCACAGTTGCGATCCTGGTGATCGCGACGTATCTCGCCCGCGAGTTCTGGACCGAGCCGCCGAAGGAGCAGCCGCAGGAGGACGATCCGACGAGCGGCCCCTCACCAGTGGCCCCGAGGGAAGCGCCGCTGCCGCCGCCACTCCGCAATCCCGGGCTGCGGTTCGTCGCGGACGCCAGCGACGACTACATCGAGCCGAGCGGAAGGGACGGAGGCGCAAAGTGATGGCGCTCCTACCGCTGTTCCTCGCCGTACCCGAATACGAACAATCGACCCCGACCTCGACCTCGACCTCGACCTCGACCCCGACCTCGACCTCGACCCCGACCTCGACATTCAAGAACGCGCTCGCGTTCGACCTCGGGCAGCATGTCGTCGGCGTCGGCATCCAGCACACCGACTCCGGGTATCTCTCCGTGCAGGCGGTCATCGCGTACTACCAGCCGTGGACGCAGAACATCAATTTCCTCGGCCTGTCGGGTGAGGCCGACCGGTTTGGCGATCTTCGCGGCGCGATCATCCGCGCCCGCGCCTTCTTCCATCCGGGCGGCGACGCGCCGACGGGGTTCTGGCTCACGCCGTTCGTGCAGGGCGGCGTCGGCGCGGGTCTGCGCAATGACGTGCGCAAGGTCGGGCCCGTCGCGGCCGCCGGCCTCAGCGCTGGATACACTGGACGCATCTCCGAACGCTTCCTCCTCGGCGGTGGCCTTGGTCTGCAGTGGCACTACGCGAGCATCCCGGACGGCAACGGTCCGCCCAGCTTTTCGCGCCTGTACCCCCAGGTCGAGATACATGTAGCTTACATGTTCTAGCGAATCAGTTGCATACGACGAGCTGCACGTCGTCCACGCGCACGGAAGCGGCGGCGGAGGTGCCTGCTTCGGCGCTCATCGTGGCGCGCGAGATGCCACAGCTCAAGGCGAACGACGCGCCTGGCCCCTTGATCATGATGGTCGTGGCGACGGGCGTTCCGTTCGGAGGGGTCACGCTCACCCTCACGAAGGGCTGGGTGTCGAAGCTCGCGATCACCTGCACGTCGTACCAGCCGGCGACGAACGCGCCCGCTCCCAGGAGCACCCGGGAATCACTGGCCCCGAAGCTGGCGCTGAGCTGCCCTTGTTCGGACACAAGCGCGAAGTCCTCCGTGCTCGTGACGGCGAGAGCGCAGCCACCTTCGACGCGAGCGCCGGAGAGCGCCGCCGGATCGAGGTGCACGGCATAGGTGAGGCGGAGCGTCTTCTGCGCCGGAGTGAGCGCGATCGCAAGGCGAAGGCCTGCGCTGTCTCCTGTCGGATCGTTCGTGCGCGTGACCGTCGTGCGCAGCGCCGATCCCATGCCGGAGCGACCGGGAGAATCGATGGAGACGGTGTTCTTCGCTTCGGGTGGAGTGGTGTCGACCGTGATGCCGCTGCCCGTCGGCACGGATGCGCCGTCGAAGTGTTCGTCGTAGAGCGAGCTGCAGCCGTTGACCGACCCTGCGTCCTCGCTCGTCGGGTCACCGCTGTCCGTGCCTCCATCCGCCGCGACGCCTGCGCTGCTCTGCGAGCACGCGGCGACCGCGACCGCTGCGGAGAGCATGGGCAAGAGAACGGAGAGTGCGCCCCCTCGCGCCCTCACCCCTCGACGCCCTTCACGCGCTCGATGTTCGCGCCCAGACCGCGGAGCTTGTCCTCGATGTGCTCGTAGCCGCGATCCAGGTGGTACACGCGACGGACCTCGGTCTCCTCGTCCGCGACGAGCCCCGCGAGGACAAGCGACGCGCTCGCACGCAGGTCGGTGGCCATCACGCTGGCTCCGTAGAGCTTCGGCACGCCCTGCACCACGGCGGAGTTGCCGCGCAGCACCACGCTCGCGCCCATGCGCTGCAGCTCCGGCACATGCATGAAGCGGTTCTCGAAGATGGTCTCGCTGATGACGCTCTCGCCCCGGGCCAGGCACATCATCATCATGAACTGGGCCTGCATGTCCGTGGGGAAGCCCGGGTGCGGCGCGGTGGTGACGTTCACGCCGCGGATCGGGCCCTTGCGCTGCACCCGCATCAGCGCGTCCTCTTTTGTGATCGTCATGCCGGCGGCGCGCATCTTCACGGAGAGCGCCTCCAGGTCGTCAAGCTCCGCGCCTTCCAGCAGCACGTCGCTGCCTTCATGCAGCGCCGCGGCGATCATGTACGTGCCCGCCTCGATGCGGTCCGGGATGATCGCGTGGTCGAACGGATGCAGATCATCCGCGCCCTTCACGTGGATGACATCCGTGCCGGCGCCGTCGACCTCTGCGCCCATCTTGTTCAGGATGCGACCCAGCTCCTCGATCTCGGGCTCACGCGCGCAGTTCACGAGCGTGGTGCGCCCCTTCGCCAGCGCCGCGGCCATCATCACGTTCTCCGTGCCGCCAACCGTGGGCATGTCGAAGTAGACCTCTGCGCCCTTCAGCCTGCCGCCACCGTTCGGGCCTTCCGCGATCACGTAGCCGCGCTCCAGGCGGATCGTGCAGCCCAGCGCCTCGAGCCCCTTCAGGTGTTGATCGACCGGGCGCGCACCGATGGCGCAGCCGCCCGGCAAGGAGACCTTCGCACGACCGTAGCGAGCGACCAGCGGTCCGAGCACGAGCACGCTCGCGCGCATCTGCTTCACGAGCTCGTACGGCGCCTCCGGCTTCACGGTGCCAGGGCCGACGGTGACGATGGGCGCGTCCACCTTCACGTCGCGCCCCAGGAAGCGGAGCAGCGCCGCAGTGGTGTCTATGTCACGCAGCGCGGGCACGTTGCGCAGCTTGCTCTCACCTTCCGAGAGCAGCGTCGCACACAGGATCGGCAGGGCGGCGTTCTTCGCTCCGCTGATGCGGACCTTGCCTTTGAGGGGTGTCGACTGCCCACGAACTCGAATCGCATCCATGCTCCCTTTTCCCACAGGGCAGCCTGGAGCCCAAGTAACTAAGCGCGTATGGTCGCGATCATGAGGCGAATCGTTCGTTTGGTCGCGGCGCTCAACGCGCTCTTCGGGGTCGTCGTCGGCGGGCTCGCGGTGGTGAGCCCAGTCGCCGCGGCCGGTGCGTTCAAGGTCGACGCGTCGCCGGAGTCGCTCCTCGCCCTCATCCGGATGTTCGGAGGACTGCTCGCCGCGAGCGGCCTCATCTCTGGCCTCATCGCGAAGGATCCAGATGGGTCTCCGGCGCTTCTGCGGCTCTACGCCATCTGCCTCCTCGTGAACGTGGGCGCGGACATCGCGGTCATCGGTTCGCACGAGATGACGTTCGGGCAGGTGGGCTCCGGCATGGTCCTCGAGGCGGTGCTGGCCGTCCTGCTGCTCGTGTACAAGCCGGCAACGAAGACCGCCTAGACCTCGACGAAGCCTTCCCGTGTAAACGGCCTTCCCCTGTAAACGGGCATTCTCGAAGGTCACGTTGAGAAGGACTGGAATGTCGTGGTCCGCGGGCTGCGGATCTCACGAAACCCGCCGTTTTCGATGATTCGCGGCAAATCAGGCCGGATCCGCGGTTCGGCACATCGGTTGCTCTATCTGTCTCCATGAACAAGAGCGACATCTCGATTGCTACTCCGTGCGGACAGGACTGGCAGAGCATGAGCCCGCGCGAGAAGTCCCGCTTCTGCGGCGAGTGCAAGAAGGTTGTTCATGACCTCCGGTCGATGAAGGAGAAGGACGCGAAGAAGCTCCTCTCCACGCCGACCACCGAGGGCTTGTGTGTAAGGTACATGTATGACGAGCAAGGGAACGTGTGGTTCCAGGACTCGATGTTCATGCGAACCGAAGGCCTCCTGCGGAAGGTCGCTGCGACCGCCGCGCTCGCCGCTGCGCCGTTCCTGACTGCGTGCATGGGCTCCGCCGCCAACATCCCTCTCGACGGCTTTTCGGACGCGGGCAACGAGGTGGACCCGGCCGTCCGCACCGACGACGACGCGGGGAGCAACCCGAACGCCGACGCCGGGCCCGCGACCGACACCGATGCAGGTCCGGTCGATCCGGGCACCGCGGACGGCGGCGCGGACGCAGCGACTGACCCCACGCAGGATCCCGACGCGGCCGTGGACCCCGAACCGAACGCGGACCCCGACGCAGCCGTGGACCCCGGCGTGGACCCCGATGCGGGCGTGGACCCGGGCGCGGATGACGCAGGAGTGCCGGCCGCGGACGACGCAGGCGCACCGCGACCGTGCCGCGACAAGCACGGTCACATG
>JANXLV010000359.1 GCA_025355005.1 Myxococcales bacterium | reverse complement strand
CGACGCGCCTGTTGTCACCTTCACGTGCTCCGCGTAGGTCCCCGCACACGCGTACACGCGTGACTTCTGATTGCTCGTCTTTCCGAGCGCCGCCTGCACGTGTTTGATGGGATGCGCCTTCGTTCCGTCGTTCCCATCATCGCCGCTCGGCGAGACGAAGACTCCGATGGAGTCGTCCACGCACGCAGGCGAGTCCTTCGGGTCTGCCTTCAGATCGCAGCCCGGAGGAGCGTCGATCGTGCTCCCGTCCGTCGGCGAAGATCCATCTGCGGCCGACATTCCGTCGGGCGCTGCTCCATCGCCGGAACCACCCTCCGTTGCTCCATCGACGACATCACAGATGCCGTTGTCGCAAAAGTTTGAGCTTGGACACGCGCAAAGCAATGCGCCCGCGGAAACGAAGAAGCCCAAGAATAGTTTGTTGCGCATGTTTTCGATCTCCTCAGAAAGACGCTCCGAAAGCACCACCCGCGCCCACGCGGTCCATGTACGGGGCGAACCACGCACTCGACGACTTGTCCTTGCTCGGCCAGAAGAGAAACGTGCCGATCCCGCCAGCGACGAGGGCGCCGCCGATCAAGTAGCTCACGACCGACGCGGTGTTCTTGCTGCTGACATCATCCGCAGCGGTGCGCACGGCGCCACACTGCCCCGTCGTCGATCCATTCGGGCATGCGCCAGGACCTAGCGCGTTCTGCTTGGCCGTTAGATCGGACTTCGCAGACGCCGCCGCGGCCGTGAACCCAATGCCGATACCCGCTGCGACGACACCAGCGCCCACGAGCGAGCCACTCACGATCCACTTCGTGTTCGACGATTCGTCTGCGGGGCGCGGCGTCACCGGCTGGGTCGGAGGAGGCGCGATGTCGACGCCGGGACTCGGTGCCGTCGATACTGGTGGTGCGACGGTGGTTGCCGGAGGAGCGGGCGTTGCTGCTGGCGGAGTGATGTCCACGATCTTGGTCTCGCCTGCCGAAAGACTCAGCTCCTTGCTCTGCGTGCCTGCGCCGAACGTATGTTTACCCGGCATGAGATCGACGGCGTCCTTCAACGGCGCGTTTCCGATCTCTTTGCCGTCGATGCTCACAGGCGCACCGGGCTGCGCGTGGATCTCCGCGTGCGCCGTCTGAGCGACGAGGCCCGGGAGCATGTCTGCCTTCAGCTTCGCGACCTTGTCTGCCTTCGCTTGAGGATGGGCAAGGTAGCCCCGCAGATAGGTGAGTGCCTCGACGGGGTGATTCGCGTCCTCCTCGAGCAACGCGAGGTTCAGCAGAATGCTGGGTGCCCGTTCGAGAGCTAGCGCCTGCAGGTACTTCTGGCGCGCATCTTCGAGCTTGCCGATCTTCTGCAGCGCGACGGCCTCCTTGAAGCGTGCATCGGACTCGGGACTCGCATCGGCGGAGCTTGTTCGACTAACGATGGCGCCAAACAGCCACGCGGTGGTGACGACACACAACTTGGTGCGTTTCATTTCTCTTCGTCGATCATGCCGCCGTGCTTCGACGACGGAGGCTTCAGATTGGTTGCCGGTGCCGCTGGAGAGCTCGCTGCGGGCTTAGGCGCCGGGCGTTGCGTCTGCGCAGGTGGAGCCGCGGAGGGTTGTGGCCGTGGAGTCGGAACGACCAGTGGACTCGTCGTAACCGGGGTGGGAGGGCTGGCACTTCGCACAGGTTCCGGTGGAACGGCAGATGAGACAGACGGCACCACGCTAGTCGCTGAACTTCCGGCGGCGCTCGCGGGGCCCGATTCTTCGTGGCGCGGCATGACCCGTTGCACATTCTGTACGCCTGCTGGCTCGCGCACGGTGATCGCTGGTGCGGAGAACGGCAACGTCGGCGCGGTGTCACGAGAGACGGTCGGCCACACCGTGATGATCAAGAAGAGGAT
>JANXLV010000351.1 GCA_025355005.1 Myxococcales bacterium | reverse complement strand
ACCAAGGCGCAAGCCGAGGCCGCCACCAAGGCGCAAGCCGAGGCCGCCACCAAGGCGCAAGCCGAGGCCGCCACCAAGGCGCAAGCCGAGGCCGCCACCAAGTCACGCAACAATGTTCGAAAACAGCGTCGGATCGGGCTGGCCCGCGCCCGGCAGGCGGGGCTTTGGGCGAGCACCGCGCGGAGCGACCTCCTGGTCGTGAGCACGGAGCGGAGGCCAAAGGCCCGCCTGCCGGGATGCGGACAGCTCGAGCCGACGCTGTTTTAGTGGGAGTCGTTTAATGGCAGGACGGCAGTCTTCCAAACTGCATATGAGGGTTCGATTCCCTCTTCCCGCACCGACGCACGAGCCTTCCTGCAGTGTCAGGCCGGTGGTGCGTCATGCTTCGCTTCGTTCACATTGGCAATCAACAATACACCACTCCGGAAAGGAGGACATCATGGCTCACAAGTCTCTATTCAAGTTCGCAACGATCTCGAAGTCGGCAACCACGTTCAACGAGGCCGGCGGCCGCGCCTACGCGTTCTCCCCGGAGCACGCGCTCGCGCAGTACACGGCGACGGGCACGATGAACCACACGTTCTACGCGACGGCGCTGGACCAGCTCCAGACCGTGCTTGCGTTGTCCGAAAAGGTGTCTCCCCTCTTCCTGGCGAAGACCGCGGTCTACGCGCGTGAGAAGGGATTCATGAAGGACATGCCCGCGCTGCTCACGGCGCTTCTCTCGAGGAAGGACACGCGTCTCTTCGCGCAGGTCTTCCCGCGCACGATCGACAACGGAAAGATGCTCCGCAACTTCGTCCAGATCGTTCGTTCGGGCGCCACGGGCCGCAAGTCTCTCGGTACTGCACCGAAGCGCGCGGCACGTGCATGGTTCGACACCCGATCACCGCAGACGATCTTCAGGCAGTCGCTCGGCAGCGAGCCCTCCATGAAGGACGTCATCAAGCTCGTTCGTCCGTCTCCGAAGAAGGAAGACGGGCAGACGGACGCGATGCGGCAGGCACTCTATGGGTACCTGATCGACAAGGAGCACGTCGCAGCGGACCTCCCGGACATCGTCCAGGTGTTCGAGGCGTACAAGGCTCGCGCGGCCGGAGCGGAACAGGGTGGCTCACTGCCCGACGTGCCGTTCGAGATGCTCACTGCGCTGCCGCTCACGGCTGCGGAGTGGACGGAGATCGCGAAGCGAATGAGCTTCACGCAGCTCCGCATGAACCTGAACACGCTCCTCCGTCATGGTGTCTTCGCGGACGCCGAGATGGTGGAGCACGTCGCGCGTCAGCTCCGTGACCCGGAGCTCGTGCGGCGCTCACGCACGATGCCGTATCAGCTGATGAACGCATGGAAGGCTCAAAATGCCGACATGCCGAAGCAGATCGGCCTCGCGCTCCAGGCGGCCATGGAGATCGCAACCGAGAACGTTCCGACGTTCGAAGGGCGCATCTACATCTGTCCGGACGTGTCGGGATCCATGCACAGCTCGGTGACGGGATATCGCAAGGGCGCAACGAGCGCCGTTCGCTGTCTCGACGTCGCCGCGCTCGTGTCGGCTGCCTTCATTCGTCGCAACCCGACGGCGGAAGTGATTCCGTTCTCGGATGACGTCGTGAAGCTGCCGCACGGGCTCAATCCGCTCGACTCGATCGCGACCAACGCACAGTTGCTCGCGAGCTTGCCGAGCGGAGGCACCGCGTGCTGCGCCCCGCTCCGTGCGCTCAACCAGGCACACGCGCGCGGCGACCTCGTGATCTACATCTCGGACAACATGTCCTGGGCGGACTTCGCGCGATCTCCGTCGGCGGGCTCGCATGGGGTGGGCGCGGGAACGCGTCCCACGGTCATGGCAGAGGAGTGGGATCTCTTCTCGCGCCGCAACCCGGGCGCGAAGCTCGTGCTCATCGACCTTCAGCCGTATTCCTCGACCCAGGTACAGGATCGAGCGGACGTGTTGAACGTCGGAGGGTTCTCGGACTCGGTATTCGACATCGTATCGCTCTTTGCAAAGGGCAATCTCGATGCCGCGCACTGGGTGGGTGCGATCGAAGCTGTGTCCCTCACGTGACGGACGCGCGCGACGCACGCAACGACGCCCGGATCGCTGAACGAAAAGGCGGTCCGGGCGTTCGAGGCAGTCTCGAGCGAGTAGACCCGTATGGATCGGGGCGGGGCCGTAAACCACGCACTACATGTCACCTCGGTTCGATTCCGAGCTCGCTCACTGCGGCAGATGTCTGGGAGGACTACACCAATGAAACACGGAGCCGAAAGGCACGGGTTGTCCTCGCAACTCGCTTGCTGCCGCGCTGTTGTTGCAGCGAATGCTGTGGGGACTACATGGATGTCGCGGGTTCAAATCCTGCATGCTTTTTCGTTTGAGCATTAGCTCAGTCGGGTAGAGCAACATGTCCCCGCGACCCTCGTCGCTGTATTTTTTATCGACTTCGACTTCGGACCTCTGCAGCGAATGCTGCGGGGACTACAGGATGTGGAGGTTGCGGGATCTCGCGCCCCGCCTGCTCGCAAGGGCAGTAGCTCAAAGCAGAGCGCCATATATGTCTCCGCCATCTTTGTCGCTGCGCTCTTCAGGGGCGAATGCCGCCTGGAACTACACCCGGTTCAAAAAAAGCCGGTGCCGCAAGGCACCACGTTCCTCGCACTCTTGTCGCCCCGATTCTTCTCACTCTCCTCACCCTCAACCATCAACCCAACCCCGGACCTCTTCAACCTCATCGGTGATGCCATGTCTTCCCGCACTCTCATCCTCACTCCGTGGATGGCGCCGCACCGTGTGATCTCGTGGCAGCGCGCGATCGTCCTCTCCTACCTCGGCAAGGTGGAGGTCCTGGAGTTCTGGGACGAGATGGTGCGGTCACCGTCGCTCACGCTCCGCACGCCGGCGGTGGTTCGCCTCACGCACGCTTCTGCAGCTCGCAAGAACAAGGTGCGCTTCTCGCGCACCAACGTGTTCACGCGTGACGGCTTTCGCTGCCAGTACTGCCGCGAGAAGCGCGCGCCCGGTGATCTGAACTACGACCACGTCGTGCCGCGTCAGCGCGGCGGAAAGACGACGTGGGAGAACATCGTCACCTCCTGCTACGGCTGCAACGACAAGAAGGGCAGCCGCACGCCTGAGGAGGCCGGAATGAAGCTTCGCAGGAAGCCCTTTCGCCCGACGTCGCTTCCGTTCGCGCCGCTGTTGCCGATTGGCCGTGATGTACCCGCCGTATGGCAGGCCTACGTCACAGGCATCGATGTCACGCTGAATGCGTGACTGACAACAGCCCGTCTTGCGCACTGTCGTGCAGCGCCCTCTCGCGCCGCGCGTGTGTGCGTGGCCCCAGACGAAAAACAGGGGCACTTTTTCCAGGGTGTAGCTGAGTTGCGAAAGCGTCCGCTTCGGGAGCGGAAGATCGCAGGTTCGACTCCTGCCACCCTGACCATCACCGAAACCGACATCTCAGGCGATCCTGTTTCTTCAGACCCAGGCGATCGTCTCGTAGGGCGTCGCGAGCTTGTCGCGATCGAGGATCGACGTGTCGATGCCGTCCGGATCGGTGTCTTCGCCTGCGGCCTTGCCCGCGAGGAAGTTCTTGAAGCTGTCGGCCAGCAGGTAGCAATTCCAGCCGTCGTAGTCGAAGAGGAAGACGGGAGCGCTCGGCTTGCCGGCGTCCACCGCGAGAAAGCCTTTGTACGGCTCGTCATCGTCGTCGGCCTCGACGTCACTCAGCACGGCGAGGGGCACCAGCTTGCCGAAGGTGTCCTTCCACTCGTCTGCGAGCGTGTCGCCTTCGTCGATGAACTGGCGCTCCGCGAGCTCCTCGATATTCGAGAGCTCTTCCGCGCCGAAGTCGCAGGTGAACGTACCGCGGACGAAGCCGCTGACGAGCTCGAGGGTGCGGTCTTCCTCGTTCTTGGAGAGGAACGCGTCGACCTCTTTCGGCAGTGTCACCCCAAAAGCCTTCGCGATGGCCTTGTTCATGCTCATGGCCGCACCCTTATGCGATTGCGGCTGAAGGTGACAGGAGGATCGCTGCGTGGCACGGGCGACGGCGGCGCAAGACCTCGCGCGACCCCCATTGGACGTAGGCAAGCTGCGGAACATTCAAACGCGAATCGCACTATTTTTCTCGATGGATGAGCCATTGCCGTGGCGATCGCGGGGCGTGTGGAGTCGCGTTCACGGTCCACCGCAAAGCTGTGTCATTTCGTGTGGCGTAGGCGGGCACGCCGCTCGCTAGATGGAGGACATGTCCATTCGTGGAGCGCTCGACAAGGTGTTCGGCAGCATCCTCAACGAGTCCCCTGACCCGTTTGCCTCCGAGGTCGCGCTCGTCGCCAACGGCGTCGTCTCCTTGCTTGCCTTCTTTGCGGCGTGGCTCCTCCTCTCGCTGCATGTGCTTCCCTCCGCCATCGTCGCTTGCTCGTTGTTCGTTCTGCTTCGCGTCGCGTTCGCGCACCGCGCCACCACCATCGCCGCCGGTGCGATCTCCGTGCTCGCGATCGCGCTCGCCGCCGGCGCCGCTGGCTGGATCATGGGACAGTGCGCCGAGATCACCGCCGTGCCAGAGATCTGCGCAGCGGTCTGTGGAGTGCTCGGTGGTGCGCTGCCAGCGAACGCCTACGGCCGGTTGCTCAAGCTAGGGGCCGCACGTACGCCGCGCGAGAGCCAGCACTCGCTCGTGCCCTCCACCCGCTGAGCCTCCGCGCCGCCCAGACGTGTTGCTGTTTAGTTGCAGTCGGCGGTGGCTGGGCAGCCGGAGTCCAGGGGTGACGGAGCGTCGCCGGATTGCAGCTTGTTCACGGCGTAGGTGTCGAAGCCAGCGCCCGCGGAGAATGCATCGCATGGCATTGCGGTGTTGTCGTTCAGCGAGCTCGACATGATGTCACGCGCGTTGCAGATGGTCGCCGTGATGAACGCCCTGAACGTGTCGTTGTTGCAGATGAAGTCGTTTGCCCCGTTGGGGGCGTAATAGAGCCGGTTGATCGAATCGAGGAAGGGCTGGGTCGCGACCCTGCCTGCCAGCACGCCGTTCGTGAGTCGGTACGTGCCCGTACCGTCCTGCACGACGTCCGCGGTGATCAGCGCGTCGTCGAACATGAGCGTGAGCAACGGGTTGTTCGGGTCGACCGTCAGCCTGAGTGGCAGTCGCGGAACGTGCGCCACGAGCTTTCCGCCAGCGACCCACGCGTTCGTATCGCCCCACATGGATGTCTCGGAGGCACCAAGGTCGCCCTTGTCGACACGCCAGATATCGGTGGGTCCGAACGTGACACCACCGTCGACCGAGATCCCGAATGACGGGAAGAAGAACGCGCTGACTGTCGTGTCGTCAGCGTGGCCGTTGTAGCCGGTGATGTAGATGACACCCCCGAACCCGCCGGAGCGGAGCCGTGAGCTGATGGCCTGCGGAGTGAAGACGGGGCCTTGCTGCGAGATGAACTGGATGAGCGAAGCGCCAGCGTTGTCCACGCCCGTCGCGGACTTGTCGACCACGTAGGTGCCAAAGTCGGTGCCGCTCGCTTTCGTGACGCAGGAGCTGGTCTTCGAGTTGACGGTGCAGACGCCGTCCATGTTGAAGCTCGTGCCCGCAAAGCCCGCGTCGCCGAGGCCGAAATCAAGCTGACTGAGCGCCACGCGGATGCTGAGGTCACCGCCGTCGAGGTTCGGGGTGTCGGACGTGGGCCGCCCCGGATATCCGGCATCCGTGCAGTCTACACCCGTCTCTGGCGTGGTCGCCGCGTCCGGAATCTTGGCGTCCGTCCACGCGTCGGTTCCGGCCTCCTCTACGGGGGCTGCAAGCGTGAGCTCGTCGAGCCCGAAAATAGTCGCGCATCCGATGGCCGTTCCCGAGCCAACGGCCAGAAGCAGCGCAGCGTGAATCCTGCTCCAGCGCATGTTCAGAACGTCCCTCGGGCGGTGAGACCATGGACGCCCACGACGGACGGCGCGATCTGAAGCTGGCCCGTCTTGCCATCGAGCGTGGGCGCGAGGAAGAAGAGCGCTGCGCCAGCCGCCGTGAGGACCGCACCGCCGATGAAGACGCCCGTCGCAACGCCCGCGGTGGAGATTGCGCTGTTCGCATCCTTGACCGCGGTCGCCGCGGTCGCCGGACACACGTGGTTCGTGCACTGCTTGCTGGCGGCGTCGTAGTGGCTCTTCGCGACGACGCCGACGACCGTGCCGACGGCCATGGTCACGACGCCAGCGCCACCAGCACCCACGCCCACGAGACGCCATGTCGTCCAGTAGGACGGGGGCGGCGCCACTGGCTTTGCGATCTCAGAACCGGGCGGCGGCACGACTACGACGGGAGGCGGAGGCGGCCTGGGCGCGTCCTGCAGGACGGGCACGGCGACCTTGGCGTCTTGCGCGTCGACGATCTGGATCTTCGTGGACCACGTGATCTTGCCCTCGGCGGTGGCAGTGAGCTCGTGCGCGCCCGCGTCCACGGGGATGGGCACGCCGCGCTCGCCCGGCGACAGCTTCGCGCCATCACGCGTGAGGGAAAGCCCCGGCACGTCCGCTTCCTTCGACACCACCACGCTCACGTGCGCGAGCTTCGGCTCGAGGACGGCGATGTGCTCGTCGGCCATCTTCGCCCAATCGGCGCGGCCTGCCGCAGCGGCGCGCACGCTCGCCTCCTTGAATGCGCCCCACGCACTCGCGAGCTGCTTGTTCTGCTCGTAGCAGTTGCCCAGGTTGAGCAGCGTGGAGGTCTTCGGGTCTGCGTCCTGACTGGCGCGGAACTTCGGGCACGCGGCCGCGAAGTCACCGTTCTGCGCGTCCGCGTACGCCTTCTCGAAGAGCTCCTGCGCACGCGCGCGCTGATCGGGCGACACGCCAGTGGCTGCAGGCGCAGCGCCGGGAGTCGGGGGAGCCGGGTCGGCGGCCAACGCAACGGTGGGTTTTAGGAGCAGCCAGCCCAGGAGGCTCGCGGCTGCGAGGCGACGCATCATTCCCGTATGGGAATAAACCCTCCGCGCCCGCTCGTCGAGGGTGTTGCGGACTGCGTGGGCTTCACGACGGCGCTCGTGGTGCCGCCGGGCCGGCGCGCCGAGACGACGGGAGCGGTTCCGGGCTTCGCCACGGCGCTCGCGCTGGGCGCGGCCGAAGTTTCGGATGGCAGCTGCGCCGGCCCGATCGACGCACCGCTGGTGGGAGCGCTGGGGACGACGACGGAGGAAGAGGAGGGCACGGCGCTCTGCGCATTGCCTGGAGGACCGTCTGCCGCAGCGTTCCGCGATCTTGCGGTGATCGCGAACGCGCCCCCTCCGAGCAGCGCGATCACGACGACGCCGATCCCGATGCTGATGGCGCGACCACGACTGGCGCTCTTCTTCTTCTCGCCCGCTGCGGTGGGCGAGGGCGCCGATTGTGTCGCGCCCCACGCGTCGCTGACAGCGATGGCCGGCTGCGACTTCGCCGGCTGCGACGTGTCCGAGAAGCTCATCATGCGTGGCCGCGGCTGCGTGCCGAGCATGACACCGATGCGCGACGCGAGGCCCTTGTCCCGTGGAGATGCGTACGGCTCCAGGTCCGCGGCGAGCTCCGCGAGGTTGGAGTAGCGCTTATCGACGTCCTTCTGAAGGCAGCGCATGACCGCGCTGCAGAGCGCGTCCGGAAGATCCGGGCGGAACTCCTTCGGGCTCGGGACATCACCCTCTGCGATCTTGAAGACAAGCTCCGGCACGTTCTCGGCCTCGAACGGGACGCGGCCGGTGAAGAGCTCGAAGAGGATCACGCCCAACGACCAGATGTCGGAGCGCTCGTCCACCTTCTTGGAAGAGCGCATCTGCTCGGGCGACATGTAGAGAGGTGACCCGAGCATCGACTGCGTACGCGTGAGCGTCATGGGCGTTCCGTCACCGCCCGTGGTGGGTGTGAGGGACTTGGAGACGCCGAAATCCAGCACCTTCACGAGCGGCGTGCCATCGAGTCCGAGCGTGAGAAACAGGTTCTGCGGCTTGAGGTCGCGATGGATGATCATGGCGGCGTGCGCCTCGGCGACGGCCTCGCTCGCCTGCAGAACGAAGCTGACGGCGTCCTCGATCGCGAGGACCGTGCGCTCCTTCATCACGGCGCCCAGGTCCTGGCCCTGCAGGAGCTCCATGACGATGAAAGGCGCGCCGTCGTCGAGCCTGCCGACGTCGAGCACCTTGGCCACGTGCTCGCTCTTCAAGCGAACGACCGCGCGACCCTCGTTGAGGAAGCGGCTGACCATCTCTTCGCTGTCCATCGCCGTGGGCAGCAGGAACTTGAGCGCGACCTCCCGGTCTAGCTCCAGGTGCGTGGCCGCGACGACGATGCCCATGCCCCCCATGCCCAGCACGCGCTCCACGCGATACTTCTTCGCGAGCACGTCGCCAGCGCGAACCGGCGCGTGGGCAAAAAGATCCATCGAGTCCAGGTGATTCTACACCAGGGTCAGCGCGCGGCGCGGAGCTTCTTCTCGGCGGCTTCCTTGTCGCCACTGAAGCGCTCGATCGCGGTCTCCACGGAGATCTTGCCCTGCGCGAGCAACCGCTCCAGCGCCATGTCCAGCGTCTGCATGCCGATGCTACCGCCGGCCTGCATCGCGCTCGGGATCTGGAACGTCTTGCCATCGCGGATCATCGCGGAAATTCCGCTGGTCCCGAGCAAGATCTCCTGCGCCGCGACGCGGCCCTTGCCGTCCGCCGTGCGGAGCAGCTGCTGGGCGACGATGCCGATCAAGCTCTCCGCGAGCATGCCGCGGATCGCCGGCTGCTCGTCGAACGGGAACGAGTTGACGATACGATCGATGGTGGCGGGCGCGCTGTTCGTGTGCACCGTGGCGAAGACCAGCACGCCGTAGCTGGCGAGCTGCAGCGCGAGCTTCATGGTCTCCGTTCCGCGGAGCTCACCCACGAGCACCACGTTCGGGTCCTCGCGACCGGCCGCACGAATCGCCGCGGCGAAGCTGCCCGCGTGCGCGCCGACCTCGCGATGGGTGACCTGCGCCTTCTCGGGCGTGTGCACGAACTCGACGGGGTCCTCGACCGTGATGATGTGGCAGGCGCGCGTCTGGTTGATGTGACGGATCATCGCCGCGAGCGTGGTGGACTTGCCGGAGCCGGTGGGGCCGGTCACCAGGATCAGCCCGGCATGGCGCTCCGCTAGCTTCCGCACGGAGTCGGGGCACGCCAGATCTTTGAGCGTGGGGATCTTCGTGGGGATGGTCCGAAAGACCGCGCCGGGCCCGGTGACCTTGTTGAAATAGTTCGCGCGGAAGCGCGCCTTGTCGCCGTACGCGTGGGAAAAATCGAGGTCTAGCTCGGCCTCGAACTTGTGGCGGAGGTCTTCGGACAGGAGCTCGAACAGGAGGCCGCGCAGCTCCGCGAGCGAGAGCGGGTTTTCGCGCAAGGAGACGAGCTGACCGCGGACCCGGCCTGTCGGGGGATGGCCGACGGCGAGGTGAAGATCGCTCCCGTTCTGCAGGAGCAGAGCGTCGAACAACATGTCGATCTGGGCCATGGCTCTAGGTCCCTCCCCGCACGAGCGCGTCGAGCTCGTTGGGTGACTCGGACGCCGCGCGTGCGTCGTCGAGCGACACACGCCGCGCCTTGACCAGGTCGGCGAGTGACTCATCCAGGCGAACGATCCCGAGCGCCTTCCCGCGCTGCTGGAGGCTCGGGATCTGGAACGTCTTTGCGTCGCGAATGAGCGCAGACAGCGGCGGCGACGCGGGGAGCAGCTCCAGCGCCGCGTGCACCTGGGCGCGATCGGGGCTGGGGACCAGGCGCTGGCTCACGATGAGTCGGAGGCCTGCAGCGAGCGTCAACCGGACTTGCGGCTGATCCGCAGGCGGGAACAGATCGATGAGGCGGTCGATCGTCTTGGCGGCGCTCGGTGTGTTCATGGTGCCGAGCACGAGGTGTCCGGTCTCGCTCGCGGCGACCGCCATGCGCACGGTCTCCACGTCGCGCAGCTCGCCGACGACGATGACGTCCGGATCTTCGCGGAGCGAGCCCTTCAGCGCGCTGCCGAACGATCGCGTATGCGTCCCGACCTCGCGCTGGCTGATGAAGGCGCGCTTCCTGGGGTGGATGTGCTCGACGGGGTCTTCCACCGTGATGATGTGGTGGGTCGTGTTGCGGTTGAGCAGGTCGACGACGGCGGTGAGCGTGGTGGTCTTCCCATGGCCGGTGGGCCCGGTGAACACGACGAGACCCTGATGATGGTTGGTGGCCTGGGCGACGCCGGGCGGCAGACCGAGCGACTCGATGGACGGCAGCTCACGCGAGATGATGCGAAACACTGCCATGAGCCCGCCCTGATGACGAGCGACGTTCACCCGAAAGCGACCGTGCTTCGGGCTCTCGTAGGCGAAGTCGCATGACCCGTCCTCGCGAAGCTGCGCCTTGAGGCGCGGCGGAATGAGCGGACGCACGTTCGCCTCCACGAGCGCGGGCGAGAGCACGTCGCCGATGGGACGCAGCTCGCCAGCGATCCGGAAGAGGACTGGACGGCCCGCGACGATCAAGAGGTCGCTCGCGAGCTGACGACGGGCCTCGAGGAGGATCGAGTCGAACATCGCGCCGCCATCCGGCGGGGGCGGTGAGACGGACGCCACGGCAGAGACCACCGACGCTCCGTCGGCCGGCGCGACGATCACAGGCGGCGGCGCGATCACAGGAGGCGCGAGCACGGGAGGCGGCGCGACGACGGGAGGCGGCGCGACGATCGCAGGAGCTGGCGCGGCGGCTGGCTGGGCGAGCTCCGTCTTGGCCATGGCGCGCGGCGACGAATCGCCCCTTGCGATGGCGGGCGATGGCGTGGGCGTCGCGTTGCGATTGAGCGGCGCATCGAGGTGCCCGGAGCGAGACGACGGCGCAGGCACCGCGATCGGACGCGCCTCACGTGCTTCGATCGCGGCTTCGGATGGGGCGGCCAGACCCGGTTTCGTCGGAAGCTTCGGCGGCTCGTCGGGGTCATCGCGCGGCACCGCCCTGGGTGCGACCTTCGCCTCGACCTTCGCCTCGGCCTTCGCCTCGGCCTTCACCTCGGCCTTCACCTCGGCCTTCACCTCTGGCAGCGTCTCGGCCTTCGCCTGCGGCTTCCCTTTCGCCTCGACCTTCGGCTCGACCTTGGCCGCGGGCTTCGCGTCCGCCTTCACATCGCGCTTGGACACCGTGATCTTCGCCTGGATCTCCTGACCGCGCTGCAACGCGGAGAGCCCGAGCACGCCGAAGCCCATCACGCGCGACGTCCACTGTTTCGGGGTGGACCCCAGATCCTCGACGTAGCGGCTTCCGCCAAGCGCCATGAGCAGCGTGAGGATGTCGTCGCCAGTGAGCTTGGTGTCCATGACGGGGTCGAGCGCGACACCCGCACGCGCCGCTGGCCGTCTGTCGCTTACGAGAACGAGCTCCGACACTTCAGGTACGTCGAAGGACTTCAGCAGCTCATCCAAGAATTTCGTCACGCCCGTCGATCCTACATGGGTCGGTACGTCTTGTCTTGGGCCCGCGGCCCACTGCTCGTCGCAACGAGCGGGATCGCAAGGCGTGCGGCAACCTCTTCTGCGTACGTTGCTCGATCCAGCGGAGACAGCCGAGCCGTCACGTCTCGGAGCGCGTGGGAGAGGCGTTCTTGATGCGCCAGATCGGCAGGGCGGACCACGCGAATCTCGCCGCGTTCGTCCCACATCATCCCATCCGTGCCGTCGTACCCATCACAGACAGGGATGCGATCACCCAGAAGAGCGAGCCGATCCAGGTTCGAGATGAGGAGGCCATCCACACGACCGAGCACGCGAAGAGCGTACCTGGTCGCGACGAGATCGAGCGGTCCGCTGCGAAACGAGCCCTGCCACTCGCCCCATTGATTGTGATCGTGCGTGGACAGCGCGCTCCACGAAGGCATCGCCGTCACCATCGGGCCTGCGCCGTGACGTGTGGTGTAGGCGCGCAGCACGCCCAGCCGCAGCACCTTGCCGTCGAAGCCCGCGAGCAAATCCTCGGCGTTGCTCCATGTGATGTCGGTCCACGTCGTGTAGGGGTGAAATCCCAGGTCCTGATCGAGCAGCACACCTTGCGCGCCCTCGAAGACGACGTGCCCCGGCCTCGCGAGCACGCCCGCGAGGAGCTCCGGCCCCACGATGCGAGCCCCACGAACGAACGCCTGGTATTGCTCGAGCGCGAGGTCGACCGTCGCCGGATCCTGAAGGAGCGAGAGCTCGCGGTCCACGGCCTCTTGCTCGGGCAGGGTGAGAGCGCGCGCGGCGACGAGCTTGCGCACGCGCACCGCGTCGAGGAGTCGGCGCGCCTTCTTCGGCTCCTCGAGATCGCCCACGCGAAGGACATCGTCCATCCCCTCCACGACGTCCTTCATCGTGTCGCCGACGCCCATGCCGCAGCTACCGTGGCGTTGTGTGCGAGCCATCTCGCGCAGGCGGTTCATCGCCACGTGGAACGGCGTGGTGATGACGGCGCCGCGCTCCACGTGAAGGAGAGAGAGCGGCTCACGAACACCCGCGTTTGTAAGCTTCTTCGCCTCCGCCAGCGCGAAGATTGGATTCACCAGCACGTGGCGCGAGAGCAGCGTGGGCACGCCATTGAAGGTGCCGCTCCCCCACTGCGCGAAGGTGTGGTGACGCTCTCCCGATACGACGTTGTGCGCGGCCTGCGCGCCCCCGTTGTACCGGACGATCAACCCCGCGCCTTCGCGTTGTGAGATCGAGTCCACGAACGTGCCTTTTCCTTCGTCACCGAAGCCGAGACCGCACGTGAGCGTCACCCTGGCCATGGCTACAGCCTCCCCGTTCGCTCGGCAGGTGAGGCGCCGCGCTTCGCGCTCGGGAGCGCGCCCTTCGCGACCGTGGTGAGCGCGGTCTTTGCGGCCAGCGGGGCAAGCGCGCCCGCGACGCCAAGCGCGACGTCTGCCGGCACTCCTCCATCCGTGAGATCGCCCGCGAGCGCATCCACGTTCGCCGTGCCCTCGCAGAGCCCGATCGCGAGCCCGATCGCCTCGCACACGCCCTCGGCGTCCGGAAGCATCAGCACGTTCTCCATGCCGAGGAGCGACTGCCACCGCTCGGCGAGCGCAGGGTCCGACCCATGGCTCGCGCCGTTCGGGATGATGAAGAACACGTGGTAGCGCTCGCGCGCCTCGCGGATGATCTTCTCGATCGGGATGGGCGCAGTCACGTCGTCACCGACGATCTTCGAGAGCTCCGCGACGGTCGCCGCCTTGTACGGCATCTCGTCGCCGATCAGGAACAGGTAGCCCTTCTTCTTTCGCTTCTCGAAGCAGTCGATGCTGGTGTGGCGCGCGAAGAAGTATAGCGGGAGCTGGTAGCTCTCCTCGTAGGTACCTCCGCCTCCGCCTTCCAGGTAAAGCCGGCCGAGATCGTCATCCATCTCGATGCCGCTCTCGAACTGCCCCACCTGCAGCGGTACGCGATCGGAGTTGTGGTCGCCGACGGCGCCGAACAGGATCTGTGGATCCTGCACGTATCCCTTCCGCGACAGGAGGCCCATGAGCTGCGGCAGTTTCTTCTGCAGCGTGACGGGGATGCCGCCCATCGAGCCCGTGACGTCGAACACCACGCCGATCGCGACCGAGCTCGGGTGCGTGTCCGAGTCGCGTGACTCGCGCGTCTTTCCGCGCGGGTCCATCATCGGGTGCGCGGCCTTCTTCGCCTTCGGATCGGACCGCAGGCTGGCGTCGTAGACGAACGCGCTCTTGCCGGTGCTCTTCCGAAAGGCCTCGCGGTCCGCGTAGAAATCGTCACTCCAGTGGCTTCCACCCATGACATGCCTCCTTCTATTTTCTTCTGTTCAGACTCACTCCGGCAGCATCAGCTGCCGGTAGACGGGCTTGCCGAGGAGCCTCGTCGCCAATCGATCGAGCTCCTCGTGCAGTGCCCATGCATCATCGGGGCGACGCGCGAGCTTCTCGTGCGTGCAGGTCGCCAGGAAATCGCGCAGCTCCCGTGGAGCGCTGGCGGGCAGGAGCCACGTCAGCGTCTTGGCCGCCATGAACAGGTCGGTTCCGGGTTCGGCCGGCTCGCCGCGCAGCACCTCACCCGGGTACAGCGCGCGGTGCGCGGGTGACAGCGCCGGGATCTTCTCACCGCGCGTCACCGCGTAGCAGAAGTCCGTGAGCACCGCGCCGTGCGTGATGGGGTGCACCAGCACATGCGGTGGGAGCACCGCGCCGTGCACGAAGCCGCGTGTGTGCACGAAGCCCAGCACGGACAGGAGCCGCTTCGCGATCCAGATGACGTCCCGCACGTCCACATGGCCGCGCACCAGCGTGAGGGCGCGATGCTCACCGAACAGCGGCATCACGTTCGCGCGAAGCCCGTCCTCCATCGTCATGGAGTCCAGCAGCGCGGGCAGCTGCAGCAGGAACCGCGGCGCCGTCTTCTCCTTCCCGAAGAGCGCCCGGAGCGTCGTCGCCTCCGCATCGAGCAGATCGTTGTCGTCCGCGCTGCGTGCGACCTTCAGGACGACCCGCGGGTTCGCCGGGTCGTCGCCGTCGGCCGGGTGCAGGTCGCAGACGTCGCCAGAGATCACCGGGCCCAGCGTGTTGTACAGACGCCGCTTCGTCCGGATGGTCGCGCTCTCGCCCACGGCCGCGCCGTCGCCGTAGAGCCCGAGCTCGATCTTGTGCTCCGCGGCGCGCCGCAGCGCGTTCACGCGGCAGAGGCCGCGGGTGGCCGCATCACGCTCGCGGTCGCTGGCGCGATCGGGATGAATGACGTGTGCGAGCTCGCGGTAGCGGTGGGACAGCGTCCCCAGCTTGTCCGCGCGGGTGCCGGCGAGCGCTCCGAACAGCTCTTCGGGCGCGCTGGCATGAAGGGCCCTCTCTATCTGCCGTGCCGCGGTGCTCATAAAAGAGAACATGGGACTCCTTGATAAAGTGTCAAGTACTTTTTCTGTGGGTTGGTGTATGTTGGGCGCATGAGAACGCGCGCCGCCGTCGCCTACGAACCGAACAAGCCGCTGGTGATCGAGACCGTGGACCTGGAAGGCCCCAAGGCCGGTGAGGTGCTCGTCGAGATCAAGGCGACAGGCATCTGTCACACGGACGAGTTCACGCGCTCAGGCGGTGACCCGGAGGGACTCTTCCCCGTCGTCTTCGGTCATGAAGGCGCTGGTGTCGTGGTGGACGTAGGGCCGGGCGTCACGACTTTGGAGAGGGGTGATCACGTCATTCCGCTCTACACGCCGGAATGTCGCGCGTGCAAATCGTGCCTCTCGCAGAAGACGAACCTGTGTACGGCGATTCGCGCCACGCAGGGCAAGGGCGTGATGCCCGACGGGACGTCGCGCTTCTCCATCGGCGGCAAGAAGATCCATCACTACATGGGCTGCTCGACGTTCGCGAACCACACGGTGCTGCCGGAGATCGCGCTCGCGAAGGTCCGCAAGGACGCCCCGTTCGAGAAGATCTGTTACATCGGCTGCGGCGTCACCACGGGCCTCGGCGCGGTGTTCAACACGGCGAAGGTGGAGCCCGGCGCCAACGTCGTCATCTTCGGCCTCGGCGGCATCGGCCTCAACGTCGTGCAGGGCGCGCGCATCGCAGGCGCGGACATGATCGTCGGCGTGGACCTCAATCCCAAGCGCGAGGCCCTGGCCCGCAAGTTCGGGCTCACGCACTTCGTGAACCCCAAGGACGTCACGGGCGACCTGGTCGCGCACCTCGTGGAGCTCACGAAGGGCGGCGCGGACTACAGCTTCGAGTGCGTGGGCAACGTGGACCTGATGCGCCAGGCGCTGGAGTGCTGCCACCGTGGCTGGGGCGAGTCGATCATCATCGGCGTGGCCGCCGCGGGCCAGGAGGTGAAGACGCGCCCATTCCAGCTGGTCACCGGACGCGTGTGGAAGGGCACCGCTTTCGGCGGCGCGCGAGGCCGCACGGAGGTGCCCAAGATCGTCGACTGGTACATGGACAAGAAGATCGACATCGACACGATGATCACGCACACGCTGCCGCTCGAGCGCATCAACGAGGCGTTCGATCTGATGCACGCTGGCGACTCGATCCGCACGGTGGTCACGTTCTGACATGATCGATCTGAAGATCACCGGCGGCACGATCGTGGACGGTACGGGCCGCGCGACCTTCACGGGCGACGTGGGCATCGACGCCGGGCGCATCGTCGCCGTGGGTGACTGCAAGGAGAGCGCGCGTCGCACCCTCAGCGCGAACGGCGCGCACGTCCTGCCTGGCTTCGTGGACATCCACACGCACTACGACGGTCAGGTCTCCTGGGACGAGGAGCTGTCGCCCACCTCCATGCACGGCGTCACCACATGCGTGATGGGCAGCTGCGGTGTCGGCTTCGCGCCAGTGCGCCCGGGCCGCGAGGACAAGCTCATCGAGCTCATGGAAGGCGTGGAGGACATTCCCGGCTCCGCCCTCGCGGAGGGCATCAAGTGGGGCTGGGAATCATTTGCACAATACATGGATGTGATCGGGGCCATGCCCCACGCGATCGACTTCCTGGTGCAGGTGCCGCACGACCCGCTCCGCATGTACGTCATGGGCGAGCGCGCCATCGCATCGGAGACCGCAACGGATGACGACATCCTGGAGATGCAGCGGCTTCTCCGCGGCGCTCTCCTCGCGGGCGCTGCTGGCTTCACCACGGGCCGCAGCGACAATCACCGCACTGCACGTGGCGCCGCAACGCCTGCGTCGGAGGTGGACGGGCGTGAGCTAGCGGGCATCGCGCACGCGTTCCAGGGTCTCTCGCACGGCGTTCTGCAAGCCGTGAGCGACTTCGACATGATGCGCGGGCCCGAGCGCTTTCTACCCGAGCTCGAGCTCCTGCTTCACATGGCCGAGGCGACCGGGGGGCGGCCTCTCTCCATCTCGACGATGCAGCGCGATCACGCGCCGGACCAGTGGCGCAAGATCCTCGCGGGCGCGGAGCAAGCTGCCGGCCGCGGGCTCGACGTGCGCTGCCAGGTGGGCGCGCGCGGCATCGGCGTCCTGCTCGGACTCGAGGCGACGTTCCATCCGTTCATGGGCTTCCCATCCTACAAGGCGATCGCGCAGCTCTCCCTCGAAGAGCGCGTCGCGCGCATGAAGAGCCCCGAGCTCCGCGCGAAGATCCTGTCGGAGAAGAGCGAGAAGGTCGCTGGGGATGGCACCGCGATCCCGCCGCTCGCCGACTTCTTCCTCGCGAACCTGGACATGGTCGCCATGCGGCTCTACCCGCTGGGCGAGCGCCCGGACTACGAGCCCAAGATGAACACCTGCCTGCTCGCGGACGCCACGCGCACCGGCACGCCGGTGCTGGAGGTGATCTACGACGCGCTCCTGCGGGACGAAGGCAAGGCGCTCCTCTACTTCCCGGTCTACAATTACACGGGCCTCAACCTGGACGTGGTGCACGAGATGCTCGTGCATCCGCGCGCGCTCATGGGCCTTGGCGACGGCGGCGCGCACGTCGGGACGGTCTGCGATGCGAGCATGCCGACCTTCCTTCTCACGCACTGGGCGCGTGATCGCGAAAACGCCGGATCGCCTGGAATTTCCCTGGAACGCGTGGTGAAGATGCAGGCGCACGACACCGCGCGCTTCATCGGCTTGCGTGATCGCGGAACGCTCGAGGTCGGCATGCGCGCGGACGTGAACGTGGTGGACTTGCAGAAGCTCGCCCTCCTTCGTCCCACGATGCAGAACGATCTCCCGGGAGGAGGACGTCGCCTCGTGCAGAGAGCGGAGGGCTACCTCGCGACGTTCGTCTCCGGAGAGCAGATCGCGGAAGGCGGTGCGCTGAGCGGAGCCAGACCCGGCCACCTGGTTCGCATGCACGGGTAGGGGCGCGTCACTGGACGCGTCACTGGGCGCGTCACTGGACGCGACACTCAGAACTGGACGCCGACGCGCGCCTGCAGCTCGTGAAGTGCGTGGGCGCCGTCTCTTGCGCTGTCGTTCACGCCCTTCGCAAGGAGCTGGCCCGGCGCGGTCGCGCGCTGTGAGGACGTCTGCACGGGGCCATTTTTCTGGGTCGCGCTGGCGGGTGCGCTATCGGGGAAGACGTAGCCGCTGTAGTCGAGCGACACGCGAACGTGCCTCGTCGCCCAGTAGTTCACGCCGAAGGACACGCCGTGCACGTCGATGTCGCCGGTGGGCGTGAGGGCATCGTCCACACCGCCGCGCCGTGAACCGTCGTACCCGGCGTGAAATCGCTCGTACTTCGCGACCAGCTGAACGCCGTGGGTCGGTGCTCGGTGCGGCTTCTCGAAGTCGAGATGCAGTGGCTTGCCGACGCTCGGATAGTTGATGAGGCTGCGCTCGCCGAGGACCCAGTAGCTCGCCTGCGCATAGAACGACGCGCCACGGAGGCTGCCTTTCCGGGCAGAGCCGTAGAGCTGGTATCCATCCCACGCCTCGCGCGTGTTCTCGTTCAGGACGACGACCTCGCCGGAGAGATCGAACCGACCGAGCGGCACGTAGAGGTCCGCTCCGATGGCGCTCTGCTCCGTGCTCGGGATGATGTGCGTCAGGTGCCCCGCGGAGTCCTTGTAGGTTGCACGGAAGAACGAATAGCCGCCCTGCGTGGTGAACGGCGTGATGTCGTACGCCACGCTCTTGCCGTCGCGCGAACCGGCACGAACGGAGGCACCGACCTGCGCGTCCGCGAGCATGCGCGGACCACCTGTCACGAACGGCCTCGCGAGCACGCGCGCTACAAGGTCGTATCGCGAGTCGACATTGAGGCGATTCTGACCATCGCCGTTGTAGATGCCGACGGTGTAGTAGAGCGCCCGACTCGGCAGCTCTCCCCACGCCATGGCGCCGATGTCTCGCGTCGTCGGCGCGGCGTAGAGACGGGTGGTCATCGATCGCTCGAGAAAATAGGTGGTGTTGTCACTGACGCGCGCTTCCATTCCGAAGGGCACCAGGTACTGACCGACCTGCACGTTGAAGTACGGGGACGCGGCGAAGTTCACGAACACATCGGTGGGCGCGGGCTTCACCTGCGGCGCCTGGACGGCGGCGCCCTGGTCCACGCACGTGAGCGCGCCCGTCTTCGGATCGACCGAGCACGCGCGCGTCTCCACACGCGCGCCGGCATTGTCGAGCGCAGTGGGTCCGAACTCCGCCGACAGCTGCCACTGCCACTTCTCGAAGAACTCGCCGGCGACCTCCGTCCGCGCTCGACGCAGGAAGATGCCAGAGCCAAGGCCAGCGTCCGCCGGCAGATCGTTCACGCCGGGTCCGAGCGATGCAAGCGCATCCACATGGACGCGGCCCTGCACGTAGAGACGGAACACGTCATCCTTGTCGCGAAGGTAGAAGAGCCCGTCGCGGAATCCGGCGAGCGGCGGTGACTCGTCGCGCGCGGGCGCTTCTGCGACGTAGGCGCTGTCGGCAGCAAGCGCAGGCGTCGTCATGTGCCTGCCAGAGTCGGAAGCGAAGTGAAGATCGCTGCCGCCACGGTGTCTGCCGTGCCACGCGAGATCAGGATCGCGCGGCCGCCTTCGCGGCTCTGCCCGTACGGCGCCCAGGCGAGGGGCTCACTCGTCAGGACGCGCACGCGACCGAAGTCGTTCAAGCGCAATGCGTCTGCTGGGCGCGCTGCGTTCTCCTCCACGTCGAAGGCGGAGATGATCGCAGAGACCGTCGCGCGCACCCTCTTGGCGCCGTGCTTCAGGAGCAGCGTTGCGCCTGGTACGAGCGCCTCGCGGCCCACCCACGCGAGGTCGAGCTCGACGTCACGCGTGGCCTCGAGGAGGCTCGTCGCGGGCAAGAAGACATCACCGCGAGACACGTCGATCTCGTCCTCCAGCGTGATCGTCGCGGACTGCCCAGCGTGTACCGCTGGGCTCGGGCCGTCGAGGGTCTCGATGTGCACGATGCGACTCGTGAGACCGCTGACCGCCACCTTCACGAGATCACCTTCGCGAAGCGCACCCGAGGCGAGCGTGCCCACGTACCCGCGCCTCGCGCGCGAGCCCACGCCTTGCGGACGGCGCACCCACTGCACCGAGAAGCGCGCTTCGCTCGTGCTCCGCGCGGTGGTCTCGAGCTCTGCGAGGTGCGCGTAGAGCGTTGGCCCGTCGAACCAGGGCATGCGCGTGCTCGGACGCACCACGTTGTCTCCTGACAGCGCGCTCACCGGGAAGAACGAGAGCGAAGTGCGCGGACGCCCAGCTGTCAGCGGACTCCGGGACGAGTACTCGGACGCCCACTCACGCGCACGCACGAACGCGTCGTGCGAGAAGCCCACCGCGTCCATCTTGTTCACCACGATGACCACGTTCGGCACACCCAGGAACAGGCCCGCAGCCAGGTGCCGCTTCGTCTGCGGAAGCAGCACGTCCGTTGTCTTCGTCGGGTCGACGAGGACCAGCAGCACGTCCGCAGTGGAAGCAGCGGTGAGCGCATTACGTGTATACTGCACATGTCCAGGAGCGTCTGCCAGGATGAAGCGGCGCAGCGGCGTGGTCGCAAAGCGCCAGGCCACATCGATCGTGATCCCCTGCTCGCGCTCGGCGCGGAGCCCGTCCGTGAGCAGCGACAGATCAGCTTCGGCCTTTCCCTGGCGCGCGCTCACGTCCGTCACGTGGGAGAGCTGGTCGGTGAAGATGGTGTCCGTGTCGAAGAGCAGACGACCGATGAGGGTGCTCTTGCCATCATCGACGCTGCCGGCGGTCGCGCATCGAAGCGGAAGATCGGAGTGCGTGCTCATCAAAAATATCCCTCTTTCTTTCGGTCTTCCATCGCTGCATCCGTGGCGCGGTCGTCTGCACGTGTGGCGCCGCGCTCCGTCACCCGCGCGTCTTGCACCTCTTGCAGCACTTCAGACAGCGTGCGCGCGGAGGACCGCACTGCGCCGGTGCACGATGCATCGCCCACGGTGCGGAAGCGTACTGTCTCCGTGAACGCCTTCTCCGCGGCGGTGCGCTGTACGAAGGGCGTGACGCCGTAGAGCATGCCGTCGCGCTCGAACACCTCGCGCTCGTGCGCGAAGTAGATGTCCGGAACGCCAAGGTCGCGCGCGGCGATGTAGCTCCACACGTCGAGCTCGGTCCAGTTGGAGATCGGGAACACGCGCAGGTGCCCGCCCTTCGCGACGTCCAGGTTGTAGAGGTCGAACATCTCGGGGCGCTGGTTCTTCGGGTCCCATCCGCCGAGCTCATCGCGGACGCTCACGACGCGCTCCTTTGCGCGCGCCCGGTCCTCGTCTCTCCGTGCGCCACCGAACGCAGCGTCGAAGCGGTGCTCCGCGATCGCGTCCAGGAGGGTCACGCTCTGCAATCGATTGCGGGACGCGCGAGGCCCGCGTTCTTCCGTGACGCGTCCCTCATCGATCGATCTCTGCACGCTCGCGACGATGAGCGGCACCGAGAGCGACGCGCAGAGCGAATCACGAAACGCGATCACCTCTTCGAAGTTGTGGCCCGTGTCCACGTGCATGACCGACAGCGGCAGCTTCTCGCCTGCGAATGCGCGCGCGCACAGGTGCAGCAGGATGATGGAGTCCTTGCCTCCCGAGAACAGCAGGACCGGGCGCTCACGCTCGGCGACCACCTCGCGGATCGTGTGGATGGACTCTTCCTCTAGAGCGGCGAGCGCGGGCGGCAGGCTTCGAGAGCGTGCGTTCGTAAAGGCCATGCGGTTTGTCTAGCATCACGGACATCTGTCCGCTATAACGAACATCCGTTATAACGGATGTTCTGCCAGAGGCTTTAATTCAGCCTCGGAAAGCGCGCAAGGCTGACATGTGGTGGTTTCTAGGTTCCCTTGGCATCGTGGCAATCGAGGCGTCATACGTTCCCCAGATCGCGCGCCTGTTCCGCATCAAACGCGCGGACGACGTGAGTCTTTTCTTCCCTTCGCTCAACGCGGCGGGGCGTGTGCTCGCGCTTGCCTACTCGGTGCTGTCGCACCAGCCGGTGTTCGTTGTCGGCTTCATGGTCGGGCTCGTGCTCCGGTGCACGCTGCTCGCGCAGGTCATCTGGTACCGGAAGCTAGCGAAGCGCAGACAGACGATTGATGCGCTTGATGCGCCGGAGGCGAGCTCATCGGATGCGGGCACGCGCGACGCGATCGCCACCACCACGGCGGTGCATCCGTGACCGCGCATCCGAAGGCAGTGAGCGCGACGCACCACGGCGCCCAGCACGGCTCCGCATTCGAGGCGCTCGTGCTCGCGGCCGACGCGGGCCTGGACCCGTTCGTGGAAGCGGCCGTGTCAACCTTCGGCGCTTCGCTCACCATCGCGTGCAGCTTCGGCGTGGAGGACATCGTGGTGCTCGACGCCGTGGCGACTGCAGCGCACGACCGCAAGGACAAGCCCACCGTCTTCCTGCTGGACACCGGCCGTCTCCATCAAGAGACGTTCGATCTCGTGGAGCGCGTGCGTGATCGCTACGGGCTTCCGATCTCCGTCTACGCGCCCTCTGCCCTGGATGTGGAGACCCTGGTCAACACGCAGGGCACGAACGGCTTCTACGCGAGCGTGGACGCTCGCAAGGAATGCTGCCGCGTCCGCAAGGTGGTGCCCCTGACGCGCGCGCTCGCGAAGGCCTCTGCGTGGATGACCGGGCTCCGGCGCGCGCAGTCGGTGACGCGCGCAGAGATCTCGCCGGTGGAGGTGGACCACGCGCACGGCGGCATCCTCAAGCTGTCGCCGCTCACCAGCTTCACGGAGGCAGAGGTGTGGACGCGCGCGAAGGAGCGCGACATCCCGACGCACGCGCTTCACGCACGTGGCTTTCCGTCAATCGGCTGCGCGCCGTGCACACGCGCGATCCAGCCAGGCGAGGACGCGCGCGCAGGTCGCTGGTGGTGGGAGAACGCAGAGCACAAGGAGTGCGGCCTGCACGGAAAAAAGACCAAATGAGCGCGCTTTTCCCGCTGTTTTTGAGGCTAGACGGACTGCCCGTGCTGGTCGTGGGCGCAGGGCCCGTCGCACTGGAGAAGACGCGCGCGCTTCTCGCCGCGAGCGCAAAGGTCCGCGTCGTCGCGGTGGATGTGACCGCGGCGTTCGACGACGTGCCCGTCGCGATCGAGCGCAGAGCCTTCCGCGCGAGCGACGTGAGCGACGTGTTCTTCGTCGTGGCCGCCGCGACGCCGGAGGTGAACCGCGAGGTGCTCGCTGCCGGGAACGCAACGCATCGCTTCGTGGTCGCGGTGGATGATCCGGACGCGTGCACCGCATACGGGGCTGCGGTGCTGGAGCGCGGCGGCGTGTCGATCGCGTTCTCTTCATCCGGACGCGCGCCCTCGCTCGTCGCCTTGCTTCGACGCGCGGTGGACGCCGTGTTGCCGGAAGATCTCGCGGAGTGGCGACTCACTGCGGAGTCGCTCCGCGCGTCCTTGAAGGAGAAGGGCGTTCCGCTGTCCGAGCGAACACCGCTCCTCCTCTCCGCGCTTCACGCAATGTACGCCCCGCAGCCGCGAGCATGGACCGGCGACACCGCTGCGAATGGGAGCTCGATATGACCGGCCACGTCACGCTCGTCGGCGCAGGCCCTGGCGACCCTGAGCTCCTCACGATGCGCGCAGCCCGCGTGCTCTCCGAGGCAGACGTGGTGCTCTACGACGCGCTCGTGGACCCACGCGTGCTCGATCTCGCAGGGCGCGCGCGCAGGCTTTTTGTAGGCAAACGGCGCAATCGCCACGCGGTCTCGCAGGAGACGATCGGCAAGCTGCTCGTCCGCTTTGCGCGTCGCGGTGAGCGCGTGGTTCGCCTGAAGGCCGGCGACCCGTTCGTCTTCGGTCGCGGCGGCGAAGAGATGCTGGCGTGCACGGAGGCAGGTGTCTCCGTCAGCGTGGTCCCTGGCGTGACCAGCGCCTTCGCCGCCCCGCTGCTCGCGAACATCCCCGTCACGCATCGGGGTGTCTCGCGCGGCTGTGTCGTGCTCACAGGCACGCCGCGTGAAGCGTACGAGTCGCTGCTCCCTCGCCTGGTTTCACAGGACGTCACCATCGTGCTGCTCATGGCGCTGGACGCGCGCGCGGCGATCTCCGCGTTCGCGATCGCGAACGGATTCTCGCCCACACATCCTGCCGCGATCCTCTGCGGCGCCTCCACGGACGCGGCGGCGACCTGGATCGGAACGCTTCAAGAGCTCCCGCATGCGGTCATTCCGGAAGGACCGCCGGGTGTGCTCGTCCTCGGAGAGACCGTCCGCTTTGCCAGTGGGCTTCGTGAGATCAGGTTCGAGAATCGAAGAGCAGGAGTCATCGCATGAGCCAGCAAGAGTTTGGTGTGGCGCGCAACTCGTTCGCCAGCGCGGGTGAAATCGACACGTTTCTGGCGACCCTCGCGCGATTCGAGAGCGGCGAGATCAGCCCCGACGAATGGCGGGCCTTCCGCCTCGTATCTGGGACCTACGGACAGCGGCAAGAGGGCGACCTCTCCATGCTGCGCGTGAAGATCCCGCAGGGCATCCTCACGAGCGCGCAGGTGCAGGCGGTAGCGCACGTGTCGGAGACCTACTCGCGCGGCTTCTCGCACGTCACCACCCGGCAGAACGTGCAGTTCCACTTCATCCCGCTCCACCAGATCGGCGCGGCGATGGGCGTGCTCGATGCCGCCGGTCTGACCACGCGAGAGGCGTGCGGCAACTCCGTTCGCAACGTCACCACCAGCGCGACCGCCGGTGTGGCAGACGACGAGGTGTTCGATCCCGTGCCCTTCGCAGAGGCCTTCACGCGACACTTCCTCCGGCACCCGCTGTCCTCCACGCTGCCGCGCAAGTTCAAGGTCGCGTTCTCTGGCGGCGGGCGCGATCACTCGTTTGCGGCCATCAACGACATCGGCTTCTTCGCGCGATGGGGCGCGTCCGACACGCCGTGCTTCCGCGTCGTTTGCGCCGGTGGAACGGCCACCATGGTCGCGAGCGGGCGCCTTCTCTTCGCGGAGCTCCCCGCGACGGACATCCTCGCGGTGGGAGAGGCGTTGCTTGCCCTGTTCCACGCGCGCGGTGATCGCGAGCACCGCCAGAAGAACAGGATGAAGTTCCTGGTGAAGAGCATGGGCTGGGACGCATTCCACGCAGAGTTCCTGACGCACTTCGAGGCTGCGAAGGCGCGCTCACTGCGTCTCCCGTTCGACCCATCGCGTCCCCCGCGGGCCGCGGCGCCCGCGGCGCGCACAGCCGTTCCGAGCACGCAGGAGATAGACGCGCTGCTCGGCGCAGACCGCGTAAAGGGCCCGGGAATCGTGCCGCGTCATCTGCCCATCGTCGACCGAAAGCGCGAGGCCACGCGGGCGCGCTTCCTCCGGACCAACGTCGCTCCGCAGCGGCAGCACGGGTTCTCCATCGTGACCGTCACTCTGCCGCTCGGCGATGTGTCGTCGGGGCGGTGGCGCGTTCTCGCGCGTCTGGCAGAGGCGTATGCGGATGGTGAGCTGCGCACCACGGCCACGCAGAACGTCGTGCTGCGTTGGGTCCCCACGGAGGACGTGGATGCACTCTACACGCATTTGGATCGCATCGGCCTGGGCCGGCCCGACCCCGTGTCGGTCGCGGACGTGGGCAGCTGCCCCGGCGCGGAGTCCTGCAAGCTCGCAGTCACTCAGTCACGCGGAGTCGCGGCGCTCGTGAACGAGGAGCTCGAGAATGATCTGGCGCTCCTCGATCGCGCGAAGGGCCTCGAGGTGCGCGTATCGGGGTGCCCGAACGGCTGCGGTCTGCATCACGTGGCCGGCATCGGACTGCAGGGCGGACTCCGCAAGGTCGAGGGAAGGCCCGTACCGCAGTACTTCCTGACAATCGGCGGAGACGCCTCTGGCGAGGTCGCACGCTTCGGCCGCCTGGCAGCGAAGGTCCCCGCGCGACGCGTCCCCTCCGCGATCCGCAAGCTGGTCGCGCTCTACGAACGAGAGCGCGAGAGCGAGCAAGAGACGATGACCACATTCCTGGGACGCGTCGACATCGCCGTCGTGAAGAAGGAGCTCGCGGACCTGGAGAAGCTCGACAAGTCCAACGCCCAACCCGAAGACTTCATCGACCTCGGAGAAACCGCAGCCTTCGCTCCGATCACCTCGGAAGGAGAGTGCGCGGTCTGAGGACTGAACGCATGTAATCACCCGCGCTCGCCGCCCTTTCCCTCAAAGCGTCGTCCGCTACCATCCAGGAGCGGTTGCTTTGCTTTGATCGGAGGGAACGTGAATCGACTAGCTTTCATCACGAGTCTTGTGACGTCCGTGGCGTTACTCGCAACGACGGGTGCGCCACGCGCGGCGGCCTGCGGCGGGTGCGTGGCACAGGTGACTTCGGACATCACGGATGAGCGCATGCTCCTCTCGGTCTCGCCGCAACAGACCACGCTCTATGATCAGATTCGCTACGCGGGAAATCCCGGGTCGTTCGCGTGGGTGCTGCCGATCAAGGGCACCGTCGACGTAGGCCTCAGCGCAGACGTGCTCTTCGCGTCGTTCGACGCCCTCACGGCGACGACGGTCGCGCAGCCACCGACGGGTTGTCCAGGTCCGCCCGCCGAGTGTGCAGGCTTGGGGTCGTTCGACGGCGCCGTCTTTGATACGGACGCGGGCAGCGTGTCCGTCACCAAGGCAGAGAACGTCGGTCCCTACGCAACGGTACAGCTCCACGCAACGGACTCGAGCGTGCTCGCCACGTGGCTCTCGGACAACGGATTCCAGATCCCTGCCGCGCAACAGCCGATCATCGATGCGTACGTGAAGGAGGGCTTCGACTTCCTCGCGATGAAGCTCTTGCCGAATCAGGGCATTCAGGCGATGCGCCCGGTGCGCATCACTTCGACCGGCGCGAACCTGTCACTGCCGCTCCGCATGGCGTCCGTGGGCACTGGCGCAACGGTGGGCATCACGCTCTGGGTTGTGAGCCAGGGTCGCTACGAGCCGCAGAATTTCCCCTCGTTTCGGATCCAGGACGCAGAGCTTGTCTGGGACTTCGATACATCGCAGAGCAACTACACGACGCTGCGCGCGCAGAAGGAAGCCGCGATGCAGAACAAGGCCTGGGAGATCGAGAGCTCGCTCGAGCTCAACACCCAGCGCATCTCGAGCGTGATCCTTGCCGGCGGACGTTTCTTCGGTGGCGGCGCAGGCAAGGCGGAGGACGACTACCTGCCCGTCACCACGAGCGACCCCGACGCCGGCACCGATGGCGGCACGACCGAGACGGCAGCGCAGGTCCGCGCAGACGACATCGCGCATCTCTTCGGCGGTCTCGATGGCTCCACCGTTCGCGTCACACGGATGCGGTCCGACATCGCCCATGCCGCGATGAACGTCGACCTCGTCCTCAGAGCGTCCGCCGACCAGACGGAGCTAACGAACATCCGCGTGGTCACGCAGACCTTACACGTGCAGTGTCCGATCTACCAGGACTGCCGCGTGGTGGGCACGGGCAACCCCGAAGACGCCGCCAGAGCCAACGCGCAGAACAAGAGCGGCAGCGGCTGCTTCACTGGAAGGGGGACCCCGAACGAGAGCGGAGCGGGATTCGCGATCATCGTGAGCGCAGTGGCGCTGACCCTGATGAGAAAGCGCCGCCCTCGCCGTTTTAATCGCAGCTAACTTTGTCGATCATGACTGAGCACTTGCAGGCGCGGTCTTTGACCATCTTGTTGTTCTTGCAGACCAGCTTGGTCTTCTTGTCGGTGGAGCAGGCGAACTTTCCTTCGTACTCGCTCGAGTCGCAGGTGTCGCCCAGGTCCGAGATGGTCTCGTCGCACTCGAGCTCGGTTCCGCGCTGACGGCACCCGTGCATGCCCTTGCAGGTGGCGCCGAGCGTCATCTTGCCGCTCTTGCAGAGGAGCAGGTTCTTCTTGTCCTCGGTGCAGGCGGCGTTGCCCTCGTTCTCCTTGGTGCATGGCGAGCCCACGGCGCTCGCGCCGAGATCGCATTTGGTGCCTTCCACGTTGGAGACACATCCGAGCGCGCCCTTGCACGCGTCGATCAGCTTCCAGTGACCCGTCTCGCACTTGATCATCGACTTGCGATCGCCCGAGCACGCGGGCTTGCCCTCTTCGAGGCATCCCTCGCCGACCTTGTACTCACTGTGCGAGCAGCTGCCTTCGCCCACGACCGTCATGCATCCGGTCGGGCCCTCACACGCAAGGGCCTCCCACTTGCCCTGGATGCAGAAGAGGCCGGTCTGCTTGTCGAGACACTGCACCTCACCGGCCGTCTTGCACGCAGCACCAGCGACCGGCGGCTTCTTGCACGCCACCACGAGAAAAGAAGCCGAAACGACGGCGGCAACGACGATCACGCGCGCAGCTCTGGAGGTCCCCTTGTGCATGGGACAACCCTACCATGAGCGGTAGACCAAAGAATGTCACCCAGACGTGGGTATCATCCTCTCGTGAGCCGCAGACTCGGGTTCCTCACCGTGACCTCATGGCTCGCCGTCGCGTGCGGAGCAGCAACGCCAGGTGCAGTGGGGACGAGGACCTCGACCCCGACCTCGACCCCGACCTCGACCTCGACCTCGACCTCGACCTCGACCTCGACCTCGGGCCCGATCCTTCCCCCTCCCCCTACCACCGACGAGGAGCGGCTCGCCGACGAGATCGCCACGCTCCGTCACGTCACTCGCAAGGCGGCTCTCCGCGTCGAGACCGTGGACGAGGAGACCTTTCGTCAGCGCACTGCGCTTCCTCCCGCGGACGTCGCGACCGTGTCGACGTACGTCGCGTTCGGTGTGATCCGCCACGACCCGCGGGCTCTGCCTCCGCCGAGCCAGCGTGCGTACCTGGGCCTCTACGATTTCTCGGCGCACGCTCTCTATCTTCGCAAGGGTCTGCCGCCGTCGAGCGAGCGTGGCGTGCTGGTTCACGAGCTCGCACACGCGCTGGAGGACCAGACGTTCGGTATGCCCGACGGCGACGAGCGCGACGAGGACCACGCGCTCGCGCTGAAGTCGCTCTACGAGGGCGACGCGATGGTCGTGCGCGAGCTGTACGCGGCCTCCGCGGAGAACACGGATCCGGGAAAGCGCCTCGAGCATGCCGTGTTCGTCGTGCGCACGAACCCTCGTGCCCAGCTCGCGCGCGCGCTGGGTGTGCCGGAGATCGCTACGCGCGAGCCGCGGTGGAGCGAGACGATGTCCGCATACATGGACGGGATGATCTTCGTCGCGAAGCTCTACGAGCATGGCGGCTTCCCCGCGATCGATCACGCGTTCGCGAGCCCGCCCGAGAGCACGGAGCAGATCCTTCACCCGGAGAAGTTCATCGCGGGCGAGAAGCCCGTCACCGTGGAAGCACCCGCGCCGCCCGCCGGCTCCGAGAAGCTCGCGGAGGGGACGTGGGGGGAGCTGCGCACGCGCCTCTTGCTCGGTCGCTGCGGCAAGACCGCCGTCGTGGACGGCTGGGGCTGGGGCGGGGACCGCTATGTCGTCGCGAAGCGCAGCGGCTCGGAGCTGTCCCTGTCCTGGAGCACGGTCTGGGACACGGAGGGCGACGCGATGCGCTTCGAGAACGCGCTCAAGAACGCCGCCGCCTCGTGCTGGCCGTCGGAGAAGCGAGGCGGCATGTGGATCGGCAAGAAGGACCAGGTCCGCCGCGACGGGTTGCGTGTACTCTACACGCGAGGCGCTTTCTAGCAGCGCTGCCAGCGGGATGTCGCGGTCCCAGGACCGAATGCGCGGAGCAGTCGAACCGTGGCAACGGGACCATACCCGGCGGAACCGGGGACCACTGGCCAAAGGCAGCGAGTGACGCTGGGCGTCCCTTCGATGCTCCAGCGGCCCTGGCAGCGGCCCCGCCGCGCTTTTCACGCTGCCGCGCGCACGCTTCGACGGCGAACGCGGCACTGGGGCGCTACGTCCCACAGTAGAACTAGCGGCAAATTGGCCTCGCCGTGGGATACTCCCGGCGATGACCTCCCCCCGCGTGCCTGCCTCGCTGCTGGGAACGCTCGTGCTCGGAGCCGGCGTTCTCCTCGCGGCGTGTGGCTCGTCGCACGACGGCAGCGCCGAGGCGGACGCGTCCGCCGACGCATCGCAGGGCTCGGCCGACGCATCCAGCATGGACGCGAGCGACATCGGCCCGCCGCTCGACAACGGCGCGCCGTCCACTGTCTATCCTGCGCCGCACCCTGCGCCACCGCAGCTCACGAACGCAAAGGGCGGGCCGGTGCTCACGACGCCCAAGGTGATGTTCCTCTACTACCCAGGCTACCCCCACGAGACCGCGCTCGACGCGTTCGGCCCGGCGCTCGGCGCGTCCACGTACTGGGCCGCGGCCACGGCGGAGTATGGCGTCGGACCGCTCGCGTGGGTCTCGTCGAAGGAGCTCACGGGCCCCGCGCCCGCGAAGATCAGCGACGCGGAGATCGACACGTTCTTCCACGACCAGCTCATCGCCAGCGCGTTCGGCCTCCCCGACACGAACACCATCTACACGTTCTTCTATCCCGCGAGCACGACCATCACGTCCGGAGGCAGCCAGAGCTGCAGCTCGTTCGGCGGCTACCACTCCAACATCGCCGCGCAGGTCGGAGGCATGGTGAAGACGTTCGCGTACGCCGTGCTCCCCACGTGCACCGGCTTCGGCGGACTGCAGGGCGTGCAAGAGGTCACGGGCGCGCTGAGCCACGAGCTGGTGGAGGCCGTCACCGATCCATTCCCCACGACCAGCGCGGGCGCCGACACTGCATACGGCAACGTGGACGACGATCACTTCGTGTGGACGCTTGGCGGAGGCGGCGAGTCCGGCGACCTGTGCGTTCCCGAACCGGATGCATTCTACATGGACATGACTCTGGGGCTGACGGTGCAGCGCACGTGGTCCAACGCGCAGGCCGCGGCGGGCCACGATCCGTGCGCGCCATCTCTGGGCACGCCGTTCTTCACCAGCGCGCCCGTGCTGCCGGACGTGGACACGGTCAAGCTGCCCATGGGCTTTGGCCGCGGGTCGCTCACGTCGAAGAGCGTGCGCATCCCCGTGGGTGAGAGCCGCGTCGTCGAGGTCGACCTCTACAGCGACCAGGCAACGAGCGGCCCATGGAAGGTGTCCGCGCGCGACGCGCTCGCCGACCTGGGCGACAACAAGACGCTCTCGTTCGCATGGGACCGCACGTCCGGCGTGAACGGAGAAAAACTGCACCTCACTGTGTCCGTTCACGGCAAGTCCAGCGTTTTCCCTGGCGCGCACGCCTTCACCGTCTACTCGACGCTCGGCGCGTCCGTGCACGCGTGGACCGCGCTCGTGACGGAGTAAGCGGATGAGTATCCCGCCCGACCCCCAGAAGCGCAAAGACCCGCGCACCGCGGAGCTGGAAGGCCATGCGCCCATGCTGGTCGCGCGCGCCGAGGCACTACGTGAGGAGCTCGTGCAGCTGCTTCTGCGCGAGCCGCTGCTCAAGATCCACTCGGTCACGGCGCGCGTGAAGTCCGCGGAGAGCCTGGAAGGAAAGCTGGCGCGCCCGGACCGCACGTACGAGTCGCTGTGGGACGTCACGGACCTCGTGGGGCTCCGCGTGATCACCTACTTCGAGGACGACGTCGATCGTGTCGGTCGCCTGGTGGAGGCGCACTGGCCTGTGGACTTCGCCAACTCCACGGACAAGCGGCGGCGACGAGAGACCTCCGCCTTCGGCTACAGCTCGCTCCACTACGTCTGCAACATGGCGGCGGACGGCGCACTGCCGGAGAGCGCGCGCTGCGAGGTCCAGGTGCGTACGCTGCTCGAGCACGCGTGGGCGGAGATCGAGCACGACCTCGGCTACAAGGCAGAGGCGCAGATGCCAAAGCACGTGCAGCGCCGACTGGTGCGCCTCGCGGGGCTCCTCGAGCTGGCCGACCAGGAGTTCGCGCGCATCCGCGACGACCTCCAGAGCTACGCGCACGCGCTACCCCAGCGCATCGAAGAGAACTCCGGCGCGGTCGCGCTCGACCGGCTCTCGCTGGCGTCGCTCCTCGACATGCCGGAGGCGCGCGCGCTCGATCACCGGATCGCGAAGGCCATGGGAAAGAAGCTGGGGACGGAGCCGTTCTTCCCGGAGTACCTCCTTCGCATGCTGGCGCTGTCGGGCATAGAGACGGTGGGTGATGCGCGGGCTGGGCTCGCGAAGCACGACGACGCGATCGTCTCGATGGTCGCGCCGTACTTCGCGTTCGCGTGGGCAAGCTTCCAGCTCTCCACGGAGGCCATGCCTCGCGCGCCGCGCGGCTACTCGCTCTTCTTCCTGGCGCACGCGACGGTCCTATTCGCGGAGTCGCTCGGCGTGAGCAAGGCAGAGCGCCTTGCACGCCTCTATCGCGAGCTCGACTACCCGGACGACGAGAAGAAGGCGCAGCAAGTAGCGAGCGAGCTCGTACGCGCCTTCACCGCCTCCTGGAAGGCCGCTGGCTATTAGCCCGTTCGCAGGCGCTTCGCAGCGACGACGAGAACGTCCTCGCGTACTTCGGCGAGCGTCTTGCAGCCGGTCTTCTTCAAGACGTGCCGGACGTGTGTCTTGTAGGTGTTGTCGGTGATGTCTTGCTCGTTCATGTACTGCTCGCGCGGAACGCGGGTGAGCACGGCGTTGACCAGATCGGCCTCTGCCTTGCTCAGGCGGGCATGCCGCGCGAGCTGCTCGACGGCGGTGAACATCTCGGAGCGAGGCGCAGACTTCTCGTCGGTCGACGACGTGCCGAGAGCGTCTGCGGCGAAGCGACGGAGCCTCTCGACCTCGACCGGCTTGCACACGTAGGCCGCCCCGAGATCGAATGCCCGATTGACGATGCCGACATCGAGCTGCCCGGTGCACAGCAACGCGGGTACCTCGGGATGGTGGTTGCGCACCATCGCGAGAAGGTCCAGACCGTCACCGTCACCCAGGTTCTGGTCCATCACGAAGCCGCTCCATGCGGAGTTGCTTGCGAGCGCATCGAGCGCCTCGGTGATCGAGGACGCGCATCGAATCTCGGCGTACGGCGCAAGGATGCGGCGGAGGACGCCCATCACCTGCGCCTCGTCCTCGACGATGAGGAACGGCGGAGGCTCCGCGGGGGGGTGGTCGATGGGCATGTCCTGCCAACGTCCACGGCAGCGAACAAGTTAAGCGTGAGGGGCTTGCGTGGGTGGTTCGTTGATCCACCAGCTGCTTGGCGCCGCCCTCACATCCGTCATAATTATATCAATGATATCAATCGTGTATAAACTTGCACGCAGGTATGGTCCTCGCTCATCGGCGGCCGTGCGCACACATCCGCTCCTTTTCGCCGCCGCGCTTGCTCTCCTCAACATGGTCACCACCACGCCTTCGGGCGCGGAGGTCGTCCACACCGACGGGCACGCGCCTCAGAAGCCCAAGGTGCTGGCGATGGGCGACGTGAAGATCTTCTCGAGCGCGAGCAACGAGGTCCGCCCGGACGAGGTGAGGCAAGAGGCGATGAGCGCGCTCGCGACGCTCGACCTGTCGAGCCTGCCCGCATCGTCACGCAACGTCGTGTCGGTCACGCTCGTTCGCGTCGCGCCGACTCCGGAGAGCCCCGAGCCGTCGTGCGTGGTCACCGCGCTCGTGCGCGACACGCGCAAGGAGTCACTGATCGCGACCATCGAGACACGGGCGCGTGCACCGCTCGGCAGCACCACCGCGGCGAACGCTCGAGAGAATCACGCGATGATGCGGAGCGCGGTGCGTGCCGCGATCTCGCAGCTGCCCACCGCGCTCAAGTAGTCGCGCGCTCAGAGGCCCTTGCGGCGGATCGGCATGAAGCTCTTGAAGTAGCTCTTGCCCACGGCCTTGTAGAGCGCCGGCGCGCCCGTGTGCGACTCCTCGTAGATGTACATCGACGTGTGGGCCGAGTTCGCCCAGCCTGCGAAGAGGAACATGTGGCCGCGCGGCTGCATGTTCAGCGCATCGCCTGGCAGCAGCTGGTTCAGGTCGGACAGCTGCGAGGACTGCGCGTGCGAGTACGGCGCGAAGCTCGCAGTGTTGAGGTTCGGGGAGATCTGCCACGCCATGCTGACGAAGCCGGAGCAGTCCTGACGGAAACCCTCGTGGTACTTCGACTGGCTGTACATCACCTTCGCCGCGACCCACTTTTGAGCGCGCGCGATGATCGCGTGACGTGTGGTGCTGGGGCTCGCAGCGCTGGGATCTGCGCCGCTGCCGCTTCCTGCTCCCGAGCCACTTCCCTTGCCGCCGCCGCCCGAGCCCGAGCCCTTGCCCGAACCACCAGAGCCGCTGCCGCTGCCGCTGCCACTGCCAGAACCAGAACCGGTGTTGTCGAGCGCGAGGTCGGAGTCATCGCTCGTCTGCACACCGTCATCGGGGCCCAGCATGTCGTCGACCGCCGCCTGGATGTCCGCGGCCATCTTCGTGCACTCGGGTGCTTGCGCGTTCTCGGAGCTGCAGGAAACGGACGACGTGCCGTCCGCGAGCAGCGCGCTCGGCTCGCCCGGATCGCCTTCGACGAGGGGCTCGCTGTCGCCACCATCGGAGCAAGCAAGGAGACAGAGGGGGAGCATCAGGGCGAGTGCGGGGATCGCGGAGAGCTTCATGCGCCTACCTGGTGCAACGTGTGGGCCTATATGCGCAAGGTGTCCCACATTGGCCCCAAGCATTGAGTCTCATGATGATTTGGCGGCCGGGGCTTCCACCCCCATCGAACGAAGGCCCTGGGAGGTGGCGATCGCCGCACCAGAGAAATGTCCCAGCCGTCTCGCAAACACGACAGCTGAACTTGCGAGAGTCCAGACCTCGCCAGGACAGCCCGCGCTCGTGACTCGATCTCGATCGAACGCTTGCGCTCCTCTGGTAACGAGCTATGTTCCGCCCTGTCTCACGCTACGTTCTCGCTTTCGACGCTCTCTCTCTCGTATTGGGATCGGCACTGCGCGTTTCGTCACCGTGAGGATCGTGGGAACTCTCCCACGAACCTCGTCCATCCAAAACGGCAAACGGCACCTTGGACCTGGGTCACTTTCGCGCCGGATTTCAGAGAAGAGAAACAGTCATGGGAAATCGTCTTTACGTGGGCAACCTTTCGTACGAAGCAACCGTGGACACGCTCCGTGAGCGCTTCGCGGCCGTCGGTGTCGTCACCGACGTCCACGTCGTCATGGATCGCGAGACCGGCCGTTCGCGCGGCTTCGGCTTCGTCACGATGGGCAGCTCCAGCGACGCGCAGAAGGCCATGGCCGAGATGAACGGCGCCATGTTCGACGGCCGCGCACTCAAGGTCAACGAGGCCGAAGAGCGTCAGAACCGCGGCGGCGGCGGCGGCGGCGGCGGCGGCGGCGGTGGCGGCGGTGGTCGCTCCGGCGGCGGCGGCGGCGGCGGCGGTGGTCACCGCGGCTGGTGATCGTCTCCTGAACGTGGGCTCGTAGCGATACGAGGTCCGTTCAGATTCGCAACAAAAGAAGCGCGCCTCCCTTCATCGGGCGGCGCGCTTTCTCTATTTCAGGGTCCGGTTCAGGCGCTCCGGTTCAGGCGCTCCGGGTTGTCTGCACGTGGGAGCGGGGCTTTGGCGACATCGTCACGTCACGCGCTCACGCCGCTCAGGCCCTCAGGCCTTATGCTCAGGCCCCTCAGGCCTTCACAGCATGCTCACATCGGATCTTCTTCGGGAAGCGGCTGGGGGCCGGGGATGATCCCCGCGATATCCGGATCGACACCGTCGGCCGCAGCGGGCTTCTGGGCCTTCTCGTCACGACGATCCTTGCGCTTGACCTCTTTGTCACGCTGCTTGTCCTGTCGATTTTTTTCTTTTTGGCGCTTGTTGACGCTCGGATTTCCCACTGGCGCTCCCGGTCTTCAGGTGAAGGACCACACCATAGCGCGTCTTGGCCGCCGAATCTCCAGGATGCGGATGACACACTCCGTTTTTGTGCCGGTATGCTCCGGTAGTTGCTGTTCAACTCGCTCGGGTTCTTCGCCTTCGCGGCCATCTTCTTCGCGCTATGGCCGCTCGTCTGCCGGCGCGCGACCAGCCGCTACGTGGCGATCACGATCGCCTCACTCGTGTTCTACGGCGCGTGGGATCCGCGCTTCGTGCTCCTCCTCCTGGGCACCGCGCTCTCGGATTTCGTCTTCGGCCTGGGCATGGCGAGAAGCCCGCGTCACAAGAAGGTGCTGCTCGCGTGCTCGCTCGGCGTGAACCTCGGAGCGCTGTTCGTCTTCAAGTACTCGACGTTCGCAGCACGCACGACGGACTCGGTGACCGCGGCGCTCGGACACCCCACGCACACCGCAGACGGAGTGCCTGCGTTCGTCGCGCTCCTGCCGCCGGGCATCAGCTTCTACACGTTCCAGTCGATGAGCTACACGATCGACGTCTATCGCGGCACCCTGAAGCCAACGAAGAACCCCCTCCACTTCCTCGCGTTCATCTCCATGTTCCCGCAGCTGGTCGCGGGCCCCATCGTCCGCGCCAAGGATCTGCTGCCACGGCTCGAGACGCACACCGCGCCGTCCGCGGAGGCGCGCTTCTCCGCGGTGTCGCTCATGGTGCTCGGGTACTGGAAGAAGGTCGTCATCGCGGACAACCTCGCGCGCGCTGTCACCTCCATCTACGACGCGCCGGGCGGCTCGTCGGGGCTGCTCTACTGGCTCGCGACGATCATGTTCGCGGCGCAGATCTACGCTGATTTTTCCGGCTATTCGGACATCGCTCGCGGGCTTGCGCGCCTCATGGGCTACGAGTTCCCACTGAACTTCGATCATCCGTACACGGCGCGCAGCATGCGTGAGTTCTGGCAGCGCTGGCACATCACCCTCAGCACGTGGTTCCGGGACTACGTGTACCTGCCTCTGGGTGGCAACAGGAAGAGCGCAACGCGGAACCTCTGGGTGACGATGCTGCTGTCGGGTCTGTGGCATGGCGCGTCGTTCACGTTCGTGGCGTGGGGCGCGTGGCATGCGCTCTGGCTCACGGTGGAGCGCTGGACACGGTGGCCGGAGCGCGCGCAGAAGAGCCAGCTCGGACGCGTGCTCGCGGCGCCGCTCGTCTTCCTGCTGACGCTGCTCGGATGGGTGTTCTTCCGTGCGCACACCTTGAAGGGCGCGCTATCCATCCTGTCAGCCATGCTGGGGCTCTCCGCGTCGCACGTGATGACGTCGGACCTGTCGCAGCTACGCGCGCCTGCCTTGTTCCTCCTGCTCGGCATCGTGACCGAGCTCATCACCGCGCTGCGCGACCGGCGTCCTCACCGAGAGACACCGACCACGACCTCACCGGGCGTGCTGCGGCCCCTGGGCGTTGGGTTATTGATTGTATCCTGCATCTATCTCCACGGCCCCGGTAACGCCTTCATCTACTTCCAGTTCTGATGCCCACCGAATCAACTGCCAGAGGCCTCCTTCAGCGCTCGCCGACTGCGATTGCGCTTGGTGTTGCGGCGCTGCTCGCTGTTGGCGTCGCGCGCTTGCGGCCGGCGCCCGCGACCATGCAGCAGAACCTGGGTGAGAGCCCCGCGCGGTTCTGGGCGGAGAAGGCCCGCGTGGAGGGCCGGCTCGATGTGGTGCTTGCGGGTGATTCGCGCGTGTTCCGTGGGCTCGCGCCCGAGGAGATGCGCGCGGCGCTGCCTGGTTCGCGCATAGGCAACCTCGGCTTCTCGGCGGCGTGCCTCTGCGGTGACTATCTTCCGTATCTCGAGCGCTCGCTCGGTGATGGCCCCACGGAGAAGACCATCGTGCTCGGCGTCACCGCGCACGCGCTCACATCGCACGCAGCGCGCGACAACGGGTTCCTCGCGGAGCGAAGGCGCACCGCGCGCGAGAGGCTCGAGAGCCAGTACCTGGGTCCGCTCGAAGATGCGCTGCGCCCCATCGACGCGACAGAGTTGGCGCTCGGCGGCGGTTCCGCCACACGCACGAGCGCCCTGTATTTTCAGGACTTCCGCGCGGACGGCTGGGTCGCATCACGACTGTCGCCAGAGAACCCGAACGGCGCGCTCGTCGAGTACGAACGCGTCCTGCGCGAGGGCGCGGTGGAGCCTGCGCTCGAGACGGAGCTCCTCGCGCAGGTCACGAAGTGGCGCGCGCGCAACATCCGCGTGTTCGCGTTTCGTCCGCCCACGACGACGGAGATGCGCATGCTCGAGGAGCGGCTCGCGCACTTCGACGAGGCGGCGTTCGCGGCGCGCTTCCGCGAGGCCGGCGGCGACTACTGGGAGATCACGCCGGACGCCTACCATACCTACGATGGAAGCCACCTCACGGAGGCGTCGGCACGTGAGCTGTCGCGCGACGTAGCGGCACGCCTTGGTCGCAGGTAGACTCGCCCGCATGCGCGTCGACCGTCCCGTGGGAATCGATCTGGGCACCACCAACTCCGAGATCGCACTGCTGCATCCGGCGGAGTCGCAGATCCTGCTCTATGAGGACAAGTTCGGGCGCAAGACGTTCCCCTCCGCGCTCGCGTGGGATGCGAAGGCTGACGGCGGCGCGGGCGCGATGCTCGTGGGTCATCCCGCGCGCGCGCGACGCGGCAAGGACCCGGGCCCCATCGAGTCCATCAAGCGCAAGATGGGCCAGAGGACGACCGTGACCGTTGGCCAGGAGGAGCTGTCGCCCGAAGAAGTGTCGTCCAAGATCCTCGCCGCGCTCCGCACCAACATGTCGGAGTTCATGGCGCAGCGCACGAGCGAGGGCGTCACCATGACGGTCACGCGCGCCGTGATCACGGTGCCCGCGTACTTCGATGCGCCGCAGGTGGAGGCGACGCGCAAGGCCGGTGAGCTCGCGGGGCTCGACGTGCTGGGCATCCTTCAGGAGCCGACGGCCGCGGCGATCTACCACACGTGGAAGGAGAAGCTCGGCGACGGAAACTTCCTGGTCTACGACCTTGGCGGCGGCACGTTCGACGTGTCCGTGCTTCGTTGCCTCGGCGGCGAGTACCAGGTGCTCGCGATCGACGGCGACAACTTCCTCGGCGGCGACGACTTCGACCGCGCGTTCGCCACGTGGCTCAGGACAGAGCTCGAGAAGGGCGGCTACGCGCTGGACCTCCACATCCGCGACGACGCGGATGACGCGTTCCGCTTCTCGCGCCTCCGCAACCTGGCGCAGGAGATCAAGGAGCAGCTCGCGGGCAAGGACGTCGTCAGCGTGTCCAAGCAGGACTTCATGACGGACAAGAACGGCGAGAGCGTGAGCTTCGAGCGCGAGATCGGCCGCGCTGACTACGACGCCGTCGTCGCGAGCCTCGTGGAGACCACCATCACGAGCGCAGAGCGCGCGCTCGGCAAGAGCCGTGAGACCGCGAACGTCGGCATCGAGGACATCGACCACATCGTGCTCGTCGGCGGGTCCACGCGTCTGCCGCTCGTCATCCGTCGCGTCACGGAAGCGCTCGCAAACAAGGCCAAGAACCACACCATCCTCCAGGACGAAGTGGACACGTGCGTGGCGCTCGGCGCTGCCGTTCACGCCGCGCAGCTCGGCGGGCTCACGCTCACCCTGGACGAGTCGCCCACGAGTCCCAGCGCCACGCTCCGTGGACCGCTCGTCGGTCAGGGCAAATCGCTCCGGCTCGCCGTGACGGTGAACGCGCCGGACAAGGTCGACTCCGTGGAGGTGCGTTCGGATGACAAACCGGTGGCACGCGCGAAGATCGAGGACGGCGCCGCAAGGCTCGACGTGCCGCTGGGCCCGGAGCCGGAGAACCGCCTCCTGCTATCGCTCATGAGCGGTGACAAGGCCGTGGGCGCGCTTCCCTTTGCGCTCTATCGCGGCGACGCACGTCCGCGCGCGTCTGCGCTCTCGCGACCATCGGTCGTCGCGAAGGACATCGCGATCGAGATAACGCGCGCCGGCCGCATCGACCGTCGCGTCCTCATCCCCGAAGGCAGCGGCCTCCCCACATCGGCGTTGCACACGCTGTACACGGGCGATCAGAGCGGCGCCGTCGTGCTGCGCCTCTTGCAGAACCGCCTGCCCATCAAGACGCTCGTGCTGGAGGTATCGAAGGACACGCCGGTGGGCACGCCCGTGTCGCTCATGCTCACCTGCGACGAGAGCATGCGCATCGAGGCGAAGGCCGAGATCCTCGGCCAGACACTGTGGGCCAAGGTCGACCGGCCGGAGCTCACGCGGTTCGAGTCGCAGGACGCCGTGGACTCCCTCCTCGCGGAAGCGGAGGCCGCCGGGCGCGTCATGTGGGGCAGCTACGGCGACTACTACCGCGTGGAGTCCAACAAGCTGCGCGCAGGCATCTCCGAAGTGCTGGCGACCGACCCCGACAAGCTGGAGGCGCTCTGTCAGCGGCTGCGCCTGCTCATCGACGAGCTCCGCGGCCGCGGTGACTCCGACCTCTCGCCGCCATACGAGCGCTTCGAGGAGACCGTCAATGCGCTCAAGATGGTGATCTACCGCGCACCGGATCCGCTCGGGTCCATGTCGCGCGATCAGTGGGAGTCGCGCGTGCGAAGCCTGGAAGAGCGCGCCACGGCGGCCTTCCACGAAGGCGACGCGAGCGGCTGGCGGCGCTCGTGCAACGAGGCGCAGGCGCTCCTCGAGACCGCGCATCAACAAGAGGTCTCGGGCCGCAAGCCGGACGATCCGGAGTATCTCCTTCGCCGCATCCAGGCCGTGAAGAGCCGCACGGGACGCGCCGGAAAGGATCTGGCGGACGTGGTTCCGTCTGCATCGCCGGAGGTGCGCGCGCTCCAGCAGGCCGAACAAGGGCGCATCGCCACGTGGCTGAACGAGAAGATCAATCCACGCATCGAGTCTCTCAAGCCCGCGGAGGAGGGCAGCGCCGTCGCCCTCCGTCAGTCGCTCGACGATCTGAACGCGGAGCTGCATCGCGTCGAGCTCGCGATCGAGCGCCTGCCGAGCATTGGCCTCGTCACTGAAGCCTCTGGCGGCCGCAAGGCCTGATGGCGGGGCTCCTCGACTCGATCGCGCTCGCCGCAGCAGAGAAGATCTGGCGCACCGCCGGTCCCAAGGCCGGCATGCTCGCCTACCGGAACCTGCTCTCGCAGGACTCGGACACGACGCGCGCGCAGGCGATCCTCCGCGGCATCGACTGCGCCATCGAAGCAGGCGACGAGCAGGCCGCGTTCTCGTTTGGGGAGTCGTGGGGCTTCGTGCGCATGGGCGACCTCGCCGAAGACGTCGTCGTATCCGCGGCGCGGCTGGAGGCGCGCGGATTCCAGCGCACGTGCCACCTCATCCTGGTCCGCGAGCACGAGCGAAAGCGTGACCCGCGCGTGGGCTACGCGCTCGGCCGGGTCTGCCAGCGGCGCGGCCTTTTGGGTGATGCGCTGGCTGCGTTCACGTCGTGCATCGAGTCGAAGAGCGCAGCGAAGTTCATCCGGGACAGCGAGAAGCTGTTCGCAGCGGCGGGCCTCGAGGTCGCACGTGCGCGCGCACGTGAGCCGGAGACAGCGGCGTCGGCGATCGAGCTCGTGAAGAGCATCGACCCCACGCTGCTCGTGCCGCAAAAAAAGCTGCAACATGCACGCTTGCTGCTTGCGTCCAAGAGCCGCTTCGAACGCGCAGGCGCGCTGTCGGCGCTCGTGGAGGTGGCCCGGCAGACCCCGTCGCTCGCGGCAGCGGCGGCGCATGTGGCCGCTGCGCATGCAGACCGCATGGGACACGCGCTTACGCCGCTCGAGGCGGACCGCGTGGTGGCAGCGCTCTCCTTGCACACGGTGCCTGCATCGGTCGCGCTCGCGCGGAAGCGGCTGGAGTCGCTGCAGAACGACGTGGGCGTGAAGGCCGCGCTGGCAGAGGAGCGGCGCATCGTGGACGATCCAGAGCTCGCCCCTCTGGTGTTGAAGGCGAAGGCGGTCCTCGCGGGTGGCTCGGGGCCCGATGCAGCCGCGCGGGCGGACGCGAGCGCCGCGCTGCGCCTCACGGATGTTTCCCTCGCAGCGATCGCGGAGCACGTACGCGGCGCGCTGCGCGTCACGCGCCTGCGAGAGGTGCTCGCGCTGGCCGCTGGTGACGTGCGTCCGTTCCCGCGAAGCGCACTGACGCTCGCCATGCTCGCCCTCGGCAGCGACGACCGCTCGCTCCATCCAGAGGCCGCGAGCCTTGCGGCACGCGCCGTCATCCTCGGTGCGGCGAGCCCGCGCGGTCTCTTGCCGCTCGCCGCGCTGCTCGTCGCGCGGGGGGAAGATCTCTCCGCTGACCGAGCGCTTCGACTGGCGGCCCAGCGCGAGGAGCCCGGCGCCGAAGATCGCCTCACGGAGCTTCTCTGCCATCGCGGACGGCGAGCGCTGGCAAGGGGCGACCGGAAAACCGCGATCTCCTGCCTTTCGGAGGCACGCAGCCGTCACTTATCGAAGCGAGGTGCCCCCCAGCGGTAAAATCCCGCCGATTTCCGTTCCATTCTGGGTGCTTCTGTCATCCATCAAATGAATGTACGCTGGACGTCCCGAGCGCCCGTCCGACGATGCAGCCGCCCCAGAATTCGAAGCCACGCGCAGGTTCACCAGCCGCGCTGCCGACTTTCGACGCCCCCCTCCAGGCGGAGGAGGACATCCTCGAACAGCTGGTCACGGCGCTTTCGCGCGGGCAGCTCCCCGAGGACACCTGGGGCCGTCTCCACGAGGCCGCACGCCGTGACGATCGCCTGAGCGAGCTCGCGTTTGCCTACGAGTCCGTCTCGCAAGGCAAGCGTATCAAGACGCTCCTCCCGGCAGCTCTTGCCGAGTTCTACTTCCGCGCGGCTCAGTTCTTCGGCGACGTCTTCGGTGACGACGTGGGCGCCACCGCCTATCTCGAGCGCGCCGTCGTTGCCGCTCCGAACCATCAGGGCTCGTTCGACGCGCTGGATACGCTCTTCACGAACGCCGACGCCAACAAGAAGCTGGCGGATCTGTGCGCGGCGGTGGCGCCGCACAAGCCCAAGTCGGACCAGGCGGTGCTCTTCAAGCGCGCCGCCATCCTGTACGAGCGCGCTCAGATGGACGACAAGGCCATCGAGATGTACCAGGCGCTGCTTCGCGCCGAACCGAGCAGCGCAACGGCGCGTGACGCGCTCGAAGCACGCTACGTGCACGCAAACCGCTACAGGGACGTGGCCCGCCTGCTCGAGACCACGCTCGCTGCGGACGCAAATCCCGATCCGGAGGACTCGCTCAAGGTCCGCGGACGGCTGATCGACGTGTATGCGAACCAGCTGCAGGAGCCGGAGCGGACGATCGGTCATGTAGAGGCGGTGCTCGCCGCGGATGCCACGCATGAGGGCGCGCTGCGCATGGGCGAGCGGCTCCTCACCGTGAAGGCGCTGGCGGCGCGCGCTGCAGCCGCGCTCGGTGGCGCGGTGATCGCGATGGGCCGCGCCGAAGACGCGATCCCCTACATCGAGGTCGAGCTCGAGAACATCCGCGGCCCCAAGCGCAAGGACCCGCTGAAGCGCCTCGGCTTCATCAAGAAGGACACTCTCGACGACAAGCCAGGCGCGTACGAATCGTTCGAGGCTGTCCTTGGTATCGACCCCTCGGACGACGAGGTGCGGCAGGCGTTCTTCGACCTCGCGGTGGAGCTCTCCAAGGCGTCGGATGCGGCGCGCACACTTGGTCGCGTCCTCACGATGGCGAAGGACGCGCCGGCCCGCTCCAAGATCTCCGCGGAGATGGCGGACCTCTTGCGCATCTCTGGCGACGCGAAGCGCGCACGCGCGACGCACTCGGGTGTGATCGCGCTTGCGGGTGCCGCGCCCGAGGCGCTCCTCAGGTCGGCGCGCGCGCTCGCAGAGCTGTTCGAGGCGGAGGGCGATCAGCGCGCGCTCGCCGAGATGCTGGAGAAGGTCGGCGGTCTCTCCACTGATCCGGAAGAGCGCCTTCGGACCAACGAGCGCCTCGCTGAGCTGGCGACGGGCCCGCTCGCAGACACCACGAAGGCGATCGCGGCGTGGCGAAACCTGGTCGACTCCACCGCAAGACCGCGCGCGCTCGCAGCACTGGAGCCGCTCTACACACAGGCCGAGAACTGGGCGGAGCTCGCGTTCGTCCTGGGCGAGCGAAGCAAAGACGCGACGGCCGAGGACGAATCTCGCGCGCTGGCCATGCGCGCGGCGGACATGTTCGCGCAGAAGACGCAGGAGAAGGAGCGCGCAACTGGCATCCTCCTCGACCTCCTCGGTCGCCTCGGCCCGAACCGTGAGGTGAACGCGCGGCTCGCGCCGCTGCTCGAGGCGCAGAAGCGCTGGGACGACCTTGCGATGATCCTGCAAGCCGAAGCGAGGCTCGGCGACGATCGCGAAGGCGCACTCTCGCTCGCGCGTCTTGGCGCCGTTCGTGCCACCCGCCTCTCGGACGTACCTGGCTCGATCGTGGCGTACCGCGAAGCGCTCGATCGCGATCCGTCGGAGAAGACGAGCCGCGCTGCGCTCGAGCGGCTCCTCACGAGCCCCGAGCACAAGATGGACGTGGCCGACGTGCTCGAGCCCGTCTACCGCGCGGACCTCCTCCGCGGAGACACGCACGCCACGACCGGCCTCCTCAAGATCCTCGAGCTCCGCGCGGACAGCCAGGCCATCGTCAGCGATCGCCTGGAAGCGCTGGGCGAGGCTGTCAGCATCGCGGAGAAGGTGTCTCCCGAGCGCGCACTGGAGCTCGCGGGTCGCGCTCTTCTGGAGGCCGTCGCCTCGGACGAGGCGGTGGAGCAGTGGCTTCATCGCACCGTCGCCGTCGCGGAGCGTGGGGTGGAGCCAAAACGCCTTGCGGCTGCGCTGTCCGCCGCGATCGGCGCGAAGGCGATCGAGACACCACAAGAGTTGATGGTCGTCACGCGCGCGGCAGAGGCACACGCCGCCGCTGGCGAAGTGGGGCCGGCACTCGCGCTGTACCGCAGGGCACTCGCGTTCGCACCGCAGTCGGCAGACCTGGTGTCCCGCGTGGACGAGCTGCTGCAGGAGCAGGGCAATCCAGAAGAGCGCGTCACGCTCTATCGCAACGCGCTCGAGCAGGGCGTGGAGCCCGCGCGCCGCAAGCAGCTTCTCGTCGCCATCGGCACCATCGAACGCTCCGAGCTGGGCAACAAGCCCGCCGCGGTCCAGGCCTTCCGTGCCGTGCTCGGCCAGGATCCAGCGGACCGCGCGGCGTACAAGGCCCTCACCGAGCTCTACGCGGAGCTCGAGCAGTGGGAGACGCTCTGCGATCTGTACGAGGACCACCTGGAGCACGCCGACGAGGACGAGGGCCGCATCACCCGAGCCGACCTCGCGCTCACCTCCGCGCTCCATGATCAGACCGATCGCGCCATCATGCACGCGTTCGCGCTGCTCAAGGATCCCCAGCTGGACGACGCTGGATTCGGCACGGTCGCGAAGGTGGCCGATCACCTGAAGGACGCAGAGCTGCAGCGCGCCGTCCTGGAGCGCGTCGTCGCCGTTGGCAGCGATCCGCTGGATCGCATCGATGCACTCGAGCGCCTCGGCGACCTCGCGCTCACGCGGAACGCACCCGACCGAGGGCGCGCACAGGCGATGGAACACTGGAAGCAAGCGGCCGACACGGCCCTTGGCATGAGCCAGGATGCACGCGCGAGAGAGCTGTTCGAGCGCGCGCAGAAGCTGGATCCGAACGACCTCGAGATAGCACGCGCGCTCGTCGCGATCCTGTCGCGGTACGAGGAGTGGGCCGAGATCCTTCCGCTCTACGACGTGCTTCTCGCCCACGCGCCGTCGCCGCGCGCGAAGGTTGACCTCCTGGTCACGGTGGTCGGCATCCGCGAAGAGCGCCTGTCCGATCCGGTCGGCGCGCTGGACTCCGCCGCCCTGGCGTTCTCGCTCGCGCCCACGGACCACAACGTCCTCTACATGTTCGAGCGCGTGGCGGGGCAGGCCAACGCGCTCACGCAATTCGCGAAGGAGCTCGATCAAGCGCTCGATCATGGGCTGGACGCGCACACCGCCTCCGAAGTCCGCCTCGCGAAGGCCCGCGTGCTGGCCCGCGATCCGCAGTTCCGCGAGTCCGTCATCGAGACCTATCGCCGAATCCTGGAGACGCCGGGCACCGACGAGTCACGCATCGAAGCGGCAGCCACCGCACTCGAGGAGATGCTCGACACGCCGAAGGCGGGGCTCGAAAAGTCCACGCGACGCTGGCTCTCCGAGTGGAAGGTCGGGCGAGCGGCGGAAGATGCGAAGGCCACAGCACTACTCACGTGGGGAGCGGTCGAAGAGACCGTCCTCGGCGACGCGCGGCGTGCGCTCGACGTGTACCGCCGTGCGCTCTCCCTCGATCCGCAGAACGTGGACGCCACGGCTGCGATCGCCCGCTTGTCGATCGCCCAGGGCGACGTGGATGGCGCCGTGGTCGCGCTCGTCGCGCAGCGCGAGCTTTTGGAAGGCTCCGCAAGGAGCGGCGTCGAGCTGGAGCTCGCGACGATCCTCCTCGAGCGCCAGGAGCGCGCGCTGGATGCAATGGCATACGTGGCGGACGTCGTGGAGCGCAGCCCGGGCGATACACGGGCGCTGGGGCTCGCGGCACGTCTCCTCGGTCATCGAGACACACGCGCACGCGCCGTGGAGGTCCTCGAGCGCGCGCTGGATGGCGCCGAGGATCCGCAAGCGCGGGCGTCCATCCTGGAGAAGCTGGTCGGCAGCGAGGTCGTGGTCGCGGAGGACACGCGCTTCGAGTGGTACGAGCGGCTGATCTCGCTCCGCAAGGAGGGCGGGAAGAACGCGGATGCATTCGCCGCCGTGCTCGCCGCTGCGCGCGCGATGCCCACGCGGATGACCCTGTGGGATCAAGCCGAGGAGCTCGCCCGTCAACTCGAGTCTCCCGATCCTGTCGCGGAGCTCTACGAGCACGCTCTCAGCGTGGTCGAGGATCGCGCGCAGGCGCTCGAGTTCGGCCAGCGCGCTGTCGCCTTCTACGAGGAATGGTACGAGGCGTCGGATCGCGTCGTCACGATCCTGAAGCGGGTCCTCGAGATCGACCCTTCCGACCTGTGGGCGTTCGATCGTCTCAAGCTGGTGTTCGACGCTGGGGAGCGCTGGAACGATCTCTTCGAGCTCTACGACCGGGCGATCGCCGCCGCCGCCGACGACGTGACCAAGGTGCAGCTCCTGGAGGACGTCGCGCAGATCGCGAAGGACTTCGCCAACAGCGCTGACCGCTCGATCAGCTACTTCGAGCAACTGCTCGCGCTCAAGCCCGGCAACGTTCGCCTCTCCGCTGCCCTCGAGCGCCTGTACGAGAAAAATTCGCGCCCGCGGGAGCTCATCGCGCTCCTGTCGACGCGCATCGCGGACCTCGAGCCGGTCGCTGCACAGGAGGCACGCGCAAAGATCGCGAAGATCTGGCTCGACGACGTCGGCGACGCGACCAGCGCGCTCGGTGTCGTAGAGGACATCGTCCTTCGCTCGCAGGACGCGGAGACCAAGGACGCCAAGGTCGACGTGATCGCGCTGCTCGAGCGGACCCTGGCGGTTGCGCCGATCCAGGCAGAGGCCGCGTCGGCGGAGTCGCTGCAGCCACCGCGGACCGAATCGGCCTCAGGCCAGGCTCGAAGGGAGAGCTTGCCCCCGATGGTGAGCCCCAAGCGCCCGCTGGTTCGCCAGCGCGCCGCCGCCCTGCTCAAGGAGAAGTACGCCGTCCAGGGGCGCGAAGCGGACCTCGCACGCATGCTCGAGGTCGAGCTCGAGGCGATCAAGTCGCCGAAGGAGCGCATCCGCCGCCATCTTCAGCTCGCAGAGGTGTACGAGGTGCTCGCCCAGGACGAGCGCGCGCTCGCGCACCGCATCGACCTCGTGCTCCTGGATCCAGAGTCCGAGGATTACCAGTCGAAGCTCTCGGCGCTGTCTCGCTCCCTCGGCAAGCTGGAAGAGTACGCCGCCGTCCTCGTGAAGGCCGGCGAGGCCACGGACAGCGAAGAGCTTCGCGTCGACATGTTCATGCGCGCGGCCGCCGTTCTGGCTGAGCGCGTGGAAGATCGCGACCGCGCGATCGAGCTCATGTTCCGCGTGCTGGGCACGCCGCAGATCACCGAAGGCCGTCTTCTGGAGGCGTGCCGCTTCATCGAGCCGTTGCTCTTCGCAGCAGAGCGCAAGCACGAGCGCCTGGAGGTGCTCGAGCGCCTCAGCGTGCTCGAGAGCGACTTCACCGTGAAGGCGAAGGTCCTGGGCGAGGCCGCGCGACTGGCCACGGAGCTGGGCGACTTCGATCGCGGCATCTGGGCGTGGGAAGGTCGTCTCGAGATCGAGCAGAACGACGTGGAGGCCCTCTCCGGCCTGGTCGATCTCTTCGAGCGCACGACCAAGTGGCGCGAGATGATCCTGGCCCGGAAGCGGCGCGCCGCCGCCGACGTGCCCGACGCAGAGAAGCGTGCAGATCGCATGCGTGTGGCCATCGTCCTCTCGGACGAGCTCGGCGAGCTCGCGGAGTCGATCGCTGCATGGCGCGACTTCGAGACGGAGTTCAGCGAAACGGACGAATCCACGGAGGCACTGCGCCTCCTCTACCGACGCACGAGCCAATGGCCGGAGCTCGGTACGCTGCTCTACCGCGCCAGCGGTCGCACCGAGGATCCGCTCCAGGCATCGAGCCTGCTCCGCGAGCTCGGGGATCTGCGCCGCGAGCACCTGAACGACGCGGGGATGGCGATCCAGGCGTACGAGAACGCACTGCGCGCGGACTCTGCGAACGAGGGCTCGCGCGCGGGTCTCATCGCCCTCATCGAGCAGGGCGACCAGAAGAAGGACGCCGTGCGCGTGCTCCTCGCGAGCTACCGCGCCACCGGCGACCTCCTTGGCGTGCACTCGCTCACCGAGCCCCGCCTCTCCGTGTCCGTCAACAAGGACGACCGCGTCGAGATCCTCCGCGAGGCCGCGCAGATCTCCGAGGCGCAGAAGGAAGACAAGCAAGCCGCGTTCGAGCTCCTCACGCGTGCATTCCGCGCCGACCCAGCGAACCGTCCGAGCGAGGACGACCTCTACCGCCTCGCGAACGACCTCACGAACGAGAGCGACCTGGCGGCTCTGCTCTCCCAGGTGACGGGTGACTTCGACTCCGCAGGCGAGGCGCCCGCGTTCCTCTCGGGCGTCCGCTTCCGCATGGCGACGCTTCTGGAGAAGACGCTGGGCCAGGATCAGGCCGCGCTCGCTGCGTACGTGCGCGTGTGCGAAGGCGCCCCGGGCGATCTGGAGGCCGCGCGCGCGACCATTCGCGTCGCCGGCCGCGTTGCCGACTGGACCGCCGCTGCCCGTGCGCTATCCGAGTATTCACGGTCGTTCGGCGCGCTGGAGCAGAGCCTGGCCGGGACCTTCGAGGAAGCCGCCACGCTCGCACACGGCTGGGACGCGGCGACCCGCGCCCTCACCGAGCACGTCGCACGCGAGAAGGAGACGCTGGGCAGCGCGATCCTGCGCGACATGGAAGCGAGCATTGCCGCATGGCACCGTGATCGTCGCGGCGATCCCGACGCAGCCGAGGCCGCCTACACGCGGGCGCTCGCCCACGACCCGCTCAACGCGGAGCTCCTCGCCGCGCTTGCTCAGCTGCAACGGCGCGCGAAGGGTCGGCCGCTCGTGGAGAGCCTTCTCCGCCTGTCGCAGGCCACGGGCGGCGATCTCGATCTCCTGGCCGAGGCCGCGGACATCGCGCTCCACAACGTGCTGGACCGCGCGCTTGCGAAGTCCATCTTCGACAAGCTGCTGAAGCTGGCAACGGAGCGCTGGCAGAAGGCCGGGCCGGAGAGCGTGAGCGCTGGAACTCCGGGCTCGCCAAGCACCTTCGTGGACCGTGCCTGCAAGTCGCTCGTCGCCATCTACGACGACGAGGGCGACGTCGAGCGCGTCGCCACGCTCCTCATCGAGACCGCCAAGCTCCCCTTCCCGCGCGAAGCCACGCGCGAGATGCGCATGCGCGCCGCAGAAATCTCCAGCACGCGCCTGCTCGATCCAGAGCGCGCGATCGCGATCTACCTCGTCCTGTTCGACGAGGACCGCCGCGACGACGAGGTCATCAAGAAGCTCTCCGGGCTGTACGAGTCCACCGGTCGCAAGGACGAGCTCATCGGCCTGCGCCTGCAGCAGATCGCCGCGAGCGAGTCGGAGGACTCCAAGCTCTCGCTCCGCATCGACGTGAGCTCGATCCAGTACTCCCTGGGCAACGTGGCGGACGTCATCACCACGCTGCGCGAGAACCTGGGTCAGCATCCGCGCCACGAGCGCACGATCACGCGCCTTGCCGAGATCTACGATCGCGAAGCCCGCGACGTGGAGCTGGAAGGCTTCTACGCAGAGCAGGCCGACGCCGCCGAGACCGCCGCCGACATCGACACCGCCACCAAATATTACCTGCAAGCTGCACGCGTTGCCGAGACCAAGCGCAAGGACCTTCGCGCCGCGACCGCCCACCTTCGCCGCGTGATCGGCATGGGCGCATCCCGCGAGGCGCTCGAGGCGCTCGCCCGCATCGCGATGACCCTTGGCGCGCCGCTCGACGCCGCAGGCTATCTCGATCGCCTGCGCGAGCTCGCGCTCGAGGACGAGCGCCCCGACGTCACGCTCAAGCTCGCGGATGCGTTTCTCTCCGCCGGTGACGTGGAGAACGCGAAGGCACGTCTCGAGGACGAGATCGGTCGCTCACCCGCCGCCGACGCGGTTCGGACGCGGCTCGTGTCCATCTACAAGACGCAGAAGGCATGGAAGAACCTGGCTGACCTCCTGATCGGCGGCGCCCAGCACGCGCACGACAAGGCCACCAAGCTCCTGCGGCTACGCGAAGCTGCCGAGCTGCTCGTCAGCAGGTGCAACGCGCCCGACACCGCGATCCCGCTCCTGGAGAGCGCGCGCGATCTGGACCCGGACGATCGCACCATCCAGCTCGCCCTGGCAGATGCGCTCGGCGCGGCGAAGCGCTTCGACGATGCGCGCACGCTGCTTCGCGGGATGATCGACGCGTTCTCGGGTCGCAGGCCCAAGGAGCGCGCGCCGGTCCACTACCATCTGGCGCGACTGGATCTGGCCATCGGAGATCGCGCACGCGCCCTGGTCGAGCTCGATGCCGCGACCAAGATCGATCCCGCGAACCCCGAGATCCTGCGCGCCCTGTCGGAGCTCGCGCGCGATGACGGTCAGCTTGACCGCGCTGAGCGCTCTTATCGCGCGCTGCTCACCGTGCTGCGTCGCCAGGACGACACGAAGGAGGATCCGCCGATCGTAAAGACGGAGGTCCTCCTCGAGCTCGCGCAGATCGCCGAGCGACAGGGCGAGACGGAGCGCGCCAAGGAGATCACCGAGAGCGCCATGGAGATGGCCACGGAGAGCGACAACGAGTCGAAGCGGCTCGAGGCCATGCTTCGTGCTCGCGGCGATCACGTGCATTTCTCCCGCGCGATGGAGCGGCGCCTCGCCAAGTCGAAGGAGGACAGCGCGTACGCGGAGAACCTGTCCGAGCTCGCCGACATCTACGAGACCCACCTGAGCAAGCCTGACGACGCAACGGCCGCGCGGCTCCGCGCGGTGCGCATCGCGCCCTATGCCAACAACATCCACGAGAAGACGCGCGCAGCCATGAAGGCGCGTGGCTCTCTTGGCGCATACGTCGATCTCCTCTCCGACCTCGCGGGCGCCGCAGAGGACAACGGACAAGCGGAGCTCGCTGCGGGCTTGCTCGCGCGCAAGGCAGCAGTCCTGGACGAAGATCTGGACGAGCCGAAGCAGGCGGTGCGGGTCTACGAAGCCGCGATCATGCTCAAGAGCGACATGCCCGAGGTGCTCGCCGCGCTCGGGCACATCTTCGGTCGCATCGGTGACACGGAGGGTCAGGCACGCATCCTGTCCTCGTTCGTGGAATCCGAGCGCACGCAGGGCCGCGTGCCCAGCGACGCGCTCTACCGCCTGGCGGCGCTGCGCCTCGGGAGCGAAGAGACCGTGAGCGAGGGCGTCACCGCCCTGGAGCAAGCGTTCGCGGATGCACCCGATGCGGACCGGGCCATTCTCATCCTGCGCGCCGCGTCCGACAAGATGCCCGCGAACGAAAACATCGTCGATCTCTACGAGCGCATCGCCAAGCAGCGTGGAGACCGGCGCGGGCTGGTGGACGCTCTTGCGCGGCGGTGGGCAGCAGGCGACGGGGCGGTCGGCGCCCTGCGCGAGGCATACGACGTTGCCACGGATCTCCTCGACACGGACCTCGCGGAGTCGCTCTTGCGCCGCTTCTTGGAGCGCGGCACGGAAGACCTGGTCGCGCGCGCGTGGGCGCTCACGAACCTCTCCGCCATGCGAGAGCAGAGCAAGGACTACGCGGAGGCAGTGCTTCTGCGCCGCGAGGCTGCGGAGGTCTCGGACCCCGGCGAGGCGCGCGCGCTGCTATTCGAGGTGACGGTACTCGCGGAAGAGAAGCTCAAGGACATCCATCTGGCTGCCACGGTGCTCGAAGATCTGCACCAGCGCGACACGACCGACCGTGACGCGTGGGCGCCGCTGCTCGTCATCTACCGCAAGCGCGGGGACCACGAGAAGCTCGCGAACCTGCTCGGTGAGGTCATTGCGTTCGCGGAGGACGCGACGGAGCGGACGAACATGCGCCTGGAGCGCGTGAAGATCGGCATGGACAAGCTGGGCCTCGCGGACCTTGCGCTGCCGCAGCTGCAGGAGATCCTGGACGAGGACCCCGGTCACGCCGAGGCCGCGATGATGCTGGGCGGCCTGCTCGAGAAGGGCGGGCGCGACGCGGACCTGGTCACCCTGTACGAGAAGCAGCTCGACGCCGCGAAGGACAAGGAGAACGCGCCCGCCATCGTCACCATCTCGCAGAAGCTCGGCGCCCTGCTCGAGAAGCGCGATCGGGACGCCGCGAAGACCGTGTATTATGCATGTCTCGACTGGGCCGCGGACAACATCGAGGTGGTGCGGGCGCTCGCGCGCATGCACGCCGATGGCGGCGCCGCGGAGGTGCAAGAGCGCGCAGACATGACGGAGCGACTGCTCGGCCTGGCGACCGGCGACGAGGCCGAGGCCACCGCACTGTCGCTCACCGACCTGCGCACGCAGCTTGGTGATTCGGAGGCGGCGATCCGTGCGCTGGAGACGGGCTTCACGAAGGCAGGCGCGAGCTCAGCGCTCTTCTCCCGACTGGAGACCCTCTACAAGGAGAAGGGCGAGCCCGCGAAGCTGGCCGAGCTCTACCTCATTGACGCGTCCAAGAAAGAAGACGACCCGGTGCTGCGCGTGGAGCGTCTGCATGCGGCAGCTCGCCTCTACCTGGACCACGTCGGTGACGCGGCGCGCGGCGCTCAGATCCTGTCCGAGGCGCGCATCATTGCCCCCACCGATCCCGCGCTGCTCGCAGAGCTGGTGGCGGCGCTCACGGCCGCGGGCGATCTGGAGCGCGCCATCGCCGAGCTGGGCACGGCGATCGACGCATTGGCCGTGGGTGCGGAGCAGCGAACCGCGCTGGTCGCACAGCGTGCGCTGCTCCAACGCGACAAGGGTGACCTAGCAGCCGCCCTCATCGACTTCGACGAGGCAGCCGCGAACGGTACCCCCGATCGCAAAGAGGCACTCGTCGACCACGTGAAGGCGATGAGCGCTGCCGCTGGTGCCGACAACTCTCCCGCCACGCGCGACCTCCGGCTGCGGCTCGCCGCGCTGCTCCGTGAAGCGAACGACGTCGAGGGCGCGCGCGCCGCGCTGACGGAGCTGCTTCGTACGGACTCGCGCGACAAGGTCGTGCTGCGCGTGGCAGGCAGGCTCGAAGAGGAGATGTCGCAGTGGAACGCTGCCATCGCGGTCTACCGCCGCCTGGTGGGCTTCGAGGACCCCGAGTACATCGCGGACACTGCGAAGCGCCTGCTCTTCTGCTGCGAGCAGGCAGGTCGCGTGGCCGACGCACGAGGCGGGCTCGAGCGCGCGCGCATTGCCGTGCCCGACAACGCGGAGCTGCGTGCGGCGCTCGAGAAGGTCTACGAGGCGACGGGCGCCATCGCGGAGCTCGCGGGTCTCGCACTGGACGAGGCACAGACCACCGGTGACGTGGGCGGAAAGTTCGCGCTTCTCGTGCGCGCCGGCTCGCTATTCGTGCAGGATGCACAGACCACGGAACGCGCCATTGCTCCGCTCGAGGAGGCGCGCTCACTGCGCCCGGGCGACCTCGACTGCGTGGCGATCCTGGCTGACGCGTACACCGCCACGGGCAAGCTGCCGGAGGCTATGGAGGTGCTCACCGCATGCGTGGCCACGTTCAAGGGACGCCGGGCGCGCGAGCTCTCCGCCATCTACCATCGCATCGCACGCGTGGCCGAGGCGCAGGGCGACCGCGACGCCGAGCTCGCGAACCTCACGCTCGCGCTCGACGTGGATGCACAGAACGGCGTAGCCGCATCCGAGCTCGCGTACATCGCCATGGAGCTCTCGCAATGGGAGCTCGCCACGCGCGCGCTCCGCGCAGTCACCATGTTGAAGACACCCGCGCCGCTCTCGAAGGCGCTCGCATACCAGCACCTGGGCGAGATCGCGCGCCAGCAAGGCGACGTGAAGAAGGCCCTCGTGCTCGTGAAGCGCGCCGTGGACGAAGACAACACGCTGGCCAGCGCCAAGGAGCTGCTCGAGACCTGGAAGGCCGAAGTCTAGGCGCGCTACGGCCTGTAGGTGAGGCCGGCGTAGCCGTAGAGACCTTCGTCCAGCGGTTGGCCCTGGAGGTAGCCCGCGCTCTTGTAGGCGAGCTTGCCCATCACACCGAAGCCGGCGCCGATGCGCACGTCACCGGTAACGCCGCCGCTTGCGCCGAACAGCTGCGGGCGCACGTAGGCGTTTCGCACGTCGAGGAGCGTCTCCGGTTGGCTCCATAGATCGAGCTCCGCGCCCAGTCGCACGCGGCGCGAGACCGTGACGTCCGTCAGGTGGACGCCGCTGCCCGTGTACGATGCCAGACCGCTGGAGCCGACGCGGCCGTAGACATCCACGAGCGCGCCGTTCCTGGCCATGAAGACGTCGATGTAGTGCTCGGCCCCAAACGGGCTCAGGTTGAAGCGCGGCGCCGCGTAGACCGTCGCGCCAAGGATGTGCGGCAGGGGCGCTTGCACGTAGCGATCGCCCAGGACCACGCGACGCACGGTCGCGTAGGCAGCGAGACCTAGCGTTGGGTCCATCAGGTTCCAGATATATGCAGTCTGCAACCTTTTCGCGACGGACGTGCGCTCCTCCGGCCGAAATCGATTGAAGCGGTCCGCGAGCAGCGTCACGAAGGCGGAGGCGTCATTGCCTCCGTCGAAGCCGTTCTTCGACAGGATGCGGGCGTCGTAGACCGATGACGAATAGACGAGCTTGCCGAAGTATGCGAGCAGGTCCGCGTGATGCACCACGCCGTCGTGCTTCACCATGTCCGCCTGGACCAGGTGCGCCGTGCGAAGGTTTGCCTCGATGCCCGCGAGCGAGGTCGCGAGATCGCGATCCTGCTGCGCCGGATGCGTGGCCTGGAACTGCGTGAACGCGGAGTGGTCCCCGTGATCGTCCGGCGAGAAGATCGCCCGATACGGCTGCGGCAGTGAGAACTGGTAGACGGGCTCTAGCCTGAGCTCGCGACCGCGCGCGCCGTGACCGAAGACCTCATGGATCGCGCCGACCTCCGCTTCGACGAGCGGCGCTGCGATGAACACCTCTTCTGCAAGACGTCCCAACATGTTGAGCGCGAAGGTGGCGCGCGGGCGTCCGCGGAGCTTGGCGTCAGGCAGGGCGAGCTCGTACTGGAACGCGAACAGGCTGAGGCTACGAAGCGTGATGATGCCCACATCCATCGAGAGCTTCGGGTCCGCAGCGACCACGAGCTCCGTCGGGAGCGACAGCTCGGCGGCTTCGCCTGCACGCGCAACGCCTGACACGGTGCCGAGTGCGAGCGCGCCCATGGTCACGATCGCGGCGCGCAGCCACCTAGTCACAGGTGACCTCGCGCGAGAGCAGCGCGCTACCGGACAACCCGACGATCGAGAACGTCGCCGGTCCGTGCACGGAGCGCATGACGCGACGTCCGCCTCCGGCTTCCAGGGAGGTCGCGAGCGTTCCGCCGATGTCCACGTCGCCGCCGACCTTTTCACCGTCCGCGCCCGTGAGCGCGAAGTATTCGCGCACACCTGAAGCGAATGCGACGCCGAACGTGCCCTCTCCGCGCACCACGCCGAGCACGTTCGACGCGGTGCTGATGCGTGTGGCCGTGCCGCCGGCCGAGTAGCGCCCGAGCATGAGGTCTTGACCGCCGCTGCTGCCCAGGTCGTCGAAGCCCAGATCACCGAACACGGCGCCACCGTCACTGGACGCGCTGGTACCTGGCGTCTCCAACCATGCACCATATGGGTCGCCGTCGCCGTAGACGAACGCGACCGCCGAGCCCTTGGGCACGAACGGCCCGATCTGGAGCGCGAGGTCGTCGCGCACCACGTACGAGCCCGTGCTGAGGCGCGCGAGGAGCTTCCCGTTCGACAATGACAGGCGCGGAGGCACGGCCGGAGAGATGAACCAGCTCGGCACCGGGATGTGCTCCACGGTCACGCCGGGCGGGTCCATGCGCACCACGCCGCCGAAGGGCTTGCTCTTGCCCTCCTGCACACCCGAGTAGAAGAGGAACGTGGCGCCGTGCGTGGCGATCGCCGTTGCATGTATAGTACAACCATCGCACCCGCGCGCGAGCGCTGCGGGCAACGAGGCCCCGCCGTTCGAGACTGCATATCGAAGCGCGGCGCCGTTGTGGACCAGGCCGTTCGCGTCGGTATGCGTGCTCTGCTCGACCCAGGAGAAGAGCACCGCCTGACCCGTGTAGGTTGCAGCTATGTCCGTCGTGCTGCCCGCACGCGCCTGAAGCTCCATGGGCGCGCCGAACGTCTTGCGGATGAACGCGCCGGGCGTGACGGCAGAGAGAACGATGTCCACCTGGCTCGGTATGGGCGAAGAAAGCGACACGGTGCCGAAGCCTCCGAGCCCGCTCGCGCCCGCGCCCGCGTCCGCGACATCCGAAGCCTCCGCGCCTGCATCCGCCGACGCCGTCTTGTAGGTGATGAAGCGAAGGATCGTCCCGCCATCGGGTCCTTCGAGGAGCGTTCCCGAGAGGCCGTCCAGGCCAGGGTCCGAGAAGAGCGTCACCTCGTTCGACAGATGACACGGCTCCTTGAAGTGCGTGCATCCGAGCTGTGCAAGAGGCAGCGACCACGCCACACCGACGGCAGCGGTAAGAGCGCACAGATGCACGACCGCACGGCGCAGCTGCGGCGTGTTCACGAGCCCCGGAGCGCCGCGTGAATGCCTTCGGCGGCGCGACGACCATCTGCGATCGCCCAGACCACGAGCGACTGACCGCGCGACGCGTCGCCAGTGGCGAAGACCTTCGGCACGCTCGTGCGGCCCGTCGCGTCGGTTGGTACGTTGCCGCGTGCATCCAGCGTGAGCCCGAGCAGCTCCGGTAGACCGCGCTCGGGGCCGGTGAAACCCATGCACAAGAGGCAGAGCTCCGTGGGAATGGAGAGGTCCGTCCCCGGCTGCGGCGTGATCTTTCCGCCGCGGAGCTCCGCGCGCACCGCAGACAAACCGGCGAGCGTGTGTCCATCCGCAGAAGCCACGAAGCCCGTGGTCATCACTCCGAAGTCGCGTTCGCAACCCTCTTCCTGCGATGACGACGTCCGGAAGACCAGCGGCCACTCGGGCCACGGGTTCTCCGGCATGCGCGTGAGGCTCGGCCGTGGCATGAGCTCCAGCTGCATCACCGAGAGCGCGCCCTGACGGATCGAGGTGCCCACGCAGTCAGAGCCAGTGTCACCGCCGCCGATGACGACCACGCGCTTGCCGGTTGCGAGGAGCTCACGATCCTTGGGCACACTCACGCCGGCGACGCGATCGTTCTGCTGCGAGAGAAAGTCCATGGCGTAGTGAACGCCGACGAGCTCACGCCCGGGTGTGGCGAGATCCCGGGGCACGCGCGAGCCTGTGGCGAGGAGCACCGCGTCGTACGCGAAGAGGTCGTCCTTGGTGACGTCGCTGCCCACGTCGACGCGCGTGCGGAACGTGACGCCGCGCGCCGCGAGCTCGTTCACGCGATCGTCGATGAGCCACTTTTCCAGCTTGAAATCCGGGATTCCGTAGCGGAGCAACCCGCCGATTCGCGCGTCGCGCTCGAAGACGGTGACCGCGTGTCCGCGCTTCTGCAGCTCGTCGGCCGCCGCCAGCCCCGCGGGGCCGGAGCCCACGATGGCGACCTTGCGGCCCGTGGGCGTGATGTCGATCGCAGCAAGCTTGGGGTGCGCGCGCGGGCTCCGCGCGATCGCGCGCTCGATGTCCTTGATGGTGACGGGCTCACCGTCCAGGTTGAGCACGCACGATGCCTCGCAGGGTGCGGGACAGATGCGACCGGTGATCTCCGGGAAGTTGTTCGTGGCGAGCAGACGCGCGGCCGCGCTCTCCATGTCGCCGCGGTAGACCAGGTCGTTCCACTCTGGAATCAGGTTCCCCAGCGGGCAGCCCTGATGGCAGAACGGAATGCCGCAGTCCATGCAGCGCGACGCCTGCGACAGGAGCTCCTCCGGCGGCGGCTCTATGGTGAACTCGCGCCAGGTCTTGATGCGCTCCTGGGCTGGGGCCTCCTTCGACTTGTGCCGCTTCACCTTGAGGAACGCGCGCGGGTCTCCCATGTCAGACCACCCTCAGGTGCGGGTGAGCGGCCTGCCCCTTGCTGGCCTTCTCTTCCTCGAGCGCGCGCTTGTAGTCGAGGGGGAACACCTTCACGAACCGGCTGCGGTGCAGCGAGAACGACGCGAGGATTTTCGCGCCTTTCGCGCTTTCCGTGTATTCTACATGTTCTTCGAGCAGCGAGCGCACGAGCGCCATGTCCTCTTCTGCGGACAGGATGCTGAGCTCGATCATCTGCATGTTGCAGCGGCTGCGGAAGCCGCCGTCCTCGTCCAGGACGAAGGCCAGTCCGCCGCTCATGCCCGCGCCGAAGTTGCGGCCTGTGGTACCCAGCACGACAACACCGCCGCCGGTCATGTACTCGCAGCCGTGGTCGCCGATGCCCTCCACCACTGCCTCTGCGCCGCTGTTGCGCACGCAGAAGCGCTCGCCCGCACGGCCGGAGAAGAACGCACGGCCCCGCGTGGCGCCGTAGAGCACCGTGTTGCCGACGACCACGTTCTCATCCGCGGCGAAGCCGGCGGTAGCAGGCGGCTTCACCACGAGCACACCGCCCGAGAGCCCCTTGCCCACGTAGTCGTTGGCGTCGCCTTCGAGCGAGAGATGCACGCCGCGCGGAAGGAAGGCGCCAAAGCTCTGGCCGCCGGTGCCGGAGAGCTCGATGCCGATGGTGTGTTCCGGCAATCCCTTCGCGCCATACCTGCGCGAGATCTCACCGCCGAGCATGGCGCCGAACGTGCGGTCCTTGTTGGTGATGGTGTGCTGGATGCGCACGGGCTCACCGCGGAGCAACGCTGGCTGCGCCTTCTGGATCATCTCCAGATCGGCGACGACGGACAGACCGTGGTCCTGCTCGGACTCGTGCGAGAGCACCGCGCCTTCGGGCGGCGGCGTGAGCACGCGCGAGAAATCCAGCGTGCGCGCCTTCGACGCGATGAGGTCCGTGCGAGCAGCCACGTTCTCCACGTGACCCACCATGTCTCGCAGCGTGCGGAAACCGAGGTCCGCCATGATCGCGCGCAGCTCCTCTGCGACGTAGAAGAAGTAGCGAATGACGTGCTCCGGCGTCCCCGTGAAACGCGACCGCAGCACAGGGTCCTGCGTGGCCACACCGACCGGGCATGTGTTCAGGTGGCACTTGCGCATCATGATGCAGCCCGAAGCGACGAGCGGCGCGGTGGCAAAACCGAACTCCTCCGCGCCGAGCAGCGCAGCGAACGCGACGTCGCGCCCGGTCTTCAGCTGACCGTCCGCTTGCAACACCACGCGCCCGCGCAGCCCGTTGCGTACGAGCACCTGCTGCGCCTCTGCAAGGCCGATCTCCCACGGTGTGCCGGCATGCTGGACCGACGAGAGCGGACTCGCCCCGGTTCCCCCGTCATGCCCTGCGATCAGGATGCAGTCTGCATGCGCCTTCGCGACGCCTGCGGCCACGGTGCCCACGCCTGACTCCGACACGAGCTTCACGCTGATGCGCGCTCGCGGGCTCACGTTCTTCAGATCGAAGATGAGCTGCGCGAGATCCTCGATCGAGTAGATGTCGTGATGCGGCGGCGGAGAGATGAGCGTGACGCCCGGAGTGGAGTACCGCACGCGCGCGATCACGGCGTCCACCTTGTGACCGGGGAGCTGCCCGCCTTCACCGGGCTTCGCGCCCTGTGCCATCTTGATCTGGAGCTCGTCGGCGTTGACCAGGTAGTGGCTGGTCACGCCGAATCGACCGGAGGCGATCTGCTTGATCGCGCTGCGCCGCGAGTCGCCGCGGGCGTCCCGGATGAATCGGGCGTCGTCCTCGCCGCCTTCGCCAGTGTTGCTCTTCCCGCCGATGCGGTTCATGGCAATGGCCAGGTTCTCGTGCGCTTCCTTGCTGATGCTGCCGAACGACATGGCGCCCGTGGCGAAGCGCTTCACGAGCTCCTTCGCGGGCTCCACGTCATCGAGTGAGATGCTGGGCCGCGTGCGAGCAAATTCCCACAGGCCGCGAAGCGTGCAGGGTGCATCCTTCTGGTCGTTGATCGCGTGCGCGTATTCCTCGTAGGACGAAGCGTCGGACAGGCGCACTGCCTTCTGGAGCGACGCCACGCTCTTCGGCGTCCAGAGGTGCCGCTCGCCATGCGCGCGCCAGGCGTAGACGCCGCCCGGATCAAGCTCTGCGTCCGGAAGCGAGTCACCGAAGCCGTGTGCGTGGCGGGCGCGCGCCTCGCGCTCGATCTCGAGGAGGCCAATGCCGGAGATCGCAGACGATGTACCGGTGAAGTGCTTCGCGCAGAGCTCGTCGTTGATGCCGAGGGCCTCGAAGATCTGTGCGCCGCGATAGCTGGCCATGCACGAGATGCCCATCTTGCTCATCACCTTGAGCAAGCCCTTGTTCTGGGCCTTCACGTAGCGCTTCGTCGCCTCGTACGGGGTCTGCGCGACGCCGTACATCCCCTTGTCCGCGAGCATCGCCACGCACGCCAGCGCCAGGTACGGGTTCACGCCACCCGCGCCGTAGCCGAGCAACAGCGCAACGTCGGCGACCTCGCGTGCGTCACCGCACTCCACGATCACGCCGGCCTTCGCGCGCAGCCCCTCGCGGATCAAGCGATGGTGCACGGACGAGGTCGCCAGCAAGCTGGGAACGGGGCCGCGCAGAGCAGACACCTTGCGATCGGAGATGATGAGAAGCGACGCGCCCTTTCCCACGGCGCTGCATGCCTCGTCTCCGAGGCGCTCGATCGCCTGTTCCAGCGCAGCTCCCTCTCCGAGCGCGAGATCGAACGTCGCGTCCAGCGTGACGGTGGGAAAATCCGTGAGGTCGGCGGTGCGGAGCTTCTCCAGATCCGAATCGAGCAGGATGGGATGCGCGAGCTCGAGGCGGCGACACTGACCCGGTGTCTCGTCGAGGAGGTTGCCCTCACCACCGAGGTAGCCAACGAGCGACATCACGAGGTCCTCGCGGATGGGGTCGATCGGCGGGTTCGTCACCTGCGCGAACTGCTGCTTGAAATACCGGAAAAACGAGACTGGGCGTTCGGACAAGACGGCGAGCGCGATGTCCGCGCCCATGCTGCCCACGGGCTCCTCGCCGCTCTCCGCCATGTGCGCGAGGACCACGCGCAGGTCCTCCGTCGTGTAACCGAACGCGCGCACGAGCTGCTCTCGGCGCTCCGCAGGTAGCGCGGGGATCGCGCTGGGGCCGCTGTTCTCGGGCAGCTGCGCGAGCTCGATCTTGTTGCTGCGCAGCCAGAGCTCGTACGGTTTTTGGGCGACGACGCCGTCCTTCACTTCGCGATCGGAGACGATGCGCCCTTCGTCCGTGTCGACCAGGAACATCTTGCCGGGTGCGAGGCGACCCTTCTCCGATACATCCTGCGGATCGATCGTGAGGACGCCGAGCTCGCTCGCGAGGATGACGCGTCCGAATTTCGTGACGACGTACTTCGCGGGGCGCAGGCCGTTGCGATCCAGCGTGGCGCCGATGAGCGTGCCGTCCGTGAACGCGAGCGCCGCCGGACCGTCCCATGGCTCCACGAGCGCCGCGTGGTACTCGTAGAAGGCGCGCTTCTTGGCGCTCATCTCCTCGTTCTCGCTCCACGCCTCTGGCACGAGCATCATCATGACGTGCGGCAGCGAGCGCCCGCTCGCGAGCAGGAAGTCCACCACGTTGTCCAGCGACTGCGAGTCACTGCCGCCAGCCTTGATGATGGGCTTGAAGTCCTGGAGGTGCTCGCCAAACGCGGGCGCCGCAAGCAGCGCCTCACGCGCGGCCATCCAGTTCATGTTGCCGCGCAGCGTGTTGATCTCCCCGTTGTGCGCGATGCGGCGGTAGGGATGCGCGCGCTCCCACGACGGAAACGTGTTCGTGGAGAAGCGGGAGTGCACGAGCGAGAGGCGGCTCCTGAAATCGTCCGCCTTCAGATCCTTGTAGAATGCACTCACCCGCTCGGGGAGCATCAGGCCCTTGTAGACGATGGTCTGGGACGAGAAGCTGACGATATAGAAGTCGTCCGCGAGGCCACGCTGGGCGATAAGCTTGCGGGTGCGGCGGCGGATCAGGAAGAGCGTGCGCTCGAACGCAGGTTTGTCACACATGCGCGCCACGAACAGCTGCCTCACGATGGGCATGGTCCGGAGGGCGACCGGCCCGAGCACGCGGGTGCTCACCGGTACGTCGCGCCAGCCAACGACCTTCTGGTTGTGATGGCGGACAATGTGCTCGAAGAGCCGCATCTGCTGCTCCGCGCGATCCTTGTCCCGCGACAGAAACACCTGCGCGACACCGTAGTCGCCAGGAAGCGGCAGCTCCTTGTCCTCTTTGGCGAGCACGCGCTCGAAGTACGCGTGCGGGATCTGGGTCAGGATGCCCGCGCCGTCGCCGGTCTCAGGATCGCTACCAGCGGCGCCACGATGGGCCAATCGCGCGAGGATCTCGAGGCCGGATGTGACCACATCCGCCGAGGCCTCTCGTGTGAGGTCCGCCACGAAGCCGAGCCCGCATGCGTCGTGCTCGTGGGAGGGATCGTAGAGGCCGTTCACTGCGAGGCGAGCATACCCCGACCCTGACGCGACGCGCCAGATGCTGCCGCGCGCCCCACCACCACCAAGCAACCACGTGTAGGCGGCCCACCGCGGCTGCATGCACGTAGCGCCAACGTGTGCAAAATCATCGACGATTTGCAGAAGATTTCAGCGTCAGCACACCATCAACAACTTGATGCGCGAAGGAGACGGTGACACGATTTCAAGTAGGGGAGCTCGTCGCCAAACACGAGCTGATGGCTGCCCGACGCTGATGAAGAAAGTGAGCATGCGCTGATGAGAATGCCGAGACTCGCGACGTGGACGTTCGTTCTTGCCCTCCCGGTCACCGCGTGGATCGTCGCGTGCGGTGGAGGAAACGAATCCACATTCAACGGCACCACCGATCAGCTCACGGGCGATAGCGATGGTGGTGATGAAGGCGGCTCGGTCCCGCACCTCGGCGGCAACAACCACACGGACAGCGGAAGCAACGGCGGCGGCAACGTGGACAGTGGACCGCAGTGCGTGTCCGGCCTCTGCACGCAGCAGGTCTTTTGCGGGGGCACCGCTCACACCACGATCAGCGGTCAGGTCTTCAATCCCGCGGGCACGACGCCGCTCTACAACGTGCTCGTCTACGTTCCGAATCACCCCGAGCAGGTCGCTGCGATCACGCACGGCGCGAGCTGCGATCGCTGCGGCTCCGTCTCCGGCGATCCGCTCGTCTCTGCGATCACCGACACGCACGGCAACTTCACCCTCACCGACGTGCCCGTGGGCAAGGACATCCCGCTGATCATCCAGGTCGGCAAGTGGCGTCGGCAGATCAAGATCCCCACCGTCGCGAAGTGCGTGGACACTGCGCTCACCGACGTCACGCAGACGCGCCTGCCGAAGAACAAGGCGGAGGGCGACATCCCGCTCATCGCGCTCACCACCGGCGGCGCGGACAGCCTCGAGTGCTTCCTCCGATCGAGCAAGGTCGGCCTCGACGACGCGGAGTTCACGCAGCCGGGCGGCGGCGGCAGCGTCAACCTCTACGGCGGCGTCGCGGGCAGCGCGAAGTACGCGCCCGGCGTGAACGGCGGCGTGGCATTCCCCGCTGCGGACCATCCGTTCTGGGACGACGTGAACAACCTCAAGGTCTACGACATGGTGGTGCTCTCGTGCGAGGGTAACCTCTACGAAGGCGCGGGCGGCATCACGAAACAGCAGACCAAGAACCAGACCACGTACGACGCGATGTACGCGTACACATCGATGGGCGGTCGGATGTTCGCGACCCACTGGCATCGCGGCTTCTTCTCCGAGCAGGCAAGCATGGCGATGACCGGTACGTTCGCCGACAACGGCGACCCGGGCGATCCCGCGGACGGCCTCATCAACGACACGTTCCCGAAGGGGCAGGCGTTCCGCGACTGGCTCGTGAACGTCAATGCGACGCCGACCGTCAACCACCTGAGCATCTCCGCGCCGCGCGACAACGTGCAGGCAGTGACGACCGCAGCGACGCAGTGGGTGTCCACGCAGAGCGGCGGCCACAACGTCGTCGAGTATATGACTGCCAACACGCCGATCGGCGCGGCGGACGACAAGGTCTGCGGACGCGCGGTCTTCAGCGATCTCCACGTCGGCGGCGCGAGCAAGGACAAGGTCGGTCAGCCGTGGCCCACCGGCTGCACCAGCAGCGGCCTCACGCCGCAGGAGAAGGCGCTCGAGTTCCTCCTCTTCGATCTCTCCTCTTGCGTGCAGAGCGACACGAAGCCCCCCGTTCCTCCGCCGACCGGCGGTGGCGGCGGCGTGAAGTGACACGACACCCGAACACGAACGTGGGAGCATGTAGCTCATGACGATGCCGAGACTCGCGACATGGTCGTTTGCTTTTGCGGTGCCGCTGGCCTGCTGGGTCGGTGCGTGCGGTGGCGGCAACGAGACGGGTCCGGATACGCAGTTCAATCCGTCCAACGGCACCGACGCTGGCGGCGACGACGAAGGCGGCAACGTCCCGCACCTCGGCGGCGGAGAGGGCGGCGCGGCGGACAGCGGAAACAACCTGCCTCCCTGCGTCGACGGTCTCTGCCTGCAGCAGGTCGCATGCAGCGGCGGCGGGCACACGACGATCAGCGGTCAGGTGTTCGACCCCGCGGGCAACACGCCGCTCTACAACGTGCTCGTCTACGTCCCGAACCATCCGGCCAAGGTGGCGCCCATCGTCCACGGCGCGAGCTGCGATCGCTGCGGCTCCGTCTCCGGTGACCCGCTCGTCTCCGCGATCACGGACACGCAGGGCAAGTTCACGCTCACGGACGTGCCGGTGGGCTCGGACATCCCCGTCATCATCCAGGTCGGCAAGTGGCGCCGGCAGCTCAAGATCCCGACGGTCGCGCAGTGCGTGGACACGCCGCTCACGGACAAGAACCTCACGCGCCTCCCGAAGAACCAGCAAGAGGGCGACATCCCGCTCATCGCGATCACCACCGGCGGCGCGGACTCGCTCGAGTGCTTCCTGCGCAGCTCGAAGCTCGGCCTCGACGAGAAGGAGTTCACCCTCCCGGGCGGCGGCGGCGCCGTCAATTTCTACCAGGGCGTTGGGACGTCCGCCGGCAAGTACGAGACCGTGGCGAAGGACGCGACCATCGATCCCGCGTCCGCGAACAAGGCCTTCCCCAGCGCTCAGACGTTCTGGGCGGACAGCACGCAGCTCATGAAATACGACCTGGTGCTGCTCTCCTGCGAAGGCTCCAACACCAACGCCCCCCAGGTCCAGAACAAGGGACAGTCAGCGTACGACGCGATGTACCAGTACGGCGCTGCGGGCGGCCGCATATTCGCGACGCACTGGCACTACATCTGGTTCTCCGGTGAACCTGTCCTCGCTCCCGCAGGTGTGAACTGGGCAGGCGATGGCACTGGTGGCAACACCGACCCGCCGAACCCGGCCGACGCGCTCGTGAACGACGCGTTCCCGAAGGGCCAGGCTTTCCGTGACTGGCTCGTCAACGTCGGCGCCTCCACCACGCCCAAGCACATCAGCGTCGGCCAGCCGAAGTACAACGTGGATAGCACGTCCGCAGCGGCCACGACATGGATGACCATGAACAATCACACCGCGTACATGACGGTGAACCTGCCGTACGGGGCGGCGGACGACAAGATCTGCGGACGTGCAGTCTACAGCGATCTCCACGTCGGCGGCGCCACCATCGGCGGCAAGACCGACGGCCCCAGCGCCGTGTGGCCCGACGGCTGCGCGACCTCCGGCATGAGCGCGCAGGAGAAGGCGCTCGAGTTCCTGCTGTTCGATCTCTCGTCGTGCGTGCAGAGCGACACGAAGCCGCCCGCACCTCCGCCGCCCGGCGTGAAGTAAGCTGGGAAATAGGCCGTTTCGTGTGATCTCTACTTCGGCGCGGAGGGCGGCGCGAGGTCGCTCTGGATGCAGCTCGAGAGATCCCAGAAGAGGAACTCCAGCGCCTTCTGCTGCGGCGTGAGCGCTGTGCCTGGCGCGGGTGAGCAGCCGCCCGGGAACGACGCCTCGCTCTTGTTCGACACGTGCAAATCGCCGAACACCACGCGACCGCACTGGTCCGCGGGCTTCGCTGCGATCGGCGCGTTGAAGGAGAAGTACTTCACGTTGCTCGCGTCGTGCGCGATCCACGACTGCGCCTGCATGCTCACGGTGGACGTGCTGGCCGTGACGCCCGTGAGCGGCAGCGTGCCTTCGGTCTTGGATGCGCCGGTGTTCACGAGCCACTTCGCGAACGACTTGCCCTTGGGGAAGGTCTCATCCACGGCGTAGTCGCCGTCCGTCGAGTACGTGCCGGTCCACGATGCGATCTTCGTGAAGTCGAACTGCGGAGACGCCTTGAACCACACGTAGTGGTAGTGCGTGGCGAAGACGCGGCCGCCTGCCTCGATGTAGTCGTGCATGGCCTGGCGGTTGTTCTTGTTCTCCGGGTGCTCACCGTCCTCGCACGAGAGCGCGAGGATGTCGAAGTCGCTCATCTTGGCTTTGTCTTGCCAGAGGTTGTCGCCGGCAGTCGGGATCTTGCCATTGTCATTGAAGCCGTCCGCGCCCGCGAACATGTGCACGTGGCCAGCGCCGCCCTTGCCGTAGACGAACTCGCTCTGATCGAGGCCGATGTTGAGCAGCAGACATTCGAGCGAGTCCGCGCCGCCCGTGGTGACGGCGATCTGCGGCATGTCGCCGTCGGACCCCTTGGACGGGAGCTTCACGGGGCCGGAGAGCTTGTTCTCCCCGCACTTCACGCCCACGTCGATGCTCACGCGGCGGCGCCACTTGCCCAGCTGCACCACGACGGGCACGCCGGACATGAACGGCACGTCCGTGAGCGTGAAGTTTCCGTTCTCGTCCGTGAGCGTGCTGACGACAGGATTGAGCGCGGTCGCTCCGCACTTGTCGCAGCTCACACCAGTGCCGAGCGGCGGGAGCGCGGCGCTCGGATCTTGCGGGATGTAGATGATGGCGTTGTAGATCGGGTTCTTGCCGGCCGGGTCGAGGACCTGCCCCGTGATCGTCGTCTTCGGGCCTGCGCCGCACGCGGCCCGGTTGCAGCCGATGCCCTGGCACTGCCCGCCGCCACCTTCGCCGCCGCCACCGAAGCCGGTGCCGCCCTCCGTGCCTGCGTCGTCGGCAGTGTTGTTGCTGCTGCTGTCACCGCACGACGCAGAGAACACCGTGGTCGCGACCAGCCACGCCGCGGACGCAACGACTGTGATCGTGCCGCGGCCAACACGTGTACGGGCTGAGGTGGAGCGCATGAGATCAAGGCTCCCAAGTCTGGGCCAGAATGCAATAGTCTTCCGAGATGTCTTCCAAGATGAGCGCAAGGATCGCAGTGTGGGCCACAATCCACCTTGGCGTGCTCACTCTGTGTGCATGCGGCCCGGCTCCCGCGAACGGCAAAGGCCCTGGGTATCCGCCGCGCGCGCCTGGCTGCGAGATCAAGGTGTACGGGGATGCGCCGCCGGGCCACACCGACAACATCGGCCCGGTCTCTGCGAAATGCAGCCTCGACATCAGCAAGGAGGACTGCATGCGCACACTGAAAGATCAGGCGTGCAAGGTGGGCGCGGACACCCTCTGGGGCGTCAACGAGCAGGGCGAGCAGAAGGACGGAAAGATGTACTTCTACGGACGCGCCGCGAAGGCACTTCCGGCTGGGCCCGCGAAGTAGGCGCCCGCGCAGTAACTCAGGACTTCTGGATCTTCGAACCGAACGCCACGCGCGAGACGATCGCCGCGACGAGCATCGGGATGACGACCATGCCGAGCACGACCCACGGGCCGCCCTTCCAGTAGTTCCACGGACGAAGCACCGCGTAGCTCGCAAGGAACGCGAGCGGCGATGCGAACGCGGAGAGCCACGCCTTCCCGCCAGCAGGCAGCTGACGCACGCGAATGGCGAGGAGCAGCACGTCGATCAGCGCGAGCAGCAGCATGTACACGAAAGACACGACGGTGCCGGCGAGCATGCCGATGCCCCACACGACCCAGCGGTTCACGTACTTGAACTCGGGACCGAACGCGGCGAAGAGCGACACCGCGCCGTACACGGAGAGCCACGGCGCGACCAGCAGTGGAGCAACCCACCCCTTGATCGTCGGCCTCTCATATCGTTCCGTGGACTTCGTGTCGTTCGCCATGGTCTCTCTCTCTTGTCTCGATAGACGTAGCACCCTCGGAAAAGACTCACCCGCCAGATCAGGATAACCACGTGGGCAGGGCCGACAACGGCTTCGACGACGTCACGGACCTGGACATCGACCTCGACCTCGTCCACCAACCTCAAGCTCAGTGCATGCACTGATCGATTGCGTCGACCGTGTCGGCGGTTCGCACACATTGCATCATGCTGTCGGTGATTCTTCGGCCGACGCAGCCCTTCATGGACTCCGAGAACTGGCTGCGGATGTCCTGCTGCTTCTTGGCGATCGCGGCGGAGTCGTTGATGTTCATCTTCTTCATCTGGACCTCGACGTTGCGATCCACGATGGCGCTGCAGTCGGCCTCTGTTGCCTTCCGGCCGCAGCCAGCGAGCAACACGAGCCCAACGATTCCAGTCCCAACCAGGCGTCTCATCGGTTGCGAACTCTACTACCCCACCCCCCTCGTGTGAAACCCGCCAACCACCCCAAATCCTTCCGCCGTTTCGCACTTCCTGTCCTCTTCCAAGCTGAGCTACGAGGATGCCTCCCGCGGCCAAGCCACGGTGTCACGTGCGCAAACGTGCAGTTTGCACTCAAAAGTGCTAGTTTTGGATGAGTGCGGGTAGCGAAACCCCTTCTGCCAGAGGACTTTTTGCGCAAGGCGATGGCCGCCAAGACGGCTCGCTCGAGGGCCATGCACGCACGAAAAGGGCTGGCTACGCAGGCGCCGCTCGACCCGACAACTCACACGATGCTGCTGAGGCAGCTCTATCTCTCGCTCTTCGAGGCCCGCAGGTTCTCGGAGGCGGTGGACATCGCGACCCAGGCGCTCGCGCTCAACGTCCTGCCCGACGTCCTCAGCCAGGATGCTGCGCGCGCCGCGCTGGCGGACGGTGACCTGCAGACCGCCGTGATTCATCTGCGCGTTGCGACACGGCGCGGGCCCGCATCGCGGCGCCCCTTCCATTTCTGGACGCTGGGAAGTGCGCTGTTCCTCGCGCGGCGCTACGGCGAAGCGATCGCGGCGCTGGAGCGAGCTGCGCGATGGGGCACCCGGGACAAGCCGCTCTACCGCGCGCACCTCGCGCTCGCAAAGATCGCGGGTGGTGAGCCCGTCTCACACCTGCAAGAGACCATCAACGCGCTTGCAGAGGCGCCGTGTGGGCAAGGCTACGGGCGCTTCGTGCTCGGTCATCTGGCGTACGCAGCGGGCGAATGGAACGCCGCGCGACGCTACCTGGAGGCGTTCGTGCGTCGCACCACCCAGTCCCGGCCGGCGCTGGCGATCGCGCTCGAGGGCGAGCTCACGATGGCGAAGTCCACGCTCGCGAAGATGGCTTCGAACTGAGCTGACCTGCAAACTGACGCGGTGGTTGCAGGTGGTACCTCGCGGCTCGTCAAAGATCGCTCGCGCACGGATGACCAGGAGTTTATGATCCTATCGTGCGGCGTCCCCTTCGAGTGGTCGCCGTAGGTGCACAAGGAGGATTCTGTTGAACGCGCGACGTCCGATTGCCTGGTCGCTATTCATTCTGGTGTCGATCATGCTGCTGCCCGCGCTCGCGTGGGCGGATGGCTCGAACACCGGCGCCTTCACCGAGAGCGCCTCGAGGGGCCTGGCCTTCGCGCTCGGCGCGTCGTTCGTTGCTGGTGTCGGCGCCAGCCTTACTCCGTGCGTCTTTCCCATGGTGCCCATCACGGTGTCCATCTTCGGCGCAACGGAAGCGCAGTCACGCGCGCGCGGCGCGGCCCTCTCTGGAACGTTCGTGCTGGGCATCGCGATCCCGTTCACGATCCTCGGCGTTGTGTCGGCGCAGTCCGGCAAGCTGATGGGCGGTGCGCTTGCCAACCCGATCGTCGTGACGGTGATCGCCGCCATCTTCATCGCGCTCGCATCGTCGATGTTCGGCGCGTTCGAGATGACGCTCCCCTCCAGCATCACCAACAAGGCCTCCACGGTCGGCGGCGTTGGCTTCAAGGGCGCGTTCATCCTGGGCGCAGTGATGAGCGTCATCGCGGCGCCGTGCACCGGCCCGTTCCTCACCGGCATGATTCTGTGGATCTCCTCCACGCAGAACCTGGTGCTCGGCGGCGTCGCGATGTTCTCGTTCGCGCTCGGCCTTGGTCTTCCGTTCTTCATCGCCGGCACCTTCGCGGTCAACCTGCCCAAGGGCGGCGCATGGATGCTCGGCATCAAATGGGGCAGCGGCGTGCTCCTCGCGTACATGGCGCTCTCGTATCTGCGTGACGGCTATCCGAACTACATCGGTAAGCTCGTCTCCAAGAACACCACCTACGGCATCATCGGTGGCGTCATCTTCGCGGTGGGGCTTGGTCTGGGCATCGTGCACGTCATGGCAGAACGGCGGCGTTCACCCATCGCGCACCTCTCCAAACGCATGAAGCTGATGTCCATCGTTCCAGCGATCGTCGGCGCGTTCATGTTCGTGAACTTCGCGCAGAAGATGATCGCTGGGGCGGGTGTCGTCACGGACGCGGCGGCAGCGGAGGCGGACAAGACGCTCCCCATCCCGAAGGTGATCGCCTGGGAGACGAACGAAGAGTCCGCGCGCGCGAAGGCGATCGCGGAGAAGAAGCCCGTCCTCATCGATTTTGGCGCCAGCTGGTGCAAGGCCTGCCAGGAGCTCGAGGAGATGACCTGGCCCGACGCACGCGTACGTCAGCAGACGTCGCGCTTCGTGTCGGTGAAGGTCGATATGTCGGACGACGACTCCGAGGACACGAAGCGTCTTCAGGCGAAGTACAACGTGAAGGGTCTCCCGGTCGTGATCATGCTCGACAGCACCGGCAAGGAGATCACGCGCTACACGGAGTTCGTCCCGGCTGACAAGATGATGGACGCGATCAAGAAGGTGAATTGACGCTCGCGTCGCGAGCCGCGATCACGCTCACTGGCTCACTGGACGGTGACGGTGCCGTTGTAGACCGCGCCCTCGGCGCCCTTGGCATCGATGAGTGACAGCGTGTACGGGTGCGGGCCCTTGGGCGTGTTCGCGGGGAACGGGACGCCCACCAGCACCGCATTCGCGTTGGCGGTCGAGCCCTGCGCAGCGGACGTGAGGTCCTGCTTGAGGTCCGGTATCGTCAAGTGAACGTCCGCGACGGCGTCCTTCTCAGGATCGTGGAAGGCGACCGTCAGGGTCCACTGCGCGCCGGCCTTCGCGGTCGCATCGGCTTGCACGGTGTCGATCACGGGGCCCTGATTCGCGGCAGCACCCGAGCTGGAGCTGGAGCAACCCGCCGCAAGGAGTGCAAGGAACGCGGCGGAGGCTGAGAGGGCTCGCTTCATGCGCGAAGATTCGCATGAAAGCCGGTCCGTATGGGGGCTTTCTTCCCGGCCGATCTACGGATTGAAGACGTCGTCGCCGCCCGGGGGCTTCTTCTCTGCAGGCTTCTCCGCAGGCTTCTCTGCAGGCTTCTCTGCGGGCTTCTCTGCAGGCTTCTCCGCGGGCTTCTCCGCAGGCTTCTCCGCAGGTTTTTCTGCGGGCTTGGGCTTCGCCGTCGTTTCGGGCTTGGGCGGGGGCTTCGCCGCGACCGAGCCAGCGGCGCTGGCAGGAGGAGGCGGGTCCTGCGTGGGGGGAGGCTTCGCTGTGGTCTCGGCTGGAGGCGAAGCGCCGTGCTGGTGGACCGGGAGCCGTCCCTGGAGTGCGCCGTTCATGTCCTCGATGAAGTGATCGGCGTCCGCCGCCTCCGACTTGGCGCGGGAGACGAGCCCGTGGAGGATGCCCACGGAGGCGTTGACCTCGTCGCGGACTTCGCGGACCTTCGGCTCGCCCTGCGCGCGGAACGCATCGCGAATGAGGCCCACGAGTGACTCGCCCTGCTTCGCCAGGTCGTCCAGCGGCAACGACCGCTGACGCATCTTGGCAGCGCGTTCGCGCTCTGCGTGCGCCGCTTCACCTGCGCCGGCCACCACGGCCGGATCACTGCGGTGACCGCGGAGCGCAGCCAGGATGGATGCGTCACTCGCGGTGGGAACGACATTCAGCTGTGCGACGAGCTGCTTGCGTGCGCCGCGCCGCTCGTCATCCCACCCAGCGGCGCTCACCTGGTGCTTGTGCACGTTGCCGAAGAACTGATCGAACCGGGCGTCGCCCGATTCGTAGAGGACGCCCTTGTCCATCTTCGACTGCGGCAAGAAGAGCTCGCACGCGCCGAGCGCGAGCGACATGCCCAGGACCACCGCAAGAAGCCGCTTCAATTCGTTCCTCGCACGCATGTGAAGCCTTGCACGCCGACCTCGAAGCCGCCCCCACGCTCACCCAGGAACCCCGCTGCGCCCTTGCCATCCGGTCCAATGGCGATCTGCGGCTGCCCGGCATTTTGCCCGTCCGGAGACACGAACCACGCTTCGCCCACGGGCGCGTTGTCCGCGCTCATGTTGACCGCGCGAATACGCTCCGCGTGCGCGGCGCCTTCGGACCAGGCCAGCACGTACTTGCCCGCTCCGATGCCCGCGAGGCTCGGCGACATCGCCTTCGTGCCACCGCCACCCGCGGGCGCGACGAAGTCCACGACGACTGGCTGTGCATCCTTGGGGCTGAAGCGCGCGAGGCGAATGCCCCACGGCTCCTTGGGGCCGGCGCGATCGGCCCACGCGACGATGACGGCGTCGCCCGTGACAGCGATCGCTGGCGAGCCCACGCGGCCGCTCAGCCCCGCGATCGACGAGAAGCGCTTTGGCGTGAGGATGTTGTCCCCGGTGGCGATGCCGATCCAGATCGAACCGCCGCGACGGAACGTGACCGCGATCCCCTTCTCCATGGTGAGCGCCACGCCGCGAAGCGCTTCCACCGAGCTGCCGTCGGGGCCGACGGTGAAGAGCGCGGCGAATGTGTCCGTGCCGCGCGGAGCCCAGGAGATGGACCCTTCGTTGAAGCCGATCTCGATCGGCGCGCTGGTCGCGATCACGGTGCGGCGGCCGAGCAGCCTGTCGCCCTTCCTGTCCGTGTCTGCATAGGCGAGCACTGTGGAGCCGCTTGGATACGGCGTGATGCGCTTCACTGGCAGCGCAGCATGCACCGGCACGACGGCGCCTGGCTGAAGGCTCGCGTCGAGCGGGATCGCGGAGCCGTCACGCGGACCCGTGGCAAACGCGATCGCGAAGCCCGGATTCCGCGGAAGGAGCTCGATGCCGGTGGCGACCTGCGCATGCGGCGCGACCACGGACACGGCGCCTTCGGGGGCGCACTTGTCGAACACCGGAGCGTTCAGCGAGCCCTCACTGACCGGCGACGGCACGCGCACCGTGTCGGAAGGCGCGACGGTGGAAGACGGCGTCGGCAAGTTGGAAGGAGGCGGCGTGGGCGCCACGTCGGTGCCGGCTGGCAGCGCGGAAGGCGAGAGCATCGCCAGCTTGTCGTCCTTGCCCTTGCCACAGCTCCTCACGGCGGACACGAGCCCGGCGATGAAGAGAAGGCCCACCATCCCAACGAGAACACCCGCGACAGGTCGAACGAGCTTGTTCTTCGGCTTCGCAGAGGTGAGGTCGCCCAGGAGCCGGTTGAAGCCGCCGGACGGAAGGTTCTCAACGGGCGGCTGCGAGGGGATCGGCTCGTGTTGCGGGAACATCGAGTCGCCGACGCCCGCGCTCTGCCCCGGCGCGAACGCCGGCTGCGACGGGTACCTGAGAGAGTTGTCCATGACCGGCGTGAGCGGCGCGGGTGGAATCACCGGCGCTTGCTGTCCCCCCATCATGGTTTGCATGTTCGGCTGCGCCATGTGCGCCGGACCCGTGGTCGCCGCCATGGGCGAGTGCGCAGCGTGCGGACCAAGCACCTCCGTTGCTGCTCCGCCCATGGGCGGGATGGAGATCGGATTGGAGTTGCCCGCGAACACGGATGGTGGCGGCGCAGCGACCCCGCCGAGCATGGTGCCCATCTTCGGCGGCGCGTTCATGGGCTCGGCGCGCGGGTCGATCAGATTCGGGATCGTGACCTCGCTGATCTGCGCGACTGGCATCTGGGTCGTGACGTCACCGTCCGCGTCGGCCTCGGAGATGAGCTCCGAGGCGCTGAGCTCCTCTGGGGCGCTGGCCGGAACGCCAGGTTTCTTGGAAGGCACCGGAGGCGGCGGCTTGCTCATCTTCGGCGGAGCACCGACCGCGTTCATGGCGGGGGCGCTCACCTTGTTGGGCGGCGGCTTGTTGCCGATGGGCGGCGGCGGCGTGCTCGCCCTGGCGGGAAGCGCGGGCGCCTTGTTTTGTGCGGCGCTTGCTGCCACGACGCTCATGGGTGGCACCCCGAGTAACGTCTGCATCTGCGGCTGCGCAGGCGGCGGAGACGAGATCTTCGGCACGCCATGCGCCGTGTTGGACGTGACCGGCGGCGCGTCAGGTGGCGCGCTTCCTGGATCGGGGGGCGGCTGGGGGGGCTGGGGGAGCTGGGGGAGCTGGGGGAGCGGCGCGGGCGGAAGCACGCTGGGTGTAGAGCCTGGCGCTGACTTCACGGGCATCGGGATGTACGTCGGAGGAGGCGGCGGCTCTTCGGTGATGGGCGCCGGCTGCGCTGGTACACCTCCCGACTCGAAGGCGTGCTGAACGGCGACCATCGCAAGCGGCGGCGGCGGGATGTTCTGGATGACGCCATTCGCGGACGCGAGCGCGCTGCTCGTGAGCTCCGGAACGTCGTGCGCGGGCTGCCACTCCTTCCAACCCGATCGCCACACCGGCGCGTTCGGCGCGATCACTCCCGAGGCGAGCGCGGAGCGAAGCTCGTCGGTGCGCACCTGTCGCTGTTGCCCCGTGGGGTCAGCCCATCGCCAGTGGTCGTCCATCCGTTCCTCGATCATACAGCGGCCGAGCCGCGGTCACTACCTTTCAGGCGTCCCGGGCGAGGACGAGCGTCTGGACATCCCCCACACCTGCGGCGTGCAGCGCCTCGGTGCATGCTCGAAGGGTCGCGCCGGTGGTTCGCACGTCATCCACGAGAAGCACCGCGCGGCCTTGAAAACAAGCCGATCCATCCAGGTTCGCAGCGAACGCTCCGGTCACGTTGAGCAGGCGCGCCGCACGACCCTTGTGCGCTTGCTGCTCGGTCGATCTGGTGCGGACGAGGAGCGCATATTGAAGTGAACGGCCCGCAGCACGGGCGACCTCCCGCGCCAGGAGCGCGCTCTGATCGAAGCCACGCTCGACGAGTCGTTGCCGGTGGAGCGGGACATGGGTCACGACGTCGAACGGCCGCGCCAGCCGAGCGAGCGCGGTCGCAGCCAGCGCGCCGAGCGTGACGCCAAGCCACGGCTGCCCCTCGTACTTGTATCGCGTGACCGCGCGCGCGATCGCGCCGCCGTACTCGAACGCGGCCACGTCTGGGCCGCGCGCAGTCTCCTCCAGCAACGACGGCTCGCAGGCCGGACAGAAGGCCTCACGCCGCGAAACGTTCGCATCGCACGCCGCGCAGAGCGGCGGTGAGAGAAGCAGGCCTGCGAGGTCCGCGAGGGCTCCGAGAGTCATGGACGCCCCATCGGCCGGCCCGAGCCGTAGTTGCGAAAAAAAGTGTCAGGCTTCGGTGGCAGGCGCGAGCGTCTCGCCCGCGGTCACGGCGAAGATCTCGTGATCTTCCCATGCACCCGCGATGGCCAGGTACCCGAGCGCCGTTCCCTCGCGCCGGATGCCCAGGCGCTCCACCACGCGGAGGCTCTTCACGTTGTGCGGCATGATGGCGATCTGCACCCGATGCAGCTTCAGCGTGGCGAACGCGAAGCCAAAGATGCCGCGCACGGCCTCCGTCATGAGCCCGCGCCCCTGATGCGAGGAGTCGATCCAGTATCCCAGGTACGCGTTCTGGAAGACGCCGCGCACCACGTTGTTAAGGGCGAGCCGACCGATGATGGGCCGGTCGGGATGCTTCATCGTGATCACGAGCGAGTAGCCCCGGTCCTGGCGCCACTCCCTGCGCTGGCGCGCGATCACGTTGGAGAGCTCCGTCAGCGACGTGGAGTCCTCGCCCGGGCGCGCGAGGGGCGACACGGGGCGCAGGTGCTCGACGTTCTTGCGCATCAGGAGGCGGAGCTCCGGCACATCCGTAACGAGAGGCGCGCGCATCACGAGATGGGGAGTCTCGACACGCACGGAGAGCTTCGTCACGTCGGTGGGTCGGTCGGGCACGGCGGGTCCGTGAGGGCGAGCCTACCTTGAAATCGCCAGGAGCGTGTAGCTCCTACAGGAGCTGCATCGGGTCGACGTCGAGCTGGACGCCGATCGCGCGCGGTAGCGAGGCCAGCCTGGCGCGCACCGCAGCCAGAACGGTGCGCAGCGCCGCGCGTTCCTTCGCGTGCAGGAGGATGCGATAGCGGAAGCGACCGCGAATGCGGAGCACGGGCGCGGGCGCGGGTCCCTTCACCTCCACCGAGAGCGCGCCGCTCGTGACCGCCGCGGACGCAGCGCCGGCAAGCTCCGTGGCAGCGGCCTTCACCGCGGACTCCTCGGGTCCATCCACGCGCACGAGCGCGCTGCGGGAATACGGTGGATAGAAGAGCTCCTCGCGATCCAGGAGCTCCTGCGCAAGGAACGCGTCCACGTCGTGCTGCGCAGCATGGATGATGGCATGGTGGCTCGGATCGTAGGTCTGCACGAGCACCTTGCCCGCGCGCTCGCCCCTGCCCGCGCGTCCAGCGACCTGCACGAGGAGCTGGAATGCGCGCTCGCTCGCGCGGAAGTCCGGCATGGAGATCGCCGCATCTGCGTTGATGACACCCACCAGCAGTACGTCCGGCAGATCGTGCCCCTTCGTAACCATCTGCGTGCCGACGAGGATGTCGATCTCGCGATTGCGCATGGCGCCCATGATCGCCTCGACCTTGTCGGCGGAGCCGGCCACGTCACGATCCAGTCGCGCCACCCGCGCGTCGGGAAACGCGGCGCTGAGCGTCTCCTCCAGCTTCTCCGTCCCCAGGCCTTCCAGGGCAAGCGCGTTGGCGCCGCACTTCGTGCATTTTTCGGGCATGCGCGTGCGCCGGTCGCAGTAGTGGCAGCGGAGCTCGCTGCGTTTGCCCTTGTGGAACGTCATGGCCACGGAGCAGTCGGGGCACGACACCAGATCGCCGCACGCCTCGCAGCGCACGCTGGGTGAGAAGCCGCGACGGTTCAGGAACAGGATGATCTGGCCCTTCGCGGCGAGCGCCTTCTCGATCGCGCGATGAAGCGGGAGGCTCACGCGCTTGTCGCCGGTGGGACCTGGCGCGGTCCGACGCAGATCGATGATCTCCACCTTTGGCAGCACTGCGTCCCTGTGGGCGCGCTGGCGCAGCCGGAGCTTCTGCGCCTTGTTGGTGCGGACGAGGAGCTCGCTCTCGAGCGACGGGGTCGCGCTGCCCAGGATGCACACGGCGGACGTGCGATGAGCGCGGAGCATCGCCATGTCGCGCGCGTTGTAGCGCACGCCCTCCTCCTGCTTGAAGGACGGGTCGTGTTCCTCGTCGACGATCAGGAGGCCAAGGTTCGTAACTGGCGCGAACACCGCCGACCGCGCGCCGATCGCCACGTTCACGACGCCCGTGCGCAGACGCATCCACATCGCGTGGCGTTCCTTCGCAGACAGACCGGAGTGAATGACCCCGACGTCGTCGCCGAAGCGCGCGCGGAAGCGTGACACGAGCTGCGGAGTGAGCGCGATCTCCGGGACAAGCAAGATCGATCCGCGGCCCTTGTCGCTGGCGCGCTCGATCGCGCGAAGGTAGACCTCGGTCTTGCCCGCGCCGGTCACGCCGTGGAGCACGAACGTGGCGAACGCGCCCGCGTCGATGGCGAGGCCGAGCGCCGCGAACGCAGTGGCCTGCTCGTCCGTGAGCACGGGAGGAACGTCACGCGGGACGCTGGCGGAGAAGAGCGGGTCCGCGCGTTTGTCCCGCACTTCCAGGCGCAACAGACCCGTGTCGACGAGTCGTGCGGTGGCTGCGCGTGCGCCCGGGATCTCGGCCTCGAGCTCCGCGAGCGGCAGCTCCTTCGCGACCGCCATGCGCGCGAGCACGGACCCTTGCTTCGGCGTGAGCTTCGGCGGCGGTGAGGCGCCCTCCACGCAGAGCACCCACTGGACCTTGCGCGCGCCGACGCCGCGAACGTTCTCCTGGAAAAGAAGCGGTTCCGCGAGCGCCCGCAGCGTGTCGCGCTCCACCGGCGGCAACGCGAGCTTCATCACCTCGCCCACCGGCGCAAAGTAATAGCGAGAGAGCTCGATGAGGAACGCGAGCAGATCCTCCGGCAACCCACCGCCTGGCAGCACGCGCTCCAGGCGCTTCACCTTCGGCGGCGGCTCGCCGTCCCACACCTTCAAGATGACGCCTACGGTCTTCTTGTTCCCGAGGCTCACGATCACGCGTGCACCGGCACACGCCTCTGCAGCGAGCGCGCGAGGCACCTCGTACGTGAACGCACGCGCGAGCGGGACCGGGAGCGCGACGTCCGCGAGCCTCGTGGTCACGGCTTTCGCGTGAGGAGCACGAGCGCGACCACGACGATGGCGAGGAGGACGGCGAAGATGACCATCATCCGCTTCTTCTTTTCGTAGTCGAGGTCGACGCGCGGCTTGTCGAGGTCTGGCTCTGACGCGTCCGAGGCGAGGCCCTTGCCTTCGCTCTTCTTCACGTCCATCGCCGCGCCGACGAGCGAGCTGGGTCCGTAGAGCTCCTCGACCTGGCTGGCCTCGGTCGGTGAGCGCTCGCCGGAGATGGGCATCGGAGGCAGGCTCTGCGCGGACAGCGCCTGCTCGCGCGCGCGACGCTGCATCGTGATCTCTGCGCCAAAATGCTCGCTCATCCAGCCGCCGAGGCGCAGCGGGCTCATCTGGAGCTTCGCCTTTGCCATGTAGTCCTCGAGCGCGGAGACGAGGTCGGCGGCGGTGGCGTACCGCTTGTCCGGATCGACCGCGAGCGCCTTCATGATCACCTCATGAAGGAGCTCTTCCTCCGGCAGGCTTCGCTTCCGCGGCTCGCCGATCTCTGCGCGCCGCGCCTGCTCCAGGAGTGGAACGTCGGAGCTGGGCTTGTACATGCGATGGCCGCTCGCGAGCTCCCACAGGAGAATACCGGCGGAGAACACGTCCGCGCGCGCGTCCACGTCGCCACCGCGGGCCTGTTCGGGGCTCATGTAGCCCGCCTTGCCCTTGATGTTCTCGTCGGACACGCCGCTCTCGCCGCTCTGCGCAGGGGCCTCGACGAGCTCGTTCGCCTTCGCGATGCCAAAGTCGCAGAGCTTCACCTCGCCATCGAAGCTCACGAGGACGTTGGATGGCGACACGTCACGGTGGACGATGCCGAGGGCAAGACCGGCGTCGTCCGTGCGGCGGTGCGCGTAGTCCAGGCCGCGCAGGACCTCGCAGATGATGCCGATCGCAAACTCGACAGGCAGGCTGACCTTCTCCATGGTGCAGCGGCGGAGAAGCGCGTTGAGGTCCAGACCCTCCACGTACTCCATGGCGATGAAGAGGTGCCCGTCCGTTCGCCCGAGGTCGAAGACCTGCACGATGTTCGCGTGCGAGAGGCGCGCGGCCAGCTTCGCCTCGAACGTGAGCATCTCGGCGAACTCCTTGTTCTCCGAGAACTCCGGGAGGATCTCCTTCACCACGCACAGACGTATGGCCCCGAGCTCCGTGTGCGCGCGCGCGAGGAAGATCTCCGCCATGCCACCACGACCGATGAAGTCGAAGAGCGTGTAGACGCCGACCCTGCGCGGGAGGTTCTGCGAAGACGACGGCGCCTTCCCGCTCTCCCGCGGGCGCTCACTGCTCGTCTTCGCGACCTCCGACATCGTAGCGCGGCCTACGGCTTCGGCTTCGGCTGCGGCAGGACGCTAGGGAAGCCCGGCGGAAGGGACGACGGGAAGCCCGGCGGAAGCGTCGTCGGGATCGTGGTGGGGAATGCGGGCGGCGCGAGCGTTCCCGTCGGGACCGGAGTCGGGATCGGCGCGGCCATACCGCCATCGCCGAGCTTCACGACCCCGGCGTCCCCGAGCTTCACCCCTCCATCGACGCGCACGGGCGCGTGCCACGTCGGCGTGGTGATCGTCGTCGCGCTCGGCGTTGCGCTTCCGGTGGGTGCCGTGTCAACGGTGGTCGCTGCGGGCGCCGCGTCAGAAGCCGCGTCGCCGTCGCCCTTCTTGAACTTGTCGCAACCGTTCAAGGTGAGGATCGCGCCGAGGCCGCCGACTGCGCTGACGGCGCCAACTGCAAATGGCATCGTCGCGAGGAGGACCAGAACGAACGTTGAGGTTTTTGCGATTGCGTTCATGCGGCGCCACTCTAGCATATCGAGGTCCATGGGACGTGGTTCCGATCGTGACCGCCCGGACGCGCCGCCGACATCGCGGCTGGGGCGCCTGGCTCGCCTCGCGGCGCTTGCACCGCGCACGATCCCGCTCGCGAGAGAGGCGCTGCGCAAGGCGGTGACGTCCACTCCGCGGAGCGAAGAGGCAGAGCGTGAGGCCCAGCTCGCGCTCCTCAAGAACGCGCAGAAGACGGCCGATGCGATGCTGAAGACGCTCGGCGAGATGAAGGGACTGCCGCTGAAGTTCGGGCAGATGGCGTCGTACATCGATGGGCTCGCGCCACCTGGCTACGAGGACCGCTTCCAGGAGGCGTTGAAGAAGCTGCAGGCGAAGGCGCCGCCGCTCTCCGTGGAGGCCGCGCGCAAGGTGGTGACGGCGGAGCTCGGCGTGCCGGAGGAGATCTTCGCGGAGTGGGAGGCGGAGCCGTTCGCGGCCGCGAGCATCGGTCAGGTGCACCGCGCGACGACGAAGGACGGCGACAAGGTCGCGGTGAAGGTGCAGTACCCGGGCATCGACAAGGCGATCGAGAACGACCTGAAGAGCATCTCGCTGCTCGAGACGATGATCGCGCCGCTGGGCCGCAAGTACAACACGAAGGAGACGCTCGACGAGATCAAGTCCGTCTTCATGGCGGAGCTCGACTACCGCGGCGAAGCGGAGAACGCGGATCTGTTCCGCCGCATCCACGCGCTGGATCAGCGGGACGCCGAGGGTGACGCCGACATCGTGATCCCGCGGGTGTTCCACCACCTCACGACGAAGCGTGTGCTCACGATGGAGCTGCTCGGCGGCCAGGACTACAGCCAGTTCTGCGAGTCCGCGTCGCAAGAGGACAAGGACGCGGCCAGCCGCACGATCTGGACGTTCATGTTCAAGCCGCTCTTCCAGCACGGCGTGCTGTACGCGGACCCGCACCCGGGCAACTACCGCTTCCTCGGCGGCGGTCGGGTCGGCTTCCTTGATTTCGGTTGCGTGAAGCAGATCCCTCCCGACCTGATCGCCGGCATGAAGCGCTACGTCGTGGCCGCGATGGACGAACAGTGGGAGGACTTCGAGCGCGAGTGCGCGGAGGTCCTTGGCTACGACCCGACGGACACCGAGGCGTTCCGTTTGTATGTAGAATACACTAAACTCCTCTTGAAGCCGCTCACGCTGGACGGCACGTACAAGCACACGCGCGCGGCCGCGAAGGAGACCGTCGCGTTCCTGGTGCGCGGGTCGAAGAAGATCTGGAAGAAGGAGCCGGGCCAGGTCCTCCCCAACCTTCCGAAGCCCATCGACATGCCGCAGGACTTCACGTTCATCAACCGCCTGCAGTGGGGACTGGCCAGCGTGATGGGGGGACTCGGCGGCGAGGGTAACTTCCGAACGCTCTCCGAGCCGTGGCTGCGCGGCCCCACGCTGCCCCCGCCGCGTTGATGGGCAAAACGAAGGAGAGGGGCGGGCTCGCGCGTGATCGCGCGCTGTCGGCGGGCATACGAACCAGCGACAACATGTTGATCCACGCGGACAACGTGCGCGCGCTGGACTGGCTGCTGTCGACACACGCGAATTCGATCCGTGCAGTCTACATCGACCCTCCGTACAATACGGGTCGACGCTTCGCGCAGTACGACGACCACATGACCACCGCTGCGTGGCAGGTGGCGGCGCGCGCGGTGGCCGAGCGTTGCCGCGCGCTGCTCACCGACGACGGCGTACTGGTCGCGGAGATCGACGACACGGAGCTGGCCACGCTGCTCACGACGCTGGACGACGTGTTCGGGCGCGCCCAGCGCATCGCCACCGTCACCGTGAAGCGCAGCGCAGCGACTGGACACAAGGCGCGGAACGTGGGGCCCGTGAACGTCAGTGACTATCTGCTTTTCTACGCGAAGGACCGGAAGAAGGTCCGCATGCGCGCGCTCATGATGCCGCGCGCGGGCGTCGACACCGCGTACACGACCGCCCTCGTGAACCCCACGCGACCGTCGTCGGAGTGGACGTTCATGCCGTTGCGCGCGTTCGTCGCAGAGGCGCTGGGCCATGCGTCCGTCGCTGCGGCGAAGCGCGCGCTGGGCAAGGACGCGTGGGAAGACGCGCGCGTCCGCTTCAGCCTGGAGCACGCGGCGCATGTGGTGAGATTTGCGGAGCCTCGGTTCGAGGCGGTTGGCCGTGACGTGCAGGAGGCGATCAGGGTGTCGCGCGCCGAGCCCACCAAGGTCTTTCTCCACACGCGGAAAGCCCACAAGCCGATCTACCTGCGCGCAGGCCAGCGCATCCTGTTCCTGGCAGACAAGGTGCAACGGATCGATGGCGTTCTCACGATGGTGGAGCCGCTCACGACCGTATGGAACGACGTTCCGTTCCAGGGGATCGCGAAGGAGGGCGGCGTTGTCTTCGTGCGGAACAAGAAGCCAGAGCGGCTCTTGCATCGCATCCTCTCCATGGTCTCGGACCCGCGTGATTGGGTGCTGGACCCGTACCTCGGAAGTGGTACGACTGCCGCCGTGGCGCACAAGATGGGGCGAAGATGGATCGGCATCGAGCAGGGCGACCACGCTCGGTCGATGGCGCTCCCACGTCTCTTGCGCGTCGTGCGCGGCGAGGACGAGACCGGCGTCACGGCTGACACCGCATGGCGCGGCGGTGGAGGCTTCGGTGTCTTCCGCTGAGCCCGGACGCGTGACCGCCGTCCGCGCCACTGCGCTGGCGGTCACGTTCATCGTCGCGTGTGGCGCTTGCAAGGGCGATGCTCCGCCCGCGCCCAACGCCTCCACCAACCTGAATGACGCGGACAGCGCGCAGAGTGTGAGCTCCGCGAGCACCGGCGACGACGCCGCGTCTCTGCCACCCAAGGCTCCACTCACCTTCACGGAGGCCGTGCGTCTGCTCCGCTGGGACGAGGCGGAGATCGCGATCGCCGCGCTGCCGGACGCGGAGAAGCAGAAGCCAGAGGTGCGCTTCACACATGCGCGCGTCCTGATGAAGCGTGGAAACTACAAGGATGCGCGCGCGGCGCTCGAGAAGCTGGAGGACGCGCTTCCGCTGCTGACGGAGAGCATCCAGCGGCAGCGCGCGGAGGCGGAGCTCGAGGTGGGGCCGTTCGACGGTGCGGCCGACTTCTTCATGAAGCGCGCCACGCCTTCCGCGTGGCTGTCCGCGGCCACGGGGTACGAGCGCGCACAGAAGCCCGATCGCGCGATCGCCGCGTGCGAGAAGGTGCTCGGCGACGCGAAGCGCACACGCAAGGAGGAGACCGCTGCTCGGCGTGCACGCATGCGCCTCGCTGCTCCGAAGGCGACCAGCACGCCCGACGACGCGCGCTGGCTCGCGATCCACGCAGAGGATCCCGACGTGGAGGCGCAGGCCGCGAACACGCTCGAGCAGGTGGACCCGACACATCCGCTCACGGGGCCAGAGCTGGTGGAGCGCTCGCAGACGCTGTCCGACGGCGGACACACGGACGCAGCGCTGGTGATGGCGGACCGCTCCATGTCCGCACCAAAGGCGGTGTCGGCGCTGGATGCATGTCGCGCGCGCGCGGACGCGCTGTTCAAGGCGAAGTCACGTTATCAGGAGGCCGCAGCCAGCTACGGCACGTGCAGCAACCGCGGCGGTCCGCACTCCGCGGAGGACGCGTTCCTCTCCGCGCGCGCGCTCGCCCGCGCAGAGAAGGACAATGAGGCCATCTTTGCGTGGACCAAGGTGCGCGAGCGCTTCCCGAAGACGAACTGGGCAGAGCAGGCCACGTTCTTCGCCGCGCGCACGCACGCGCTGCACGGACAGTGGAAAGAGGCCTCCGCCGCGTTCGACGACTACAAGAAGTCATTTCCGGGTGGCTCGAACGAGAAGGACGCGGATCGCTTTCGCGCGATATCGCACTTCGAGAACAAGGAATACAAACTAGCGCGGCGCCTGTTCGAGGAGCTCGCAGGCGACACGACCGATGGCTCTCAGCAGGCGCGATGGTCGTTGCTGGCGGCGCTTGCGGCGCGTGAGGCGGGCGACAAGACGCAAGCAGTGGCCCGCTACCTGGACGTGGCGCGCGGGAAGCCGCTCAGCTACCCCGCGCTGGTCGCGCGCGCGCGGCTCGCGGAGACGCAGACGCCGTTGCCGCTCACGATCGAGCCGTTCGAGGGCGGACCCGCGCCGCCGCCGCTCACCGTGAAGCTGCCGCCGCCCGTGGACATGCTGCACTCGATGGGGCTCGACCGCGATGCAGAGGACATGCTGCGCGAGCGCGAGAACATCGTGAGAGGCGACGCGCCCGGCCGCGGGACGGAGGCGCTGTGCGTGGCGTACAACATGCTGGGGCGCGCGAAGCGATTGCACTCGCTTGCCCTGGAAATCCCTGCGCAGATGCTCGCGACGGCGCCCGGCCCGAAGAACAAGTGGGCGTGGGACTGCGCGTACCCGCAGCCGTACGAGGCGCACGTCCGCGCGGAAGAATCGAAGGACGACCTGCCCGAGAACCTGGTCTACGCGGTCATGCGCCAGGAGAGCGGCTTCGATCCCGACGTGGTCTCCCCCGCAGGTGCAGTGGGGCTGATGCAGCTCATGCCCGAGACTGCGCGCGTCGTCGCCGATGCCACGCACATGGAGCACCGCGAGCAGGATCTCATCGTGGTGCCGCACAACATCGCGCTCGGCTCGTACTACTTGCACGATCTCTTCGTGACGTTCGACAAGGAGAAGCGCGACAAGCCAACCGCCATCCCTCTGGTGGTCGCGTCGTACAACGCAGGGCCCGAGGCGATCGTGCGCTGGCTCTCACGCTCGCCAGGCATGCCGCTGGAGGTCTTCGTGGAGCGCATCCCGTACACCGAGACGCGCGGCTACGTGGTGAAGGTCCTGAGCAACCTGGCACGCTACGGATACAGAGCGCACGGAGAGACGGGCGTCCCGCAGCTGAAGCTTCTGATCTCACCAGAGTGACAGGTGAATCGCGACGCACCGCGAAGGTCGCGAAGGTCGCGTCAGTGGACCGTCACTGGATCACGCAGGTCGCATAGGCGGGGTTCTGGTCGATGTGGAGGTGCGTGCCGTCTCCTTGTACGCGAACTTGAAGCCGGAGTTGCACGCGAGGTGCTCGTCCGCGGTCGTGTAGAACTCGAGCGGCAAGTCGAATGCGTCGCCGAACATGTGTCGCGAGTTGTTCGCGCAGGTGCCGCTGCAGCCGAGGGGATTGCCACAGAGGGAGTTGCACACGTCTTCTTGGTGCTTCGGGCTGCGGAAGCCGCTGTTGACGCTGACGGGCACGTTGAGCACGTCGCGGAATTTTTCGAGCGCTGCCACTGCTCCCGGCTGCATCAAGACGAATTGACCGTAGCCTTGCGAGACCTCGGTGCCAACGAGCTCGTCGAGCCCGAAGTGCGCGCTCAGCTTCACCGTGATGGGGAAGACCGTTCCGTCGTCCGCGTTCACCAGGTTCTTCACGTCCAGAAAGCACGTGGGAGCCTTCTCGCCCGCACCAAGGTGCTTCGCGTAGCTCGCGGTCGTGACCGCATCGGCGAACGTCTGGATGCGAATGCCCGACGGAAAAGTGAGCGGCGCACACGCGTTCGGGCCGCCGTCGTATGCCTTCCCTGCGTCGCTCGATCCCCCGTCGCCCTTGCCTGCTGGAGAAGGACTCTGTGCGTCGCCGCTGGTGGGCTTTGCATCCGAGCTCGGCGCGGTCTCGGAGTAGGGATCGGTGGCGGAGCTCTGCGTGGAGCTGTTGTCATCGCTCGCGCTATCGCTCGACCCGCAGCCGACGACGAGCGTGACGCTCAACGAGAGAGCTGCGATGGCACATCCGAAACGCGACGAGGAGATGGTGCAGAGCATGCGTCCTCCGTGAACAGGTCACTCCCTGGCGAACGGAAGTGTACGGCGATCGCAGGCAAATTCACGGGGATCCGCGCGCGCGTGCGATCATCCCATGAGCTGCGAAAAGTCCGCGCTCGCTGTCGAGAATGGCGCGGTGCACCTACACGACTCGAATATCGATCCGGCGGTCACGGTCTCTCAGGCTGACCGCGGCGGAAGGCGTGGCACGGATTGGCATTTGCACAACGCATACGAAAGAGCCTGATTTGCGCCGTCTCGTCGGTTCGCGCGCGTGGCACCCACGTTGCACGAGCCGATGGGAGGAGCTGCGATGAGAAAGCTGTCTTTGGTTCTTGGGTCACTCATGGTCTCCGGCATGCTCGCGACGCTTGCCCCAGGTTGCGGCAGCTCCAATGTCGATCCACAGAACGGCGACGACAGCGGCGGTGGACTTTTGGGCGACGACGGCGGGCCCATCAATCACCTTGGTGTCTCCGACGGATCGATCGACGGCGGTGGCGGCCTCTTCGACGCGTCGTGCGCGACCGCGACAGCGACTGCGTCGAAACAACCAGTGTACATGCTCATCGTCCTCGACGGCTCTGGGAGCATGGGGCAGCAGAACAAGTGGACCGCGGTGGTGCCGGCGCTCGATTCGATCTTCGATGACATCCAGAAGAGCAACGACCCGTCATTCGGGATCGGGCTCACCGCATTCTCCGACGACAACGATCCCACTGGCGGGTCGGGGCCCTATCCGTCCAAGAAGGACGTGCCGATCGCGTTCGTGGACGCGACGCAGTCCGCAGCGCTGCACAAGCGCATCGACAACGAGAATCCGAACGCAGGAACGCCCACCAACAAGGCGCTGAGCGGCTCGTACGGCGAGCTCGAGGCATTCACACCCTCCGGCATGCTGCAGCACAACGGCAAGAAGGTCCTGGTGCTGATCACCGACGGCGTCCCCACCGACAGCACCACGAAGCAAGATGTCACGCTCGTCGCCAGCGAGCTCGCGAAGACCGGCCCCGCCGGTCCCATCACCACATTCGTGGTCGGGGTCGGAAATTTCCCGTCCAACAACACTGGCAGCTTCGATCCGTCGTTCCTCGGACAGGTGGCCGTCGCCGGTGGCGCTTCGCATGCCGGCTGCAATCCGACCGAGAACAAGACGCTCGCGAACGTCTGCTACTTCGAGATCGATCCGGCCGCAGCCGCGAGCGTCGCCGCGCTCACGAAGTCCTTCGTGGACGCGATCAACACCATCCGCGGCCAGCTCGCTTCGTGCACGTTCACGCTGGACCGCGTCGACGGCGGAGCGATCGATCCGTCGAAGGTGAACGTCGTCTACACGAACGGCGCTGGCATGGCGTCCGTCGTCGGCC
>JANXLV010000345.1 GCA_025355005.1 Myxococcales bacterium | reverse complement strand
GTCACGCGTCTCGTGGCGTCGCTCGAGGAGCACCTGGGCGCGCGGCTGCTCCAGCGTACGACGCGCTCGGTGACGCTGACGGACGCGGGCTCGCGCTTCCTCCTGCGCGCGCGCAGGATCCTTCAGGACGTCGCGGAGGCAGAGCGAGCTGCGCAGGCGGAGCGCACGAGTCCAACGGGCCGCTTCGTGCTCACCGCGCCTTCCATGTTCGGGCGGCTCCACGTGGCGCCCGCGATGTGCAGCTACCTCGTGCAGTATCCAGAGGTACAAGGTGAGCTCGTGCTCGGTGATCGCGTGTCGAGCCTGGTCGAGGAAGGTATCGACGCAGCGGTGCGCATCGGCGTCCTCCACGACTCGTCGCTCGTTGCACGCACCGTGGGCGCCACGCGTCGCGTGCTGGTCGCGTCGCCCGCGTACCTCGCGAAGCGAAAGCGGCCGCGCACGCCTGCCGCCATCGCGAGCCACGACACGATCCTCTGCACCGCGCTCACGCCCTCACCCGAGTGGCCCTTCTTCCGTGGGGGAGAGGAGACGCGCGTGACCATCGCGCCCCGGTTCGTCACGAACAGCGCGGATGCGGCGCTGGGGCACGCGCTGCGCGGCGGCGGCCTCACGCTCGTGCTCGCGTACCAGGCCGCGGAGGCGGTGCGAGCCGGTGCCCTCAAGGTGCTCCTACCCGAGCACGAGCCGCCTGCGCTGCCGATCCACGTGGTGTACCCCACCGGGCGGCTCTTGTCGGCGAAGGTCCGCGCGTTCGTCGATCTGGCGCTCACCTGCGACTGGCGCTTCACGTCGCTCTGAGCAGTGGTATGCAGTGGGCTATGGTCCAGGCGAAGAAGAAGACGGCGCCCAAGAAGAAGAGCGCGCCGAAGAAGAGCGCGAAGAAGGCGTCGACCGCGGCGCAGAGGCAGCTCGCGCGGCTCGTCGCGGGGGTCTCGAAGGTGAAGGACGCTGCGGCGTTCTGTGACGAGCTGTTCGTCGCGCTTGCAGAGCGCATCTCCGAGCTCGACGCCGCCGACGAGGTGGTCCTCTACTACCTGGGCACGCAGCTCCTCGAGCACGAGGTCTCGAAGGGTGGCTTCGCGCAAGCATTCATCAACCTGGGCGTGGACTCGCAGTTCATCGAATGGGCGCGGGACGGCTACAAGGCGCTCGCGAAGCCGAAGGCAGCAGCGATCCTGAAGGAGGCGCTCGCGCTCGCGAAGAAGGACGCGTCGAAGCTGCGGGAAGTCGCGAAGATCGCGAAGGGAGCGAAGACGGCGCGCGCCGTGGACGCGTACATCGCGTATCGGCAGCTAGGCACTTTCTCGGCGCTCGAGGACCGCGCCGAGGCGGACATGTTCTTCTCGAACAAGGCGCGTCTCGCGCTCGTCAAGAAGTACCAGGCGCATTTTGCAGCGCTCTGACTATCCCCCGCATCTTCCTCCGCACCAGCCTCCGCCGAAGAGCGGCGGCGGGGGGACGTGGATCATCATCGCCATCGTGGCCATCCCGGCGCTGATCGCGTTCATCGGCATCCTGGCCGTGCTCGCCGTCTTCGGCGTGCGGAAGTACCTCGTGGCCGCGAAGCAGGTTGAGGCACGCAACTCCATGGGGACGATCGGTATGCGCGCCGCGGCCGCATACGAGCGCGACCGGAAGCTGTGCGCCTCTGCTTCGGCTCCGGTGCCGGAGGGCGTTCCCCGCGGCATGAAGTTCCAGAGCGCGGCGACGGACTGGACGCGTGACGAAGGCCAGAACGCCGGGTTTTCCTGCCTCCAGTTCGAGATGTCGATGCCGCAGTACTACCAGTACAACTACCAGTCGACGGGTAGCTCCTTCATCGCAAGCGCGCGCGGAGATCTGAACGCCGACAACAGTCTGAGCCTCTTCCAGCTGCGCGGCGACGTGGTCGGCGATGCGGTGCAGCTCGGCTCCTCGATCGAAGAGACGAGCCCTGAAGAGTGAGCCGGAGTGACCGGCAACGCTTGAGCAATCCAGCGCCGCCGACGTATGCTGCGCAGAGGTGAAGTTGTCCGCGCAATCGGGGAGGAGACAGGTCGTTGCGCTCATGGTGTCGGCGCTCGTCCTCGCCGCGCTCGCCGGGTGTGAGTCCTTGCTCGGCATCGGTGATCTCCCAGGGGCCGTCGCCGACAGCAGCGCCGACGTCGGACAGACGGCGGACGGGACGCCGCTCGATCAGACGGACGCCGGGGCCGACGTGCTCGCCGACACGGGCGTCGCCGTGGACACGGGCGCTCCAGATGCCGCGGGCGTCGGGCTCGAGGCCTACGTGAAGGCACAGAACACCGCGACCGCGGGGCTCGCCGGGAGCTTCGGCCAGTCGGTCTCGCTGTCGGGCGATGGCAACACGCTCGTCGTTGGCGCAACCGGAGAGTCCAGCAACGGCTCCGCCGACACGAACACGGCAGCGAACGGCGCGGGCGCTGCGTACGTCTACTCGCGCAGCGGGAGCACGTGGTCGTTCTCCGCATACCTCAAGGCGGCGAACGCGCGCGCAGGCGCACACTTCGGTCAGGTCGTCGCCGTCTCGCAGAACGGCACGCTCATCGCGGTCGCGTCGCCGGACGAATCAAGCGCCGCGAAGGGCGTCGGCGGCAACGCGGCGGACACCACAGCGCCTGGCGCGGGCGCGGTCTACGTGTTCCAGAAGTCCGCAGGCACCTGGTCGCAGACGCAGTACATCAAGGCTTCCAACACGCGCGCGGGCGGCAATTTCGGCGGCGCGATGGCGTTCTCGCCAGACGGCTTCACGCTCGCCGTCGGCTCTTACACGGAGCCGAGCGCGGCGAAGGGAATCAACGGCGACCAGGCCGACAAGACCGCAGCGAACGCGGGCGCTGTCTACGTGTTCGGCACGCTCACGAAGGGCACGGGGTTCACGCAACAGGCATACGTGAAGGCCTCCAACACGTCGGCGGGCGCACAGTTCGCCGCCGTGTCGCTCTCCAGCGACGGCAACGAGCTCGCAGTCGGTGCGTTCGGTGATCCCAGCGCCGCGATGGGCATCAACGGCGACCAGGCTGACATGAGCGCGTCGTACGCCGGCGCGGTCTACATCTTCACGCGCGCCGCCGGCAACCTGTGGTCGCAGTCCACGTTCATCAAGGCGTCAAACACGCGCGGCAGTGCGTACTTCGGCTTCTCCGTCTCGCTGTCGGCGGTGGGCGACAAGCTCGCGGTCGGCTCGTACGGCGAATCGTGCGCGAACGCGGGTGTGGGCGCGAACCAGATGGACAGCAGCGCTCCGCAAGCAGGTGCAGTCTACACGTTTTCGCGCGCGGGCGGCGCGTGGTCGCAAGACGCCTATCTCAAGCCGCAGAACCCGCACACCACAGCCCACTTCGGATGGGGCGTGGCGATCTCGCCCGACGGCAACTCGCTGCTCGTGGGCTCGGAGCAAGAGCTCTCTGGCGCTGCCGGCGTGAACGCGCCCGACGCGTCGGACATCTCGAGCCCCAACACGGGCGCCGCGTACTTCTTCACGCGCGCGCCCGGAGTGACCTGGACGCAGCGTGACTATCTGAAGGCCAAAAACGCACGGAAGGATGCGCAGTTCGGCTATGCGGTGGCCACGGACAGCCACGCGCTCACGCTGGCCGTCGGCTCGCTCGGTGAGTCCAGCCGCGCCACGGGCATCAACGGCGTCGCGCCAGGACCTGCGGACACCACGGCGCCGAACGCGGGCGCGGCGTACGTGTACCGATGAGCGCCAGCACCGGACCGATGGAGGAGCCACTCGCGGAGTCCACGCGGCGTGCGCTCGCGCGCATCGGCACCACGCTCCGCGGCAAGTACACGCTCGACGGGCTCCTGGGCGAGGGCGGTATGGCGGTCGTGTTCTCCGCCACGCACCGCAACAAGAAGCGCTTCGCGGTGAAGATGCTCTACCCGGAGGTCTCCATCTACGACGACATCCGCGCGCGCTTCCTGAAGGAAGGATATGTCGCGAACACGGTCGCGCATCCGGGCGTCGTGCAGGTGCTCGACGACGACGTCGCGGAGGACGGCTCCGCATTCCTGGTGATGGAGCTCCTGGAGGGCGCAACCGCTGGAGCGCTTGCGGAGGGGAACGACGGCCGCCTCGACGTGCGGACGGTGCTGACCATCGCGCACGAGCTCCTGGACGCGCTCTCCGCGGCGCACGAGAAGGGCATCGTCCACCGCGACCTGAAGCCCGCGAACATCTTCATCACCTCCGGAGGCACGCTGAAGGTGCTCGATTTCGGCATCGCCCGCATCCGGGAGGCCGCGAAGCAGTCCGGCGACAGCTCCACTGCGACGGGCGTGATGATGGGCACGCCAGCGTACATGCCGCCCGAGCAAGCGATGGGAAAGTCGAACGAGGTCGACGCGCGCACGGACCTCTGGGCCGTGGGCGCCACCATGTTCAACATGATGTCCGGGCGCAACGTGCACGAGGGCGAGAACCCCACGTTGACGATGATCGCCTCGGCCACGCAACAGGCGCGGTCCATTTCTTCGTTGCTCCCCAACTTGCCGCACGACATCGCGTTCATCGTCGACAAGGCGACTGCCTTCGACAAAACGCTGCGCTGGCAGACCGCGAAGGAGATGAGGGAGGCGATCGCCAAGCTCCATGAGGAGAAGTTCGGTGAGCCCGTGTCCGAGTCGACGCTCGAAGACATCTGCCGCCGCACCACGATAAAGAAGCCCCCCGGCGGCACCGTCGTGATCGCGCGCACGCCTGCGAACCCGACGCCAGTTGGCTCCGGTGATCTTCCCAGTCCTGCGGCCGCCACGAGCTCGGACGACGCATTCGGCAAGGTCGGTGCGTCCGGCGCGTTCGGCGAGTCGGGCACGCCCGGCACGAGCCCCCGCGTGAAGACGGTTGTGTCTCCGCCCACGCCACTTCCTTCGGCGTCACCCGAGCTCATGGACACGACGGGGGTTCCAGTCGCCGCAGGAGAGACCACGGACGCGTCCGTCTTCGATCGCAAGCCTGCCGGCCGCAAACTGTGGATGTTCGCTCCGCTGTTTCTGTTGCCCCTCGGTCTCGGGGTTGGTGTTGCCGTTCTGGTCTACCGACCTCACGTGAAGGACGTCACCGAAGAGAAGGCGTCGCCATCCACGCAGCCAACCGCAATCGGAAGCGTCGGGAGCGCGGCCTCGTCCGCCGTCGCAACAACGCCGAGCGCCGCGCCGTCCGTCGAGCCCTCCGCGAACGCAGCGGTCAGCGTGCCGTCCAGCGCCGCAATCGTCGCGGCTCAGGTCCCGAAGAAGCCGTTGCCGCAGCCGTCTGCCTCGCCCCCGAAGAAGCCAAGCTGCGATCCGCCGTACTGGGTCGACTCGAGCGGAAAACACTACAAGCCGGAGTGCTTCCAATGAAGACGTTGCGCCGCCACAGCAAGATCTCCGGCATCGCGCACTCTGCGATGGTCGCGGCTTCGCTCTTCGCCACGCTCCCTGCGTTCGCGGCGGACGCGAAGACGTGCGCCGACTCGTTCGACAAGGGTCAGGCCCTCCGTCGCGAGAACAAGCTCAGGGCCGCAAGAGAGACGCTGCTCGAGTGCTCCACCCAGGCTTGCCCCTCCATGATGATGAAGGACTGCAGCGATCTCCTTGTCGAGATCGAACAGTCCATGCCGTCGATCGTGGTGACGGCCAAGGACGCGAGCGGCATGGATGCGATCGCCGTGAAGGTCATCGCCGACGGTGTGGTCCTTGCGACGTCGCTCGACGGCAAGGCGCTCGTCCTCGATCCCGGTGTTCACGCCATGCGCTTCGAGATGACCGGTGCCACACCGATCGAGCGTCAGGTCGTCGTGCACGAGGGCCAGAAGGCGCAGCCCGTGGAGATCACGCTCGACGCGAACCCCCCGAAGCCACGGCCGGGAGATCCCACGCAGACACCCACGCAGGGCGGCGAGCAGGTGCCACCTCCGGAGTCCAGGAGCAGCAGCATGAAGTGGGCGGGCCTTGGTCTGATGGGCGTGGGCGTGGTGTCGGTTGGCCTGGGTTCCGTGTTCGGGCTCGTCGCAGGCGGCAAGTGGTCGGACGCGAAGGATCAGTGCGGACCGGGCTGCGGTCCGGGCTCTTCCGCGTACGACTCACGCAGCGCGGCGCGCACGGACGCGACCATTTCCACGGTGTCGTTCGTCGCAGGCGGGCTCCTCGTTGCGGGCGGCGCAACGCTCTGGCTGCTAGCCCCGAAGGAGAACGCGAAGGTCGCGGTCTCCATCGCGCCGAACGGCGTCCTGCTCCACGGCACCTTTTAGTCGGTGGCTCCTCCGGGGAGCTTTGGGCTCACGCGGATGGTCTTCTCGTTCTCGATCTCGACGAGGCCTGCGGGAGCGCCGCGCGGCTTGGTGACTGCGCCGGCCTTGCAGTAGTCCACGTCGACGTTCGCGGCGC
>JANXLV010000343.1 GCA_025355005.1 Myxococcales bacterium | reverse complement strand
CCTGGGATCGCGCCTGTCGTCCATCGTGGATCGCCCATGATAGCCCGAGAACGGTCGTCGCAAACACCCCGAAAAACAGCTACTTCGTAAGGGGTTTGGCAGCAGGTTCGAGCGCAGGCGCGGCAGGTTTGGCCGCAGATTCCAGCGCAGATTCCAGGGCAGATCTCAGGGCGGAGAGGAGCGCGTCCTCCGAGTCGGCGACGAACAGCGTCGACTGGTACGAGGTCGGATCGAACGGCGTGCGAGCGATCACGTCCACGTCGAACGGCTCGAGCTTCGCGGCGGCCTCAAACCTGCCGAGCTCACCGAACGAGGACAGAAGCCCGGCGCCGACCGCGCGCAGCCCCCCGCCTTCGCGCGCCAGTCCGAACTCGAGCCCGTACCAGTAGAGGCGAATGAGCCGCAACACCGCTTCGTCGTCGCAGACCTTGGTCACCCGTCCGAAGAGCCGATTGAGATCCGCGTGCGCGCGCGTGGCCAGCAGAGGCGCGTGCCCGACGAGCTCGTGGATGACGTCGGGCTCCGGCGTGTATAGCGGCATCGAGTGATGGCGCATGTACTGGGTGGACAGGAAGAAGCGGTCATCCAGGCGCTCCATGAACAGGCGCGGCGTCACCAGGCCAGAGACGGGCTGGTACTGGAACGACGTGAGCGACGAGAGGCGCGCGCCCACGGTCTGTAGCTGCGGGACGTGGTCGGTCGGCAGCGCTGCGTCCTCCCACCCCGCCCGATAGCTCTCGCACGCGTATCGCTCATGGAGCGGAGCGAGCGCGACGAGCGCCGCACGCCACACCGCATGTTCCTCATCCGTGTATTCTACATGCGGTGGTGGATCGCCCGCGACGTGGACCTCTGCCTGGTGGGCGATCGCATCGCGGCGACGTCGATACGCGACATCGCGAAACCCGGGATGATCGCGATCGAGCGAAACGAGGTGGGCTTCCATCTTCGGGGCACACGTACCTAGACCAGATTCCGACAAATGTGTCGCCCCGCCTCCTTCGGCGCGAGCCTCGGCAAAAGCGCGGTAGTTTGGAGGGGACATGGGCTCCCTCACTGCCATCACACGTCTCCCTTCTCCTTCCATGGACAGCGCGGTGCGGACGTTCGTCGCGCACGAGCGTATCGACGTCGCGAAGGTGCTCCTGCAGCACGCGTCTTATCGAGCGGCGCTCGAGGCGGCGGGTGCGTCGGTCGTCGTCATCGACGCCGATCCCGGGTCCCCTGACTGCGTGTTCATCGAAGACACCGCGATCGTGCTCGACGAGCTCGCCATCCTCTGTTCCATGGGCGCACCCTCACGTCGTAGCGAGCCGGCCGTGGTGGAGCCGGCGCTCGCGAAGCTTCGAAAGATCGTACGCGTGGAACTGCCCGCGACGATCGACGGCGGCGACGTGATCGTGACCGGGCGCACCATCCTCGTGGGCCAGTCGGGTCGGACGAACAGCGCGGCGTCCGTGCACACCGACTCCATCCAGGCAACGATGTCGTGCTCGCGGCGCAGCTCCTTCGCGCCGCCGTAGGTGACCTCGCACAGGAACACGAGCTTGGTGCCGGACTCGGACTTGCCCGCAAAAGCGAGTCCGAGCGTCCACTGATGATGGTAGGTTTGCTCCGACATGCGGAGGGGCCGATGAGCTGGGCGCGCGCGAAGGCGCCGATCGTGATCTTTGGCGCGGCGTGCGCGATCACGGCGACGGAGGCCTGCTCGGATTCTCCGCCGCCGCTCGCGGAGCTGTCCATGCGCGACGCGCTGGGCGCGGAGCCCGCGGTCGTAGGGGAGTTGCCCGCCTACGCGAAGGAGGCTCTCGCCGACAAGTTCAAGGGCGCGCTCGAGTCCCAGGCCGTGACGGAGGAGACGGAGGGCGCGGGCGCCATCACGCCGGCCGAAGAGGTGCGCGCCATCGACGACGCCCGCGCGGCACAGGACAAGGACTGCCTGCTCGCTGCGGACGTCACGGTCGCGAAGGGCCGGCTCGTCGCTCACACGCGATCGTTCTCCGAGCCGGACGCGAGCGCAGAGCCCAAGCCTCCCGTATTGCCGCCGATCGAAGGTGACGTTCCCACCGTCACCCGGGACGAAGAGACACGCGCGCTCTCGGGCGCCGCTGGTCGGGTCATCTCGCGGATGCTCGTGGACACGCATGCCCGCCGCGTGATGCGCGTCACACGGTGGCCCATGGCTGCCGTCGCGATCGACGACGTGGTGTACGTGAACGCAGCGTGGCTTACGGCCATGGCGGCGCGTGAGCCGGTGCGCAATACGGCCGCGACGAACGCGGCGCAGGGCGGCGTGTCGTTCGTCTCGCCGCAGTCGCTGCGCGGCAACCCGTACCATCTCTACGACACGCTCAACCAGTGCGTCGGCGACGTGCAGGGCCGCTGCGCGACCTGCCTCGCCGGTGGAAGCTGCGACGACCACGCGACCCTCTCCGACTACCCCGACGGAAGGAGCGAGTGCACGTACCTGCTCGGCGGCGGACAGAAGCCCGTCTACGCAGGCGGCCCGCTCATCTACGGCCGCGTGCAGGAGCTCTGCGCCATGGCGCTGCTCGACGTGTGCACGGTGGCAAGCTGCGTGGCCAAGGAGAACTGCAGCCTGCCTGCCGGGCTCAGCGTCGACACGTCCGTGACCATCTCCTCCAACATGCTCGTGAGCGCGGACATCTTCGTCACGAACGATCGCTGCGTCCGCGCGCTCGACCTCTGTCTGTCGGGTACTCCGTTCGGCCTGGACGCCGGCTTCGATCTCTCGTTCAACGTCAAGATCGAGGGCTGCCAGGATCCATTCAAGGCGTGCGGCTCTTCGTGCAGCGCCGTTGGCTCCGCGTGCAGCAACGGACGGTGCTCTGGCGGCTCGAGTGGCGCGTCGTGCACGTCATGCTCTGGCTGCACCACGTGCTCCGGCTGCGGGTCGGACACGCGCACGTCCGGCGGCTCCGCCTCTGGCTACGGCAGCAGCGGATACCAGTCCGGCGGCAACAACAAGAGCTCGGGCGGGTGTGGCAGCTGCAGCGGAAGCGGGAGCAGCGGCGGCAGCGGCGGCTTCTTCGACGACGGGGGAATCAGCACCAAGGACTCCGGAACGCCGAAGGGCGCACGACGTGTGGACAACGACCACTCGGAGGACATCTACGGGTTCGAGGACGCCGGCGCAGGCGCGCTGGGCGGCGGACGTAAGGTCGATCCCAATCACCCCGTGGACACGAAGAGCCACCACGGTGGGCTCACCGATCCGAACGCCCCTGAGGACGAGCTCGACGAGCCTGGAGTGAACGGCGCCGCATGCGCGACCGCGGACGCGCAAAAAGGCACGCCGCCGTTCGGTCCGGCGACCACGCTCTTCTGGCTCCTCTTGCCCATCGGCTACCTCGCGGCGCGCACCCGTCGTGAGAGCGCGTCACGTGAGCCGCGCGCGCGTTCCAGGAAGGAGGACGCGTCATGAGGCCGCTCCTCGTCGCGTGGCTCATGCAACACGGCATCCCGGGGTGGCTCGCGCCCGACTACGGCACCATGGTGGGCCTTTCCACGTTCCTTGGCGCGATCCTCATCTTGCGCATGGCAAAGCGCGATCGCGCAGCGGTGCGGGAGCAGGCATTCGCGTTGCTCCTCACGTACCTCGCATGTCTCCTCGGCGGCTACGTCTTCGAGTGGGTGCGTATGCTGCCCGTCGCGATCGCAGAGCGCTCACTCACGCCGATCCTCACCGCGGGTCGGGCAGCGTATGGCGGCCTCCTCGGCGGGCTCGTCGCGGCGCCCCTCTGGCTTCGCCTGCGAAAGCAGCCAGTGCGTCCGTTCCTCGACCGCGTGACGCTCGGCATGGGGATCGAGTTCGCGTTCGTGCGCGCGGGTTGTTACCTGGAAGGGTGCGACTACGGCAAGCCCACGGCGAGCGTGTTCGGCGTTCGCTTTCCCGCCGGCAGTCTTGCGGCGACGGATCACATGGAGCGCGGCTTCGTTCCCGCTCTTGCGCCAAGCCTTCCCGTTCATCCCACGCAGCTCTACGAGGGCCTCATCGCGATGATCGCGAGCCTCCTCGCCTACCGCAGGCTCGCGCGCGGAGAGCGAAGCGGCGCCGCGTTCCTCACGTGGCTCGTCACCTACGCGTGCGGGCGCTTCGGGCTCGAGCTCCTTCGAGACGACGCGATCCGCGGCGCATTCCTCGGCCTCTCGACCGCACAATGGGTCAGCATCGCGCTCGTCCTCCTGTGCGTGGTTCTCGCGCGAAGGTGGGGCCTCCTTGGCAAGCCGACCGTGGCCCCCCGCGCGACCGTTGCGCTCACGTTGCTGGCGCTCGTGTTCGCCTACGCGCGCCCAGCAAACGCACAAGATCCACAGCCGCCCGCAGGAACGGTCCTACCGCCAGCCGGCACGCCCGTCCCCCCTCCACCTCCACCTCCACCTCCACAATCCCCTCCTCCAACCCCAACCCCTTCCCCTTCCCCTCCGCAGTCCCCCGCCGGCACCGCCCCCGATCCCAACGCGCCTCAGCCCCGAATAGGCGGTCCCGATCTCGACGGTCACGACGACGATCTCCCCGTCCAGCGCGACACGATCGTCGGCGCGAAGCTCCTGATCGGTCCTTCCTTCCCGCTCGCGCGCACCGACGTCCCAGCAAGCGTCTTCATCGGCCTCGACGGCCGCTTCCGCCTGAAGCTCTCGGACACGCGACGCGCAGAGGTCGGGCTCGAGTACAAGCACTACTTCCAGGGCTGCTGCGGCTCTCGCGATCTGATCGGACTGCCGGTCGCGTACGAGCTCGAGGTGAGCAAGCACATCGAGATCGAGTTGCTCTTCGCGCTCACCTACAACTGGTTCTCGTTCTCGAGCCCTGCGTTCCGCAACACCACGGTCACCGCGTGGGGTGTACACGGGCACCTGGGCGCGACGTTCGCCCTCTGGAAGAACGTCGCCGCGGGTTTCTCGCCGCTCGCGCTGGATGGCGTGTCGGCGGATGCGATCGGCGTGATCGTCAGCTACGAGGTCCCGTTCTGGGTGACCGTCGCGTTCTAAACAGCATCGCCTGGCGTGAGATCCATCCCGCCAGGCTTCGTTTCGAGCTGCGCGCGGTGCTCACGGACAGAAGTCCGTTCCGCTCCGTGCTCGCTCGAAGCCTTGCCTGACGGGCGGCTCTCACGCCATGCGACGCTGTTACGCAGAAACGAAAACGGTAATGATCCACAGTCCACGCGTTTCACGCGTTTCTGTTTAGTCGGTGGCTCCTCCGGGGAGCTTTGGGCTCACGCGGATGGTCTTCTCGTTCTCGATCTCGACGAGGCCTGCGGGAGCGCCGCGCGGCTTGGTGACTGCGCCGGCCTTGCAGTAGTCCACGTCGACGTTCGCGGCGC
>JANXLV010000295.1 GCA_025355005.1 Myxococcales bacterium | reverse complement strand
AGGCGGCGGAGCGGCCGGTCTACAGCTACCGCCTCAGCATCATCCACTTCTGGGCGCTGGTCTTCGTCTACATCTGGGCGGGCCCGCACCACCTCCTGAACACGGCGCTCCCCGAGTGGGCGCAGTCGCTCGGCATGCTGTTCTCGATCATGCTCTGGGCGCCCAGCTGGGGTGGCATGCTCAACGGGCTCATGACCCTTCGTGGCGGGTGGGCCAAGGTCCGCCAGGACCCGGTGCTGAAGTTCTTCGCGGCAGGCATCACGTTCTACGGCATGGCCACCTTCGAGGGACCGCTGCTCTCCATCAAGACCGTGAGCGGACTTGCACACTACACGGACTGGATCGTTGGTCACGTGCACGCCGGCGCCTTGGGCTGGAACGGCTTCATGGCCGCGGGCATGTTCTACTGGGCGATTCCGCGTCTCTACGGTCAGAAGCTCCACTCGGTGCGCGCGGCGAACGCGCACTTCTACCTCGGCACGTTCGGCATCATCCTCTACGTCGCCTCGATGTGGACGGCCGGCGTCACGCAGGGCCTCATGTGGCGCGCGGTCACGCCCGAAGGCGCGCTCCTCTATCCCAACTTCGTCGAGACGCTCGACGCCATTCGCCCGATGTACTGGATGCGGCTCATCGGCGGCCTCTCGTACTTCGTCGGCATGATCCTGATGGCGTGGAACCTCGTCGTGACGGCGCGCTCGGGCAAGGCGGTCAACGGCACGACGGTGGTCGTCGTCGCGACCCCGGAGAAGGATGGCGTGTCGTGGGGGGCGATCGTGTTCGGCAAGCCTGTCCTGCTCACGGTCGCGGTCTCCGTGCTCGCGGGCCTGTTCCTGGTGACCAACATGTACGCGAGCCCGTTCTTCGCGCTCGTCGGCGCGGCGGTCGGCATCCTCGGGGCGCTGGCGGTCTCGGCCGGGCAACGACAGCAGCACGCGTGGCACCGTCTGCTCGAAGGTCGCGCGCTGCTCTTCACGGTCCTCACGGTGATCGCCGTGCTCATAGGAGGCGTCGCGGAGCTCGTGCCCACGCTGCTCGTCGCGGCGGACACGAGCAGCTCGGCACAGCACCCTTACCGGCCGCTCGAGCTCGAGGGACGCGACGTCTACATCCGCGAGGGTTGCTACAACTGCCACTCGCAGATGATCCGCCCCTTCCGGTGGGAGCAAGCGCGCTACGGCGAGCCCTCGACGCTCGGCGAGTCGCAGTTCGATCACCCGTTTCAGTGGGGCTCGAAGCGCACCGGGCCGGACCTCGCGCGCGAAGGCGGCAGGTATCCAAACCTCTGGCACGCGAAGCACTTCGCCGATCCGCGCGGCGTCTCGCCCGGCTCTAACATGCCGCCGTACGCGTTCCTTTCAGACTGGAAGCTCGACTTCGCGAAGACGGCCGACAAGGTCCACGCGATGAAGTCGATCGGCGTGCCCTACACCGACAAGGACGTCTCCACGGCAGCGGAAGAAGCGAAGGCGCAGGCGAGTGACATCGCGAAGGACCTGAAGGAGTCCGGCGCGGAGGTTCCGGTCGACTCCGACATGATCGCGCTCATCGCCTACGTGCAGCGCATCGGTATCGCTTCACCGCCGCCGAAGCCTGCCACCAACCTGTCGATGACGCCCTGAGCAGGAGGAATCAGTCATGCACCGAGAGCTACTTTCCCAGAGCCCGCTACTCATCCTGCCCATCGTGGCGATGTTCGTGTTCATCGCCGTCTTCATCGCGGTGCTCGTCAGGACGATGAGCAAGCGTGCGAGCGACTACGACGCGATCGCCGGTTCGCCCCTGTGCGAGTCGATGCCAGAGCCCCTCTCCCAGGAGACCCACCATGAGTGACGAGAAGGAACAGGTGCACGTCTACGACGACGACCTCGTCGAGGAGGACAACGCCCTCCCGCTCTGGTGGCAATACGCGCTGTACGGCGGGGTGGTCTTCGCCGCGGTGTACTGGTTCGCCGAGCACCAGGTCGGCGCGTTCGCGGCGCAGGACGTCGTTTACCAGGAAGAGATGCTCTCCGTGAGGCTCGAGCAGGCGAAGAGAGGCGGCGGCTCGCTCCCGCCCGAGGCGCTCATCGCGCTCTCCAAGGCGCCGGCGGCGGTGGAGCAAGGCAAGCAGGTCTTCGCGAGCACGTGTGCTTCATGTCACCGCGCGGACGGCGGCGGCAACATCGGCCCGAACCTCACCGACGGCGCCTGGCTCCACGGAGGCAAGCCCGAGAACATCTATTCATCGGTGCACGACGGCGTCGCAGCGAAAGGCATGCCCGCCTGGGGTCCGCAGCTCGGTGAGGAGAAGGTCGCAGCCGCGACGGCGTACTTGCTGACGATCAAGGGCACGAACGTGCCCGGCGGAAAGCCACCGCAGGGCACAGAGGAGCTGTGAGCGGCTGATGCCTGAGCGGGTGCACCTCCCCGTCGTGTCCAGCGCGGCGGGCTCGATCGACGCGCAGGGGCACCGTCGACGGATCATACCGGCCGACGTGAGCGGACGCTTCGCGCGACTCCGCACGTTGACGTTCGCGCTCCTGATCGGTCTATGGATCGCGCTCCCGTGGATCAAGGTGAAGGGTGCGCCGGCCGTCCTGCTCGACGTCGAGGCTCGCAGGTTCTTCCTGTTCGGGCTCACGTTCAACGCGCAGGACGCGTGGCTCTGCTTCTTCCTCGTCAGCGGCGCCGCGTTCTCGTTGTTCTACGTGACGGCGCTTCTTGGCCGCGGGTGGTGCGGGTGGGCGTGTCCACAGACCGTCTTCCTCGAGGGCGTATTTCGCCGCGTGGAGCGCCTGATCGAGGGCTCGCGCGAGCACCGCCTGCGCGATCAGCGTAGCAATCACGGCGTCAGGGTCGCGCTGCGCAGCGTGCTGAAGCACGTGGCGTTCATCATCCTCGCGCTCGGCGTCGCGCACATCGTTCTCTCGTACTTCGTGTCGATCCCGAAGGTCTGGGCGATGGTGCACAAGAGCCCGCTCGATCACCTGGAGGCATTCGGCTGGGTCGTGTTCATCACCGCGGCGCTCTACGGCAACTTTGTGTGGTTCCGCGAGCAGATGTGCGTGGTGCTCTGTCCGTACGGACGCATGCAGTCGGTCCTCCTGGACGACGACTCGCTCATCGTGGGCTACGACGAGAAGCGCGGCGAGCCTCGCGGCAAGAAAGGGACGACGACGGGCGACTGCGTCGACTGCAACCGCTGCGTCGTCGTGTGCCCCACGGGGATCGACATCCGAAGAGGATTGCAGCTCGACTGCATTGCCTGCACGGCGTGCATCGACGCCTGCGACGACGTGATGGACAGATTGAAGCGTCCGCGCGGGCTCATCCGCTACGACTCGCAGAACGGCCTGGCGAAGAAGCCAAAGCGCGTGCTGCGTCCGCGCGTCTACCTGTACACCGTGATGATGCTCGTGGGCGCGACGGTGCTGACGCTGTCGATTCGCAAGCGCACCGACTTCGAGATGAACGTGCGACGGCTGCAGGGCGCGCCGTACACCGTGGAGAACGGCGAGATCCGCAACGCGGTGGACGTGCACCTGGTCAACAAGCGCGGTGAAGCCGCGGCGTTCGACTTCAGCGTCGAGGGTCCGCCGAACGTGACAGCGATGATCCCGGTGCAGCACGCGCTGGTGCCGAGCCTGGGCAACGTCCACGTCCCCGTCTTCCTCACGATGCCGACGGACACGTACACGGGTGACGCGCCAGTGAAGGTGAAGGCCGTGCGCACGGGCTCGAATCCACCCGACGAGCTCGCGGTCACGCTCACCTTCCTCGGAGCGAAGAAGTGAGCTTGCATCCCACGTTCCTGATCTCGGCGTTCTTCCTCGGCCTGCTCGGCAGCACGCACTGCGTCGCCATGTGCGGCGGGATCGTCACGCTGCTGTCGTCGTCGAACCTGGTCCAGCTTGGCCGCGGGCGACGGGCGCCGAGCATGACGCTGGCGCTCGCGTACAACGGTGGAAGGCTCGCGTCGTACGCGGCGGCGGGCGCGCTCGCGGGTGCGTTCGGCCTGCTCGCGAGCCGCGTGGAGCTCCTCTCCGGCGTGCAGATCGGGCTGCGCTTCTTCGCAGGCGTGTTGATGGTGGTGGTCGGGCTGTACCTCGCGGGTGTGTGGCGAAAGCTCGGCGCGTTGGAGCGACTTGGTGCGCCGCTGTGGTCGCGGATCGAGCCGCTGGCGACGCGACTCTTGCCTGTGCGCGGACATGGCCCCGCGTTCGCGCTCGGCGCGCTCTGGGGCTTCCTGCCCTGCGGTCTCGTGTATGCGGCGCTCGGCGCAGCGCTCGGCACGGGCAGCGCGCGCGACGGTGCGCTCACGATGACCGCGTTCTTCTTGGGCACGTTGCCGTCGCTGCTCGCGATGGCCGCGTTCACGCGTCGCCTGACGGCGCTCGTGCGACATCGGTGGGTTCGGCGCGCGGCGGGCATCGGCATCGTGCTTTTCGGCGTGCTCGACGTGAGGAGCGCGGCGACGCTCGGCGGAGTCCTCGATGCACCGCGAGGAGCCTGCTGTCCCGAGCCCCACGCGACCGCGCACGCAGCGATCGCGGCCCATTGACGCAACGTGCTGTTGAATTATAGCAATACGATGCTCGATCCTCGCAGGCACGTGATCATCGTGGGCTCCGGTTTTGGCGGCCTCGGCATGGCCATCGAGCTTCGCGATCGGGGCTTCGATTCGTTCACCGTGCTCGAGCGTGGGAACGACGTCGGCGGCACGTGGCGCGACAACACGTATCCCGGCGCCGCGTGCGACATCCCGTCGCACCTCTATTCATTCTCGTTCGAGCCGAACCCGAGATGGTCGCGCATGTTCGGACTGCAGGCGGAGATCCTGGACTACCTGCGGCACTGCGCGGACAAGTATGGCGTGCGCACGCACATCCGCTTCGGAACGGAGGTCCTCTCCGCGACGTGGCATGAGGACCGCGCGCTCTGGGAGGTACGCACGAGCAAGGACGAGACGCTGTGGGCGCGCGCGATCGTGTCCGCGACCGGTGGCCTGAGCCGGCCCGCGTTTCCCGACATCCCCGGCCTCGCCACGTTCGGCGGCAAGGCGTTCCACTCCGCGCGGTGGGAGCACCACTACGATCTCACGGGCAAGCGCGTCGCAGTCCTCGGCACCGGCGCGAGCGCGATCCAGATCGTCCCCGAGATCGCGAAGACCGCGAAGACGCTCACCGTGCTGCAGCGGACGCCGCCGTGGATCATGCCGAAGGCCGATCGCGCGATCGAGCCCGCGGAGCGGATGCTCTACGCGCGATTCCCTCGCCTGCAGGACGCGTATCGCAAGCTGATCTTCACCACGCTCGATCTGCGCGGCGTCGGCTTCGTGCTGAACAAGCGCGTGCTCACCGTCGGTGAGCGCCTCGCGCGCAGCCACCTCCGGAGGCAGATCGCGGATCCCGTCCTGCGCGAGAAGCTCACGCCGAACTATCGAATGGGGTGCAAGCGCATCCTCCTCTCGAACGACTACTACCCGACGCTCATGCGCCCGAATGTGAGCGTGGAGACCGCGTCGATCGCCGGCGTGTCGACGCGCGGCGTGGTGCTCGCGGACGGCCGCATGATCGACCTCGACGCGATCATCCTGTCCACTGGCTTTCAGGCGGCGGACGCCGTGGCCCCCTTCGAGATACGCGGCCGCGATGGCCTCTCGCTCACGGACGCATGGAAGGACGGCGCGGAGGCGTATCTCGGCACCGCTGTCACAGGCTTCCCGAACATGTTCCAGATCGTCGGACCGAACACGGGCCTTGGCCACAACTCGATGGTGCACATGATCGAGTCGCAGATCGCCTACATCGCGCAGGCGCTCGACACGGTGTTCGCGAAGAACCTCTCGCGCCTCGAGGTCCGGCCCGAACGTCAGAAGTCCTACAACGACGAGATCCACCCGCGCCTCGACCGCGCCGTGTGGGGCACCGGCGGCTGCGTCAGCTGGTACCGCGCGAAGAACGGCAGGAACACCACGCTCTGGCCGGGGTTCGCGTCCGAGTTCCGCCTACGACTCCGCCGCTTCGACCCCGAGAGCTACGTGATGGAAAACGCTCAGCCCGCCACGACGGGCGCTGAGCCGATCACCAGCGACAACGCGACGGCCTAGAGCGAGCTCCTGGCCAGTCTTGCGTCTGGCCGCGCGGCCCCCAGCGCGTGAGGGCCACGCGACCGTCAAGAAAAGTACACCTCTGAGGAGTACTATCGCCGGGAAATCGAGGGTCCGCATGCGAATTTCTCGACGAATGTTCACCTGTGAGGTGTACTTTCTTGAACGGACCGCTGACGGGGGCACAACCGGGCTCGCGCGCCTTTGAAGAGCCGTTCATACTTGTCGCCCTCATGCACTCCACGCGTCTCATCCGCGCTTTCGCGGCGTTCGTACTCTTCTTCTGTCTGATGTCGTGCAGGGAGAGCGGGAAGCCGCAGGCGCTCTCGGACGACCAGAGCGGAGCGCGCCTCGCCGTGCCCGCTGGATTCACCGTCGGCCCGATCTCGAAGGACGACACCAAGACGAACGCCGTGATGAAGCTCCAGGCATCCGACCTGCGAAGGGAGATCGGCGTCGGAGTCATCAGCGAGGCCAAGATGGATCTCGCGGACGTCCACTCCATCAGCGAGTACATCGACGTGACGAGCACGCGGCGGTCAACCTCGCTGAAGGACATCAGCGCCACGCCGCCCACGCGGAAGACGTGCCAGGGGAACCCCTGCGCACAGATGTCATTCACCGCGTCCTCGCAGCACGCTCGCATCGCCTACGACGTGCTCTACGTGGAGACGCCAAGCTACTTTCACCAGGTGCTCGCATGGACGTCGCCGTCCAAGCTCGCGGCGAATCGCGAGACGATGCGGAGCATCCTCGATTCCTTCGAGCCCGAGGGCGCGAAGGCGAAGGCGAAGCCGTTGTGACTCTGATGATTCGTCAGATCGTCGTTTGTCCTGACTTTCGCGGGCGGTGAACACGAGAGGGTGGTGAGTGCCCGCGATGTTCGGCCGGGTGGCGCGGCGCGGCGTCGCGAACGAGTCCACGCGTGGGGGCGAGCTCGGACAAAGTCGGATCAGCGTCATCGGCTAGAACCAACCTCGCCAACCGTCGCGCCCCCGATCGAGTCCACGGGTGCGAAACGACGCGCTGCGGC
>JANXLV010000234.1 GCA_025355005.1 Myxococcales bacterium | reverse complement strand
CGTGCTCGCGATCGTCGGCCTCATCGGCGGCACCATCGCGGTCTTCGCCATCCCGAAGTTCCAGCAGGCGCAGAAGGACACGACCCGCAACAGCGCCATCGCGCTGCAGCAGGCTGCGGACCTGTGGCGCACCAGCCATGGTTCGGAGTGCCCGACGGCGGAGCGCCTCAAGACGGAGCGCGAGATCGCCGCCACCGCCAAGATCACGGACGCGTGGGAGTCTCCCTACAAGATCATCTGCGACGACGACTCCCTCACCGTCGTGAGCTTCGGTCCCGACAAGAAGGAAGGCACCGCCGACGACATCCGCATTCCGGAGACGCAGGTCGCCAAGTAATACCCACGTGAAGTACCCGACCCAAAAGCGCCAACAGCGCGGCGTCACGCTCGTCGAGATCCTGGTGGTCCTCGCGATCATGGGGATCATGCTCGGCGCCATCGTCGCGGGGTCGGGGCAGGTCGCAACGGCGCGGCAGAAGCACGCCGCGGCGATCCTCGCGTCTGCGGTGAAGGTCGGGTACACGCGCGCCACCGCCACGAGCAAGAGCGTGCGCCTGGTGATGGATCTCGAGAACGATCAGGTGTGGCTCGAGGAGAGCCGCGTTCCCATGCTCGTCGCGTCCAAGGACACGTCCGCGACTGGCGGCGCCGAGGCCGCGACGGAGCAGGAGAAGATCTCCCTGGACGAGACCGACCGCATCCTGAAGGGACCGCGCGCGCCGCGTCCTCGCTACACGCAGGTGGACTCGCCGGGCCTCGGCAACGAGGGCAAAAAGGGGCCAAAGCCGCTGCCGCGCGGCATCAAGTTCAAGTCCGTGCAGACTGCACACGACGATCTTCCGCGCACCGAGGGCCGCGCGTACATCTACTTCTGGCCGGGCGGTCAGGCCGAGCGCGCCGTGATCACGCTGAACCTCGGCGACTCCACGATGGAGACCGACGCGCTGTCCGTCGTCGTCGCGCCGCTCACCGGGCGTTGCACCGTCAAGGAGGGCGCCGTCGCCCTCGCGCTCCCCACCGACGACAAGGGCGCCTCCGAGCGCGAAGACCCAGCTGGCACTGGAGTCGTCTACTGATGCTCCTAAGGCGCCGCAGAAGCCTGCGAGGTTTCTCGCTCCTCGAGATCATGGTCGCCATGGCGATCCTTGGGCTCGCGTTGACGGTGATCCTGTCTGCGCAGGGCGGGCTCGCCGCTTCGAATCGCAGCGCGGCGAACCTCGGCACCGCCGGCACGCTTGCGCGCTGCAAGATGACCGAGATCGAAGAGCGCACCACCAAGCTCGGCTACCCGGAGCTCGATCAGATCGACGAGGAGATCTCCTGCTGCGAGGACGCTGATCAGGACGGCTTCAGGTGCACCACCCGCGTCGAGAAGGTCGTGCTCCCGGATCCGCCGCAGAACAGCCTCGGTGACGGCGGCTCCGTCAATGGCGCTCCCACGGCATCGACCGACGCGTTCGGCAACCAGATGAACAATCCGGCGGGCGGCCCTGGCCTCAACCTGGATTTCGATGGTGGCGGCGGTGGTCTTGCGGCCATGGGCGGACAGCTCCAGCAGCAGATGGGCGGCGCGGACGGCATCTTCGGCATGGTGATGGGAATCGTCTATCCGCAGATCAAGCCGATGATGGAGGCGTCGATTCGCCGCGTCACCGTCCAGGTGAAGTGGAAGGAAGGCCCGAACCAGCGCGAGGTCACCATCGTCCAGTACGTGACGCAGCCGCAGCGCGGTGGCTTCATCGCAGGCACGTTGCCCATGGAGGGCGGCGCGCCGCTTCCCAACGGCCCCGGCACCCCGGGCACCGCAGGAGCAGGAGGGGCCACTGGCCCGGCGGGCGCGCTCAGCCCGGGGATCGCCCGATGAGCGCCATCGCGAATACTCTCCGCCATACGCGCGCGCGCCGAAACGCAGCGGGGCTCACGCTCATCGAGATCCTCGTCTCGCTCACCATCCTCGCGATGATGTCCCTGCTCATCTACGGCGCGTTCGACTCCATGTCGCGCGGCAAGAAGGCAGAGACGCTGCGCTCCGACCGCGCGCGCGAGGGCCGCGAGGCCTCTGCGCGGCTCGTGCGCGAGCTGCAGAGCGCGTTCCTGTCGCAGCACCAGCCCACGAACGTGTCGCTCGTGACGCGCAATACGGCGTTCGTCGGACAGAGCTACTCGGACTTCGACCGCATCGACTTCACGACGTTCGCCCACCGCCGCATCGGAAAAGAGTCGCACGAGTCGGACCAGGCAGAGGTCGGCTACTTCGTCGTCAAGGATCCGGAGGTCGACGGAAAGTTCGACCTGGTCCGTCGCGAGCAGACGCCCATCGATATCGATCCGCTGCGCGGCGGCGTCGTCAGCGTGCTGGCGGAGGACATCGAGACGTTCGACGTGAAGTACCTGGACCCGATCACGGGGAACTGGGTCGAGACCTGGGACACCACGCAGATAACCGGGCAGCCGAACCGCCTGCCGTGGGAAGTGCGCGTGAAGATCGCGCTGAAGAGCGTGAAGAACAGCCCGCCATTCTCCTACACCACGAAGACCACGCTTCCCATCGGCCAACCTCTCAACTTCGGGTTTGCCCGATGAGCCGAATGACCCGCATGGACCGCGTCAAGAAGAAGACGGGCGCGAGCCGCACGAAAGGCATGGCTGCCCGGCGTCGCAGGCGTGACCGCGAGGGTGGTATCGCACTCATCATGGTCATGGGCGCCATCGCGGTGCTCACCGTCATGCTCGCGGAGTTCCAGGACGACACCAGCGCGGAGGCCGCGAGCGCCGTTGCCGGCAAGGACGGCCTGCAGGCGGAGTACATGGCTCGCAGCGCCGTGAACCTCGCGCGCCTGCTCATCGCCACGGAGCCCACGATCCGCACGGCCATCGCTCCCATCTTCGCGTTCATGAAGAAGGCCCCGCCGCAGATCCCCGTCTGGGAGTTCTCCGATCGCATCCTGGGTGTCTTCAACGACGAGGACGCCAACGAGGAGTTCCGCAAGAACCTCCACGTCGACCTGTCCACGGGCAAGAACCTGGGCATCAAGGGCGGGCGCTTCGAGCTCGCGATCGTGGACGAGGACTCCAAGATCAACGCCAACCTCGGCGCCTCGAACGACATCGCGCACATCCGCCTCGCGAAGGAGATCATGGGCATCATCGGGCGCCCCGAGTACGACCCGCTCTTCTCCCAGAAGGACGGCGCAGGGCAGATCTCCGATCGCTATTCCACCTGCGCGGCCATGATCGACTGGTCCGACATGGACGAGCAGGCGTTCAACTGCGACACCACGCAGATCACCTCCGCGTCCAGCTCCGGCGTGGAGGACGCGTGGTACCAGCTCCTCCCGATCAAGCCCTATCGCCGCAAGAACGCGCCATACGACTCGCTCGAAGAGCTGCACATGGTGCGCGGCGTGAACGACGACTTCTGGGCCACGTTCGTGGATCCGGATCCCACGAATCCGAAGAAGCGTGTCGTCACCGTGTGGGGGCAGGGCGCGATCAACGTGAACACGGCGCCAGCGCAGGTGCTCTACGGCGTGGTCTGCGCCGGTGCGCCGCTGTCGGAGATCTGCACGGATGTCGCTCAGGCCGGTCTCTTCATCATGGGCGTGACGATGGCGCACGGAATCACCATGGGTGCTCCGCTGTTCGGATCACCGACTGACTTCATCAACACGATGACCGGCAAGGGTCAGCTCGGACCGCTCCTCGCGGCGATGGGCATGAAGCCAGTGAAGTTCCAGAGCCAGAGTGAGTTCGCGAAGAGCATCACCACGGAGAGCAAGATGTTTTCGATCAGCGCAGTCGGCGTGAAGAAGGGCTACCGGCGCGAGACCCGCGTGCAGGTGAATGCCGTCGTCGATTTCCGCACTGCGCCGTCAATCACCGCCACGGCGTCGGCCAGTGGCTCGGTGCCTGGCGCGCCGACCGCCGCGCCGAGTGCGAGCTCGAGCTCGTCGAGCGCGCCCAAAGTAGATCCCAACGGAATTGCCGCCGCGCTCCAGCCGAGCACTGGCGGACAGGTCCTGTATTACAGGGTGGAGTAGACATGCCCATACTGCTCGGAATCGATGTTGGAAGCACCTCGGTCAAGGCCGTCTGCGTGCGCTCGTTCTACAAGCGGCTCGAGGTCGCAGGGGCAGCGACCGTCGACCTCGGACCGAACATGTCGGAGGCAGAGGCCATCAAGCTCGCGAGCGCAGCAGCGCTCGGGCCGAAGTCGCCCACCGCCGACGGGATCGCGATCGCCATCGACGGCGCGAAGACCGCCGTACGCACGCTGACGTTGCCGAAGAGCGTGGAGAAGCAGCTGGCAGAGGTGCTTCCGTTCGAGCTCGACTCGAACCTCGCGTTCGACGTCGCCCAGTCGGTGTTCGACTATCGCGTACTGCCCGCCGAGACGCCGCCCAAGGCGACCATGGACGTGCTCGTCGTCGTCGCGCGCACGGACGACGTTCGCGCCCGCATCGAACAGGTCAAGGCTGCCATGAATGCGGAGCCCGAGGCCGTGGGCGCAGGTCCGTTCCCGATGACGCTCGTCGCCGCACCGCTCGCGGTCACGGGGCAGGGGCCCATCTGCGTGCTGGACCTTGGCAAGACCACGAGCGAGCTCGTTCTGATTGAGGACGGCGACGCAGTGTTCGCTCGCGCGCTCTCGCTTGGTACGCAAGGCCTGCCGGGGACGGCGCAGAAGCTCGCGCGCGAGCTGCGCGTCAGCATCGCGGCGTATCGCTCGCAGGGCGGCAAGAGCCCCACGAAGATCTATCTCGCAGGCGGTGGAGCGTTCGTGTCCGGCGCGAAGGCGTTCCTGTCGTCGGAGCTCGAGCTGCCCGTGGAGCCGCTGCCGCAGCCCGCGCTCGACCTGTCGCCGCTCACGCCCGAGCGCATCGCGGAGATGCCTCGCTTCGCGAAGGCGCTCGGCCTTGCGCTGTCGCTCGGTGCGCGCACGCACGTGATGAACCTGCGTCGCGGCCCGCTCGCGTACGAGCGCGGCTTCTCCTGGGTGCGCGAGAAGACGACGCCGATCCTCATCATGGCAGCCGTGCTCATGTTCAGCTTCGCGTTCAGCGGCGGCGCCCAGCTCTTCGCCAAGGGCAAGGAGAGGGCCGTGCTGGAGCAGGCCCTGGCGACGGTCACGAAGGACGTGCTCGGTGAGGAGACGCAGAGCGCGCAGCGGGCCAACGAGCTCCTCTCGTCGCAGACTGCCATCAACGACGAGGACCCGCTGCCACACGCTGACGCATTCGACGTGATGGTGAAGCTGTCCGAGGTGATCCCTCAATCCATGACGCACGACATCGACGAGCTCGACGTCCAGAAGAACCACGCAGTCGTGCACGGCATCGTGCAGACGGTGGCGGACGCACAATCCATCGCGTCGTCGCTGAAGACGGAGCGCTGCTTCTCCGACGTGAAGATCACGCGCACCAATCAGGTCGTCGGAGGCGAGCGCCAGAAGTACGTCCTCGAGTTCGACGTGAAGTGCCCCGAGGACGACAAGAAGGCCGCCAAGAAGAAGACGGACGGCGCTGCGAGCGCGCAGCCCGCCACCAGCACGGGAGGAGGCAAGTAATGGCTGTCCCCATCTTCGAGCGCTGGGGTCTCAACCCGCGCGAGCAGCGCATGGCGACCATCGGCGTGGTGGTCCTCGCCGTGATGATGATCGTGGGCCTGGTTGGCGGACTGTCCGTCACCGTCGCGTCGCGCGCGAGCGACATCGACGAGCTCAAGACCACGCTCGCCGCCGTCCAGGGCGCGCGCGGGCAGGTGCGCGAGCGACAGAGCCGCAAGGACTCCATCGCGCAGCGCTACCAGACCCGGGCGCCCACGCTCGCGGGCTACCTCGAGAAGACCGCACGGGAAAACAGGCTGGAGGTGAGCGACTCCGTCGACCGCCCCGACGTGCCGCACGGGAAGAAGTACACGGAGCGGGCCACAGTCATCCACCTGAAGAAGGCGGGGATGCTCAACATCTCGAAGTTCCTCGAAGCGCTCGAGAAGAGCAACTACCCTGTGAGCGTGTCCCGCCTCGACATCCGGAAGCGCACAGGTGAGCCTGACTCGTACGACGTCGAGGTCGGTGTATCCGCCTACGATCGCCAGGAGCCCGCGCCTTCACCCTCTGGCTCCTCGCAGCCCGGCGACACCAAGCCATGAGCAAGGGAGGCAAGTCTTGAAGGACAAGATCACCAAGATCCTTCCGTGGTTGCTCATGCCGCCGTTCTACGTGATGTGCGTGGTGTTCTTTGCGTTCATCACGTTCCCGTTCGACAAGCTCAAGGACAAGATCGTGATGGGCTTCAACGCCCAGCAAAAATCAGGGTCCATGGAGCTCTCGATCGACGAGCTCAACTCGCACTTTATCACTGGCGTGAAGGCCAAGAACATCAAGCTCACCACCGCCGGCGATCCGGGGAAGCCCCCCGTCGAGTTGAAGATCGACGAGGCGAAGGCCCGCATCTCGTTGCTGGGTCTCCTGGTCGGTCACCGCGACGTGACGTACTCGTTCCTGCTCGGCGGCGGCGAGATCAACGGCAGCTACGAGGAGCATGGCAAGGACCGCGCGATCGAAGTCAACATCGACAGCGTCGACATCGGCCAGGTGGAGCTCATCACCAGCCAGCTCGGCGTTCCGATGGAAGGAAAGCTCACTGGACAGGTGAAATTCGCGCTCCCGGAGGGCAAGGCCGGCAAGGCAAGCGGCCTCGTGAACCTGGAGATCGCGGGCGTCACCATCGGCGACGGCAAGGCGAAGCTCAAGGGCCTGCTCGCGCTACCGAAGCTCGACATCGGCGGCATCTCGATCGCCGCAGAGGCGAAGGACGGCCAGCTGAAGGTCAGCAAGATCGCCGCCGGCGGCAAGGACGTGGAGCTCGCGGGCGACGGCCGCGTGACACTGCGCGACCTGGCGCCGGACGCCCTGCTGGACCTCAACCTGAAGTTCAAGGTGAACGACGGCTACCGAAACAAGAGCGACCAGACGAAGAGCATCTTCGGTGCGCCTGGCTCCAAGATGCCGGCGCTCTTCGAAATGGATCCGAAGGTGTCGCGCTCAAAGCGCCCCGACGGCTTCTACGCGTTCCATGCGCGCGGCACGCTCGGGCGCCCCGTGTTCGACCCCGCGGGCACGCCGAACCTCGGCGGCGGCTCAGGTCTCGGGCTGATCAAGGACGGTCCGGGTACGTTCGTTCCGCAGCGTGGTGGCGTCGACCAGTGATGGGGACTCTCGTCGGTGTCATTCACCTGCCGCCGCTTCCGGGTAGCCCGCGGGCGGCGCTCTCGATGCCGGAGATCATGGCGGGCGCCGCGCGTGACGCGCGCACGCTGGCGGACGCGGGCTTCGTCCACATCATGCTCGAGAACTTCGGCGACGCGCCGTTCTTCCGCGGGCGCGCACCGGCCGTCACGGTGAGCGCGATGACGGCGTGCGCGCTGGCCGTGCGCGCCGCAGTGCCGCTGGCCTCGCTCGGAGTCAACGTGCTCCGCAACGACGGCGAGAGCGCCATGCAGATCGCCCATGTCACGGGCGCCAAGTACATCCGCGTGAACGTGCTCGCAGGCGCGCGCGTCACGGACCAGGGGATCATCCAGGGTGAGTCCGCTTCGCTCCTGCGTCGGCGTCGCGAGCTGGGCGCGGACGGCGTGGCCGTATGGGCGGACGTGGACGTGAAGCATTCGGCGCCGCTCGCGCCGTATCCGCTGGAGCAAGAAGTGAAGGACGTGACGGAGCGCGCGCTGGCAGCTGCGGTGCTCGTCACTGGCGATGGCACGGGGCACGGCGTCGACGTGGAGAAGCTCGCGCGCGTGAAAGGGGCCGCAGGCAAGGTGCCCGTGTTCGTGGCGAGCGGCGCGACCATCGAGACGCTGAACGTTCTCGCGAAGCACGCGGACGGGGTGATCGTCGGCAGCGCGCTCCGTGCAGACGGCAAGGCCGGCGGAGCGATCGACGCGGCGCGAGCAAAAGCCTTCGCGACCGCATTTTCTGCAGCGTTCGGCGCCTGACCGTCCGAAGTCCTAAAAGGCGCCGGTGATGCCTGCGCCGAATGGTGAGAGGTAGGGGCGGACGAAGCCGCTCTTCGGTGCCTCCGATGCGCCTCGGCCGAGGATGAAGCCCGCGACCGCTGCGCCCGCGCCGACACCCGCGACGATGAACGAGATGGTCGAGACGGTGGCGGTCGTGCGCGCCGTTCCGAGCTCGTCGTGCGCGGACGGGGGGCAGCTCTGACCCGTGCACAGCTTCTTCGCAGCGTCCGTGTGTGAGAGGGACACGAGGCCCGTTCCAGTGCCAAGACCCACGCCGACGACCGCGAGCCCGATGCCGCCGTAGAGCAGGACCTTCGGCAGCGCCGAGCCGCCGTCCGTGCTCGTCTTGGTGGTCGTTCGCGACTGCGCGTCGGCCTTGGTCGGCGACTGCGGTGGCGGCTCCGACGCGTCTTCGATCGCGTTCGAGAAGTCGAGCTTCACCGATTTTCCTTCGCCCTCGGCGATCACGACCTTCTCCGTGACGGAGCGCGTGCCGCTTCGCGCGATGATGACGTGCGGCCCTGGGTTCATCCGATGCGACTCCGCTGGCGAGTCGAGCGGCTTGCCGTCGACGGTGACGACCACGTCCGCGTCCGGCTTCTTGTTCTCCACCGTCACGGAGAGGAGCGGCGTCTTGACCATGACCTCTCCGCGGAGGGCCTCGGCGCTCTTGCGTGCAGCATCGTTTGGTCGTGCGGGCTCGCTCGTGATGCGCGTGAGCACGTCCTCCGCCTCCACCAGATGGCCGAGAGCAAAATGGGCGCGCGCGAGCTCCAGCCCGGACGCGGACGTCTTGAGGAGCGCGTCCGCCTCCGCGAAGGCAGCGACCGCGCCCGCGAGATCACCCTTTTCTCGTCGAGTGATCCCTTCCTTCGTGCGCTCGCGTGCGGTGTCCTTGTCGGCCTGCGAGGGCTCATTCCGGCCCTGCGCGCGCGCGCCCGTGGCGGCTCCGAGCGACGCACCGAGCGACGCAACGAGCGACGCAACGAGCACGAGCCCGAAGCCGAGCCTCGGCCTCATCATCTACGCTTGCGAACGGCGGTGGGCGCCGGGATGGCGAACGACGTGGACGTGGTGGTGGCCGTACCCATCGCAGGGGGCGAAGGCGTGGGCTGCCAGTTGGGCTGCGTTCCCGGCGTGGTTCCGCGCTGAACCAGCGGCTGGGGGCCCACCTGGCCAGGCTGCGGCTGCGCGAGCGGAACGCCCATCGGTGGTCCGACCTGCGTTGGAATGGTCATCGTGGGAAGGGGCTGCGCCATCTGCTCCGGCGGCGGCGTCCGCGCGACTGTCACGAGCAAGATGATCGCGATGAGCACCGCGAAGAACGAGAGGACCATGAGGCCCGCCTGCGTGGTCGAGATCTTCCACCGCGCAAGCTGCGCGAGCGCGCTCTGTCCGGTGGGCGAGCGCTTCGCTTTCTCCCAGAGATCGCGCAGCGGGTCGCCCGTGGTGGCGGGCACGGCGCCGGAGTGCTGGGACTGCGGCATGATGTCGTTGGAGACGAGCGAGCGGACGGGATACGAAGATGACTGGCTGTGCAGCTCGCCCGCGCTCTGCATCGGCGGTGGCGTCGGGATGGGCAAGGGGTACGCGCCGGGAGTATGTGCGTAGCGCGCCTGCGCGTACGGGCCGAGCGCCGAGGCAAACGGCGACGCATCGAACTCGAGCGTGACCTTCAGCTCTCCGCGACCCACGGGCGCGCCCGCCTGCGTCTCTGCACGCCTGACTGGCGGCTGGTCCACCATCTGCGTGTCTTCGGACGCGAACAGCGCGTTGTTGACGGTGCGTTGCCGCTGCTTGCGTCGCGCGGACAGGTACTCCTCCGCGTACGTCGCGACCTCCTGGTCCGTCGTTGGCTCACCGATCTCCCGCATGGCCACGACGAGCTCGTGTCCCATCTCGGCCGCGGTCTGCCAGCGCTGCTGCGGATCGAGCGCGAGCGCGCGCATGACCACGCTCTGGACCGCAGGAGGTGTTCCACGCGGCAATGGCGCAGCCGGACCGCCACGGGTGAGGCGCGTCAACGTCTGGATGTCGTTCTCGCGCTCGAACGGCGGGAACCCCGCGAAGACCTCGTAGAGCACTGCGCCGACTGAGAAGATGTCGGCGCGTCGATCCACGACGGTCGTGCGCGCTTGCTCCGGGCTCATGTAGGAGAGCTTGCCCTTGATGCGGCCGATCGACGTCTCTTCGGAGATCCGCTTGTTCGCCTTCGCGATGCCGAAGTCGATCAGCATCGCGCGCCCGTTCGTGGAGAGCAGGATGTTCTGGGGGGAGACGTCGCGGTGGACCAGACCGCGCAGCTCGCCGTTCTCGTCCACGAGCTCGTGGGCGGCGTGAAGTCCCGCGCAGACGTCCGCGGCGATCTTCAGCGCGACACCGGCCGGCAGGCGTTCGTTGTTCTGCGTCACCTGCTTCACAAGGTGCGAGAGCGAGTCGCCGTCGACCCAGTTCATGGCCAGGAACAGAAGCCCGTCCTGCTCGCCGACGTCCAGCGTGGACACGACGTTCGGATGATCAATCGACGCAGCGATGCGCGCCTCGTCGATGAACATGGCGCGCATGTTCTCGACCTGCACGTAGTGAGGGAGCATCACCTTCACGACGACGAGCCGCGAGAAGCCGAATTTTCCCGCGTAGCGTGCGAGCCAGATGGCGCCCATGCCTCCCTGCGCAAGAGGGCAGAGGAGCTCGTAGCGGTCGAGGCGGGTGCCGGGGGAGATGCCCGCTTCGGCGGCGTCCACGTCGACTCCGGACCCGACGGGAGACATCACGCGACTCCTCGGGGCCTGGGCTTCGTGATCTCTGCCACGCGATCGGGTGGTAGGGCACTCGCGCGCTCACGGAGACGCGCCAGCAACGCCTCGCGTTTGGGGGAAGCGACGGGCGCGTTCGCGCGGTCTCCTTTCGCGAGACCGGTTCCACCATTCGTCGCAGGTCTTGCTGCCGACGAAACGACCTCTTCGGCCGCCTGGTCAGCGGGGTCCTGCGCGGGCGCTGCAGCGGCCTCCGCCGGCTCGTACGCGGGCAACGCGGATGGTAGCGGCGGCGGCATGTCGCTCATGCGACGCAGCTCCGCGCGCACGGCTTGCGGAAGAACGGAGGGGCGCGTCGTGGGCGGTGGCACCGTACCGAGTGAGCGGCTGCTCTCGCGCACGCTGCTGGAGATCACGTCGGGCGGCGGGTTGGTCAGCGCGTCGCCATCGGGATCGGGATCCTCCGTGCCTCGATCTCCGGCGGCCTCTCCGGCGGCAACCAGGCGAGCGACGGCTTGCTCCTGCGAGACGATCGGCGTGGGCGGCGGCGCCGTGTCATGCGTGTCGTCGTCGGCCGATCCGGATGACGGCGTGGACGATCTCGCCGCGGGCGGGACCAGGGGATGGAGCTCGGGGTCGATCTGTCCGGACGAGGGCGACGGCGCGCCCCCGGGCTGCCGCATGGCGACCGCGCGGTCCACGAGCGCCTTCGACTTCGCATCGAGCTTCGTGAATCGCAGCGACAGCGATGGCTGGTCCTCACGGCCACGTTCATGGAACTGCGTGACGCGTCCCTCGCCGCGGATGAGCGTCTTGCCCGACTGAAGGGTGACCTCGAAGCGCAGGATGACGCCCGTCGGGCGCGAGTGCGCACCGATCAGCTCGATCGTCGTCTTGGTGATGGAGTCCCCCTCCTTCGCCAGGTACTCGTCCTCGGACAAGTACGGGCGAATGACGCGGACTGCCACCGGGCGGGACGCCTCGTTCACCCTACCCATGATAGCTGGATTTGGCCGTTTGGTCCTGAAAGGCGTGATAGGCCCAGGCACCCATGTCCGGTTCCAGCCCCGGTTCCAGCGTTCGCTCCAAGGCCTCGGTCCTCGTCCTCGGCTCGGGCGCACGCGAGCACGCCCTGGGCCTCGCACTTTCGCCCCACACGCTGACTTTTTTGCCAGGCAATGAAGGCACACGCGCGCTCGGCCGGAACATCCCGGGCGACCCAACGGACGTGCCGCTCGTTCTCAGGATTGCTGCTGAAATCAAGCCTGATCTGGTGATCGTTGGCCCGGAGGCGCCGCTTTGCGCCGGCGTCGTGGATGCCCTTCGTGCGGCAGGCGTGGTTGCGTTCGGGCCCACCCAGGACTGCGCCCGGCTCGAGGGCTCCAAGGCGTTCATGAAGGAGTTCTGTAAACGCCATGGGGTACCGACGGCAGGCTTTCGGGTGTTCGATGACGCCGAACAGGCCAAGGCCTACATCCGCGCCGAGGACCGGGCGCTGGTCGTGAAGGCGGACGGGCTGTGTGCCGGCAAGGGCGTGGTCGTCGCGCACGATGCGGAGGAGGCGCTGGCGGCGGTGGAGTCGATGATGGTGGCGCGCGCGTTCGGCGCGGCAGGCGCGCGGGTCGTCATCGAGGACGTGTTGCCTGGGGAAGAGGCGAGCTACCACGTGCTGGTCTCGCGCGGTGACGTGCTCGCGCTCGCGCCCGCGCAGGATCACAAGCGTGCGCTCGATGGCGATCGCGGGCCGAACACCGGCGGCATGGGTGCGTACGCGCCGGCGCCGATCGTGACGCCTGACGTTCGCGAGCGCGTGACGAAGGAGATCGTGGAGCCGGTCGTGCGCGGGCTCCGCGAGGACGGGCTCGACTTCCGCGGAGTGCTGTTCGTGGGGCTCATGATCGAGGAAGGTGTGCCTCGCGTGCTCGAGTTCAACGTGCGCTTCGGCGATCCGGAGACCAGCGTTGTACTTCCGCTGATCGACGGCGACGTCTACGAGCTGCTCACGGCGGTGGCGAACGGGACGCTGGGCAACGCAACGGCAGGGACACGCGAGGGATCGTGCGTGACGGTGGTCATCGCGGCGGAGGGATACCCCGGCTCGCCCGCGAAGGGGGACGAGATAAAAGGGCTTGAAAAGAAGCTCCCCGAGGGTGGCTACGTGCTTCACGCAGGAACGGCGCGCGGCGGGGAGGGTGGGGACGCCATCGTGACCGCGGGGGGCCGCGTGCTGGCAGTGGGCGCCCGTGCGCCGACCTTTGCTGAAGCCCGAACCCGAGCCTATGAAGTTGTAGAGTGCATACAATTCAGAGGAATGCACTTCCGCAAGGACATCGGCTACAGAGCGCTGAAGTCATGACGTCCGCTGCCCGCTAGTGGTAATCCAGACAGCCATGGCTGACATCGCTCCGCTCACTCCGCTTCGGTTTTCGTCGTCTGATCTGGGGGCGTTGGTGGCTCCTCCCTACGACGTGATTTCGGTGGCGGAGCGTGACGCGCTGGCCGCGTTGAGCCCGGACAACGTCGTTCGACTGATCTTGCCGGCTGGGGAGGGGGACTCGAAGTACGCGGTGGCTGCGGCGGAGCTTGCCCGCATGCGTAGCGCAGGAGCGCTCGTTCGTGACGCCGAGCCTGCTTATTACAAGTACGAGCAGACGTTCACTCCGCCGGGCGAGCCTCATGCGGCGAAGCGCACGCGCACGGGATTTCTCGGGCTCGTGAGGCTGGTTCCGTTCTCGGAGCGCATCGTTCTTCCGCACGAGCGCACGCTCTCCGGGCCGAAGGAAGATCGCCTCAAGCTGTTCCGCTCCACGCGCACGAACCTGTCTCCCGGCTTCATGCTCTACCGCGATCCGTCGCGCGCACTCGACGGCGCGCTCGCGAAGGGGACCGTCGTGGCAGAGTTCGATACGCCAGATGGCATCCATCACCGGCTCACCAAGATCGCCGACAAGGACGCGGTCGCTGCGATCACGAAAGGCGTCGCGTCCTCGAAGCTGCTCATCGCGGACGGCCACCACCGCTACGAGACAGCGCTCCGCTACTCCGGTGAGGTCGACGGTCCTGGCGCGCTCGCGAACGGCGCGCACAAGTACTTCATGGTCTTTTTTGCGAACGAGGACGATCCGAACCTCGTCGTCTATCCGACGCACCGGCACGTCCACGCGCTCCCGAGCTTCTCGCTCGACGATCTCGCGGCGAAGGCTGCTCTGCTCTTCACGGTCGAAAAGATCGACGCCGGAGCCGAGGCGCCTGCGCTTCTCGCTCGCCTCGCTGAGGCCGGAAAGAAGGGTCCCAGCTTCGTCGCCGGCGGTCGCGATGGTCGGGCGCTGCTCCTCTCCCTCAAGGCCGACGCGGATCTTGGCGCACATGCCGTGCTCGGCGCGATGATCCCGGAGCTGCGCCGCACCGATGTGGCGGTTCTGCACGGCGGTATCCTCGAGCCGCTGCTGGGCATCACGAAGGAAGCTCAGGCCGCGAAGACGAACCTCTGGTACCCGCAGGACGCGCGCGCAGCTCTCGCGCAGCTCCGCGGTCAGAGCGACGCGGCGAGGACGAACGGCCCCGGCGACGTGCTTTTCCTGATGAACGCGACGCCAGTCGCCGATGTGCGCAAGGTCGCCGAGGCCGGCGAAGTGATGCCGCAGAAGGCGACATTCTTCTATCCGAAGGTCCTCACGGGCCTCTGCATCCACACGCTCGAGACCAGCGAAGCCGTGCAGATCTGAGGCGGAGCTCCGCTGTCCTGGTCCCGCGTGTCAAGTCGCTGACGCTCCGGGAAAAATAGAGAATTTTCGCAAGTCGACTTCCAGCAGCGGAAGAACGGGGTTACCTTCGATCTGTTCTCCAATTCGCGCGCGCGAATCGGTCGCGCGCGCCCCCCCGAGGTCATACGAATGTCCGAGAAGAAGGCGCCCCCGCCCCCCCCGCGCGACAAAGACGACGAGCCGGTTCAGTTCGGTGACGAGCTCCCCGTTCTTCCCATCCGGAACGCGGTCCTCTTCCCAGGCGCTGTCGCGCCGTTCGACGTGGGTCGCGAGAAATCAGTCGCGCTTGTCGAGGACGTGGACAACTTCTCGACGCCCGTCATCGCCATCTTCGCGCAGAAGGATCCGTCCACGGACGACCCGAACGCGGAAGACCTGCATCAGGTCGGCTGCGCAGCGCGCGTGCTGAAGGCGCTGAAGCACTCCAGCGGCAACTACTCCCTCATCCTCCAGGGCTTGATGCGCATCAAGATGGAGGACGTCACGCAGACCGCGCCGTACCTCAAGGCGAAGGTGAAGCGGCTGGAAGAGGCGGGCCTGGAGGACGACGAGGCCGAAGCGCTCAGCATGACCCTGCGCGACATCGCGAAGCAGGTCATCCAGCTCATGCCGGAGCTCCCGCGCGAAGCAGGTTCACTCATCGACTCGATCCAGGCGCCGGGGGCCCTCGCCGATCTAGTTGCTGCGAACCTGGATGCGCCGGTCGAGGAGAAGGCCGCTCTCCTCGAGACCGTGGAAGTGAAAGAGCGCATCCGTCGCGTCCTCAAGCTTCTCACGCGTCAGCTCGAGATCCTGAAGATGCGCGAGCGCATCAACAGCCAGATCAAAGAGGAGATGGGCAAGAACCAGCGCGAGTACGTGCTGCGCCAGCAGCTCAAGGCCATCAAGGAAGAGCTCGGCGAGGACGACGGCGACCAGAGCGATCTGGACGGGCTCGAGGATCGCATCGCAAAGGCGAACCTCCCGAACGAGGCCGAGGGCGTCGCGAAGAAGCAGATCAAGCGCCTTCGCAACATGCAGGTCGGCTCGGCGGAGTACACCGTCGTGCGCACGTACCTCGACTGGATCCTGGATCTGCCCTGGCATCTACAGACGCCGGACAACCTGGAGATCGCGGCGGTCCGCAAGGTCCTCGACGACGACCACTACGGCCTCGAGAAGGTGAAGAAGCGCATCCTCGAGTACCTCGCCGTCCGCAAGCTGAAGAAGGACAAGAAGGGCCCGATCCTCTGCCTGCTTGGACCGCCGGGCGTCGGCAAGACGTCGCTCGGTCGCTCCATCGCGCGCGCCGTCGGCCGCAAGTTCCACCGCATCTCGCTCGGCGGCGTCCACGACGAGGCCGCGATCCGCGGTCACCGTCGCACGTACGTCGGCGCGCTGCCGGGTCAGATCATCCAGGGCATGAAGAAGACGGGCACCATCAACCCTGTCTTCATGCTCGATGAGATCGACAAGATCGGACACGACTTCCGCGGCGATCCCGCGGCGGCCTTGCTCGAGGTGCTCGATCCCGAGCAGAACCACACGTTCGCGGATCACTATCTCGAGATCCCGTACGACCTCTCCAACGTCATGTTCATCGCCACGGCGAACGTCGCGGATCCCATTCCCGCGCCGCTCCGTGACCGCATGGAGATCCTGGAGATCCCGGGCTACACGCGCCGCGAGAAGCTCGCCATCGCGCGCCAGCACTTGATCCCGAAGCAGATCGAGGAGCACGGCATCACCAAGGAGCAGCTCCAGATCGAGGACTCCGCGCTGGAGATCATCATCGACAGCTACACGCGCGAAGCTGGCGTCCGTACGCTCGAGCGTCAGGCCTCTTCGGTCATCCGCGGCGTGGCCGTCAAGATCGCGGAGGGTGATCTCACGCCCCGCAAGATCGAGAACGAGGACCAGATCCGCGAGTTCCTCGGACCGCAGCGATTCACGAGCGAAGTGGCGGAGCGCACGAGCGAGACGGGCGTCTGCACGGGCCTCGCATGGACGTCCGTCGGCGGCGAGATCCTCTTCATCGAGGCGACCCGCATGTACGGCTCGGGCAAGCTGCAGCTCACCGGACAGCTCGGCGATGTCATGAAGGAGTCCGCGCACGCCGCGCTCTCCTACGTGCGCACCAACGCGGAGCGCTTCGGCATCTCGAAGGACTTCCTCGAGAAGAGCGACATCCACATCCACATCCCCGCGGGCGCCATGCCCAAGGATGGTCCCAGCGCAGGCGTGACCATGTTCACGGCGCTGGTCTCGCTGCTCACCGGCATCCGCGTCCGTCACGACGTCGCGATGACTGGCGAGATCTCGCTGCGCGGTCGCGTGCTCCCCATCGGCGGTCTCAAGGAGAAGGTCCTCGCGGCGCACCGCGCGGGCATCAAGCGGATCGTCGTTCCGGAGCGGAACGTCGCGGACCTCGAAGAGGTGCCGCAAGAGGTGAAGGACGCGCTCGAGTTCGTCCCCGTGACGAAGATGGATCAGGTCCTGGAAGCGGCCCTCGAAGAGATGCCGAAGCCCAAGCCCGAAGAGAAGAAGGACGGCTCGCCCGTCACGGCGAACTGATCAGCCGACACGCGACATGAAACACGCAGCCGCTCTCGCGACGATGGTTCTCATCGGGCTTGGCGGCTGCGTCGCTTTTGTGGCGACGCTCGAGGGCTGCGCAGGCCTCATCGGCGCGAACTTCGATCGCCCGCCTGGCGGTGATGCGGCCGACGACGAAGGCGGTGTCGACGGCGGTGAAGCGGGACCCTCTGCGTTCACGGTCGTCAGCGTGCTGCCCGTGGGCGAGACCTTCTATGCGGTGTACGCCGCGGACGCTGACAACGTGTTCGTGGTGGGCTCGAACGGCGCGCACGACGATCTCTACGATGGCACGTGGCATCGCAACGACGGCATCTCCGGCCGCACCTACTATGCGATCTGGGGCGACTCACCGACGGAGGCGTACTGCGTCGGCACCATCTCCGACGGCCGCGGCGTCGTGCAGCGCTACACGGGGAAGAACTGGGTCGACGAGTACATCTCGGACACGCAGCTCTACGGCGTCTGGGGCTACGGCAGCGTGGTCTACGCGGTCGGCGCGAAGGGGATGATCTACGCCAAGCAGAAGGGCACCACGACGTGGGCCTCGCGCCTGTCGATGGGGCTCCCTGCGAATCCGAAGGTCCCGAGCGACAGCCAGTCACCGATCCTCTATGGCATCTCTGGCAACAACCTGAACGACTTTGCGATGCCCGCGGGACAGGACCGGCTCTTCCACTACGAGGGCAACGGCGACTTCATCAATCTGGATCCCGCCGTTGACCGAACGATCGCGTTCCGCGCGGTGTGGGGACCGCCCGCGTCGCAGACGAACGTCTTCTTCGGGACCAACTACCTCGGCGTCGCATGGCTCTCCGCGCCGCGCGCCGCGCCTGGATTGGATGCGACCATCCAGAACGACACCGTGATCAAGATCCACGAGGAGCAGGGCATCCAGGGCGCGAAGGATCTCTACGTGAACGGCATCTGGGGAACGCCCGCGACGGTCGTGTTTGCAGGCGACCAGGGCCGCATCTTCCGTTTCGATATCGCCACGGACACGTTCACGACCCTCTCGTCGCCCAGCAACCTCGGTCTGCTTGGCGTGAGCGGCACGTTACTGTCGGACATCTGGATCGTCGGTGAGAACGAGCTCGTGATGCATGGCTCACTCTGACCGCGGACGCAGGAGCGACTAGCGCGAATCCTCGACGAGGATCTCGCCGCTGTACTCGTAGCGACCATAGCGCTGCGCGCCGTGGAAGAGCAAAACGCGGTAGCTGCCGGCGGCCGGCAGATCGCAGTGGATGCCGATCTCCGCGCCGTTCGTGACCTTGCAGCGCTCACGCTTGCCGCCGCTCACCCAGTCAGCGAGCATGAAGAGCGAGCCGCCCTCCGGCTTCGCGACTGCCGCATCCACCGCGCCTTGTACCGTGATCTGCGAGTGGTCCGGTCGCAAGAGCCGCGCGCCAGTGCCCAGGAAGCGCGGCCTCAGCAGCGGTGCACGCATGAAGTCACCGCGCGTGATGGTGGGACTGCGCAGCTGCCACGTGGCCTCCTTGGGGAAGTGGTCCAGCCCGAAGAGCTCGGGCGGCGTGAAGAGATACTCGCTCCCGTACTTCTTCTCGAACACGTCGTTGCTCACGGGCCCCGCGTCCCACGTGACGTCGACCAGCTGCCATGCGCCGCCGATCTTCACGGCGTTCCACGCGTGCCCGTTGCCGTCGACCTGACCGCCGTCGCCCTTCGCGTCGCCGAGGAGGTACTGCGCCTCCATGCCGGCGGCCTTCGCGATGGCGAGGAAGAGCCGCGCGAAGCCTTCGCACACGCCCATGTGGCGCGTGTAGACGGTCCTGGCGTCTTGAGGCGCGCGTTCGGCCGGCACGCGAAAGGAGTGAACGTCGTAAGCGGTGCGGTCCGCGATGAAGTCGTGAATGGCGCGCGCGCGGAGCGCCTCGTCGGGGAAGGTCTGCGCCATGTAGGTGCCCACGGTCTCGGGCGTCGTGAGCGAGGCCTCGGGAACGGCAAGTGCGGCGGCGATCGGCGTGCCTGCGCTGGGCCACATGCGTCCAGGCGTCGGGAGCGCGTCCTCTACCTTGGGTGTGGGCGGTGGAACCGGAAGCGTCTGCTTCCCGTTCTTGTCCGCGGTGGGATCGACGACGTTCCCGTTCTTGTTCGCGTTGCCGTTCTGATCGGTCGCCTGATCGCCCGTCTCTTGGGTGAGCTCCTTCGACTCGCCCTTGCGGACTGGCGGCGGGACCTTGTCCTCCTTGTGTGACTTCTTGTCCTCTGCGCCGTCCTCGTACGGGTTGTCGTGCGCGGCGCGATAGATCCAGTCGAAGCCATCTGCCAGGTGGTGGAGCGTGCGGCGTGTCTTCTCGGCCCATGGCGCGTGAACGCCGTCGAGCAGGAAGTCACCACGAGCCGACAGCGCGCGCACGCCGGCCTCTGGGAAAAGCCCGAAGAGCGCGCCCACGAAGAGCACGTTCAGTGCGAGCGTGCGCATCCACAGGCGGTCCGTGAAGGTGAGAATGTGCGGCCGCGGCGCCTTCCGCTTGCTGCGCCGGTACTTCGAAAAAACCTCCCACGCGAGCGGCAAGAGCGGGAACCCGAGAAGGCCCGACATGATCGCCGCCCATCGAGGCCCGTTGCCGTACGCGGCGAGGGAAGACGCGGTCCATGCCCCGATGACGGGCAAGAGCAGCGCGAATGTCACCACGCCGCCCTTCAGAAGAAAGAAGAACGCACGGGATTCAAGGCTCGACTTCGTCTGCTTCGCCACCTGCTGAATTCCGATGCTCCCGCCTCCAACGTAGCGCAACCCCGCGCATCGGCGATACGCTGCGGGCGATGCAGGAGATCAGACTGGGGCTACTCGGGTGCGGCACGGTAGGCGGCGGCGTGGTTCGGTTGCTCGCGCAGAACGAGGCACGCTTGACCGCGCGGGTTGGCAAGAAGCTCACTGTGGTCCGCGCTCTCGTGCGCGACCCCAAGAAGGAGCGACCCAGCGAGCTCCCGGCGTCCGCGCTCACCACGCGCGCGGAGGAGGTCCTCGCGGACGACTCGCTGGACGTCATCGTCGAGGTGATGGGCGGAGCCGAGGTCGCGCGCGACTACGTGCTCTCGGCGATCCGCGCAAAGAAGCAGGTCGTCACGGCGAACAAGATGCTCCTCGCGCTGCATGGCGGAGAGCTCGTGGCAGAGGCAAAGAAGCACGGCGTGGACCTCGCGTTCGAGGCGTCGGTCGGCGGCGGAATCCCGCTGATTCGGGTGCTCCGCGACGCGCTCGCCAGCGATCGCATCTCGCATTTCGCAGGCATCATCAACGGCACGAGTAACTTCATTCTCACCAAGATGCAGCGCGAGGGACAGAGCTTCGAGGCCGCGCTCGCCGAGGCGCAGAAGCGCGGCTACGCGGAGGCGGACCCCACGCTCGACGTTGGCGGCGGGGACGCGAAGCACAAGCTCGCGGTACTGGCGATGCTCGCGTTCGGCGCGCAGGTCGCTTCGGACGACATCCCCACCGAGGGCATCACCGAACTCGAGCCGATCGACCACGTGCTCGCGGACCGCTTCGGGTTCGTCATCAAGCCGCTCGCCACCGGCCGCGCCCACGACGGCACGTGCGATCTGTTCGTCCACCCCGCGCTGGTGAAGAAGGACGCGCCGCTCGCGAACATCGGCGACGTCATGAACGCGCTAGCGCTCACGGGTGAGGCGCTGGGCCCGTGCCTCCTGTCGGGTCGCGGCGCAGGTGACATGCCCACCGCGGTCAGCGTGGTCGCGGACGTGCTCGACGTCGCGCGCGCGAAGGTCCTCGGCGTGATGGGACAGGCGACCCAGGCGCTCGCCCTCACGCCCATGAAGCCATCGCCGCGGTCGCAGGCGAACGGGCGCTATTATCTGCGCTTCTCCGTGTTCGATCGCCCCGGCGTCCTCGCGAAGATCACCGGTGCGCTGGGTGATCGACGGGTGTCGATCGAGCAGATGGTGCAGCAGGGCGGGGGAGACGCCGACGGAACCGCGGTGTCTGTCGTGATCCTCACGCACCGCGCGAACGAGGGTGACGTTGCGGCCGCGCTCTCCGTGATCGCCGCAGGTGACTTCGTGGCGCGCCCCACACGGCTCTTGCGCGTGCTCGACTGAGCATCACGCGTGAGAGCGCCCGTCAGAGATCCACGAGCTCCACGTCCGTGGCGTCCTCGCCCAGGAAGCGCGCTGCGGACGCCGCGAACGAAGCGGCAAGGTCCGTCACCAGCAGCTTGACCGTGCCGCGCGCCTCTTGCGTGTTGAGGAGACCGCGCTCTTCCAGGAACGCCGTCGTGTCGTGCGCGGTCGCCGTGGCGCTGTCGACGACACGCACGGACTCGCCCAGCATCACCTTGGCCTCTTCCTCGATCACGCGCCTGAGCAGCGGGTAGTGCGTGCACCCGAGCACCACGACATCCACGCGTGCCCGCGCGAGCGGCTCCAGATAGCGCCGCACTGCCAGGCGCGGAACCTCACCCTCCAGCCACCCCTCTTCCGCCAGAGGAACGAGCAACGGCGCAGCCTGTCCGACCGTCTCTGCGCGCGTCGACAGCTGGCTCACCGCGCGCGGATACGCGCCTGACGCCACGGTGCCCGCGGTCGCCAGGATGCCTATTTTCCCGCTCCGCGTCGCTGCGACCGCCGCGCGCGCGCCCGGCTCGATCACGCTGAGCACCGGCAGGTCGAGGTCCACGCGCAGCCGCTCTGGCGCGACGGCGCTGACGGTGTTGCAGGCGATCACCAGCGCCTTCACGCCGCGTCCCACGAGGTGGCGCGAGCACGCGAGCGCGTACTTCACGATCGTGTCGGGGCCCTTCGTTCCATAGGGCACGCGCGCCGTGTCGCCCAGGTAGACGATGTCTTCGTGCGGGAGCGCCAGCCGCAGCGCACGCACCACCGTGAGTCCGCCGAGGCCGGAGTCGAACACACCAAGCGGCGCGCTGGAGCGGCTGCCTGCTTCCTTCGTCACGACGCGACCGCCGCGTCGCCGACCGCGCGCCCGGACGTGAGCAGCAGGGACAGCGCGGCCATTCGCACGGCCACGCCCGACTCCACCTGGTCCAGGATGACGACGCGGTCGCCGAGTGATTCGATCCTGGTGGAGAGCTCCACGCCCCAGTTCACCGGACCGGGGTGCATGATCAGGCAGTCGGGCCTTGCGATCCCCATACGCCCGGGATCCAGGCCGAACGTACGCGCGAACTCGCGCGTGGAGCCCATCATCGCGCCGCCGAAGCGCTCGTTCTGGATGCGGAGCATCATGACCACGTCCGCGTCCCGCAGCCCTTCGTCGAGGTCGTGGTGGACGGTGACAGTCGGACCGAGCGCCTCCGCCGCCGGCGGCATCATCGTGCGCGGCGCCACCAGGCGCACCTTCGCGCCCAGCGCACCGAGCAGGAGCGCATTCGAGCGCGCGACCCGCGACTGCAGGATGTCGCCGCAGATGGCGACCGTGAGCCCGTGGATCTGCCCGCGCTTGCGACGGATGGTGAACGCGTCCAGGAGCGCCTGCGTGGGGTGCTCGTGGAGGCCGTCACCCGCGTTGAGGATGGGGATGCTGGAGCGCGAAGCCAGGAAGTGTGGGACACCGGACGCGGAGTGACGAACCACGATGGCGTCCGCGCGCATGGCCTCGATGTTCTTCAGCGTGTCCAGGAGCGACTCGCCCTTGCTGACGCTGGAGCCCTTCGGGTTCAGGTTCACGACCTCAGCGCCGAGGCGCTTGGCCGCCATCTCGAAGGACGCGCGGGTGCGGGTGCTTGCCTCGAAGAACAGGTGGACCACGACCTTGCCGCGCAGCTCCTCGGACTTGCGCTCGCCCTCGCGAAGGAACGCCAGGTAGTGCTCCGCGCGCGCAAAGAAGCGCTCGGCGCGAGCTGCGTCGATGTCCGCGGTGCCAAGGAGGTGCTTATGGGTCCACATGCGCGATGCTCTGGGGTCGGCTCCTGCACCATAGTACGGAATCTTTTTTCCGGGTCAGCCCCGCAGGCGAAAAATCCTTCCGGGAGGAATGGGCTGTGCCACGGAAAACAGGCTGTTTCGTGCAGGCGCGACGCTTGCACTGGCGGCGCGCATGATGACTTTGAACAGGGCGAAGGGCTTCGGGTCCGTGATGGGCGTGGTCGCGATGCTGGCGTTCGTCGGAGTGGGCGCGCGGGCGCTCGCCGGCTGCTCGTCCGGTGCCTCCGGAGACACGTCCGACGGCGGCAACGGCAACGGCAACGGGAATGGCAACGGTGCGGGCGGCGAGGGCGGTACGTCCTCCGACGCGGGGACCGACGGCGATCCGTTCGCTGCGTGCACGGGCGTCGACCTCACCCAGAAGGGCACGCTCGACATCGACCTCAAGGCCGTCAAGGTATCAGGCAAGGTCACCCTCAACGGCAAGGCGCTCGTACAGGCCGACAGCGCAAACTTTGGTCGCCTGACGCTCAGCGACGCGACCGGGCTCTCGCAGATGGGCGCTGTCACCGCGAGCATCGAGACCGACGGCACGTACCACACGACCGTCGCGCCCGGCACCTACGACGTCATCTACGACGCGAACGGGCAGTGCAGCGCGCAGACCAGCACCTGGCCCTGCGGCAACCACACCGTGAAGTCCAAGGTCACGCTCAGCGCGGACGGCGTGCTGGACGTGGACATCCCGTCCGTGAAGGCCACCGGCAAGGTGACGCTCGCAGGGCAGGCGGTGCCGCAGAACGTGACGCTCGGCTACATCGGCTTCGCGGACACGGACCCCGCGAAGGGAGCCGGCGGCGCTGCGGTCCCCGTGCAGAACATGGCCGGCAGCAGCGCGTATGCCGTGAACCTGGTGCCCGGTCACTACAAGGTGATCTACTCGGCGAACGGTTGCTCGGCGATGGCCGCGAGCACCGGTCCGTGCAACGGCGGCGTGCTCAAGGCAGACGCGAACCTCACCTCCACGGGCGTGCTCGATCTCGACGTGCCCGTCGTCACGGTGAAGGGCAAGGCAACGCTCAACGGCGCCGCCATTCCGGCGCAGGCCTCGCGGGGCTCGGTGTACTTCTCGCCGCCGACCACGGACGCGGCGGAGAAGGGCCTGGGCGCGAGCGCGCAGATCCAGGCGGAGGGCACGTATGCGATCGCGCTCTTCCCGGGCACGTACGACGTCGGCTTCTCGTCGGCTTCGTCGGAGTCGGATCCGTCGCTCATGCCGAGGAACAGCGGTGTACTGCGACCGGCGCAGGCGCTGTCCGGAAACGGCACGCTCGACCTCGACATCCCGTCGGTCACCGTCTCCGGCAAGGTGTCACTCAACGGCAGCGCGATGCCTGGCGTCGCGAATCCGGGTCGCGTCTCGTTCGCGACGAGCGGCGGAGCCGTGAAGGGCGCGCTCGGAGTCTCTGCAGCCATCACAGCCGGTGCGTACAAGACGGTGCTCCTGCCCGGTAGCTACGACGTGGCCTACACCGGAGACTCGGCTCCGTGCTCGCAGACGAACATGGGCTCTCCGCCGATCGTCCCGTGCAACGGTGGGCGCTTGAAGACCATCGCCTTCGCCAAGGGCCAGGGCGGCGTGCTCGACCTGGACGTGAAGACCGTCAAGATCACCGGAAAGGTCACGCTCGATCAGGGCGCACTGCCGGAGCTCGCGCGCATCTCGTTCTCTCCCGCCGCGACCGGCGCTGACACTGGCGCGGGCACCGGCTTCGTCGTGGAGACGCAGTCCACCTACTCGGTGCTGCTCATGCCCGGCACGTACGACGTCGGCTACAGCGGCGCGTCTTGCTCGGACACGATGCAGACCATGCCGTGCAACGGCGGCACCATCAAGGAGGCCGTCGCGATCTCCGCTGCCGGCGCGCTGGACGTCGACATTCCGACCGTCACCGTGACGGGCAAGGTCACGCTCTCTGGCAAGGAGCCGCCCACGACGATGGACGCTCGCGGCGCCGTGACCTTCAGCGACAAGAAGGGCGGCAGCGCCACCACCAGCACGTTCGACGTGACTGGGCCGATGACGTACTCGCTCCACATCCTCAAGGGTCGCTACGTCGTGAGCTACGACGGCAACTCTCAGCTCTGCTCGAACGGCACAGTGTCGCCGCTGCCCTGCGGCGCCCAGGTCGTCGCCGGTTGCCCCTGAGCGCGTTCCGCTCAGTTCAGGAAGCGCTTGTCCTTCGGCGGCTGGTCCTTCAGCTTGTCCTCCAGCCCGCCGAGGACCACGCGCAGCTCCGGGCCACCCTTTCGCTTCGCGCGTGACCGCGAGTCGTTCGGGTCGTTCGGGTTGTGCGGGTCGTTAAGGAAGCTCCTGGCAGAGACGTGGCCCTTCTGGCGGCGAATGAAGAAGAGCTTCAGGCGCAGATAGGCCGCGCGTGCCTTGGAAGGCTGCCCCGAGAACAGGATGCCCGTGAGGATGCCACCGAACGGCGCGACCACTCCCTCGGGCACGCTCTGGAAGAACACCACGGAGAGCAGGCAGAGACCGATGGTTGCATAGTACAACTGCTTTCCGGTCACCGGCAGGATGAAGAAGAGCCTCACCTGCATGCGCTCGTTCGCCTTCGACCACGCGATCGCCGTGGCGGCGATGGCGGCGCCCGGCCCGACCATCGCGCTCGGGTGGAAGATCGCGACGTCGATCGGGAGGGCATTCACGGCCGCCCCAAGCAGGTTGCCCAGGATCACGGAGATGAGCAGGAAGCGCAGGTAGCGCCACTTGCCCATCGTCTTCTCGAGGTCCGTGGACAGGAAGTAGATACCGAGCGCCGAGAAGAACAGGTGGCTCAGGTCGACGGTGAGCAGCCCAGACGTCGCGAGCCGCCAGAGCTGGAGCGCGCCGAGACCGTGCTGCGTCATCGGGAGCAACGAGATGATGTACGGGCCCGTGTCACCCGGCACCCAGTGGCCGAGGATGGCCGTAGCCAGCGCCACCGCCCCCAGCACGATCAGCGCGAGTTTCACGCCTGGCCCGGGGCGCGGCAAGCCGCCCACTCTCTGCTGCTGCCCGTCGCTCATGTGCCTTGAAGCGTAGGGACTTGCCCGACCCCCCGCAAGCGCCGTACGCGTGAGCTCACTTCGTGGAGACGGTGGATACGCTAGTAGTGCTCACGCTCGCGGCGAGCTTTGCGCAGCTAGCGACCACCTGGATGTTGCCCTGCTCCGTGGCCGTGCAGCTCGTCGTGTAGGTGGCGCTGAGGCCGTCGAACGCGGACTGGTTGAACTTCTGTATGGTGGGGGCGTCGTTCACCTGCGCCACTGGCGCGGTGACCTGCGATGCGGTGTAGGCAGCCTGGTTGAACGCGTAGACGTAGACGGTGTAATCCAGGCTGAAACCGGTGTCGATCTGCGTGGGCTTCAGGTTCACGAGCACGGCGTCCGCGAAGCAGTCGTAGACGCCCGCGGTGGCCGCCTGGTGGCTCGCGTCGACGGCGACCGCCACGTACTTGAAGATCTGTGTGCTGCCCGTGCCGCACCCGATGCCGCTCGTCAGGCTCTCCGAGCGGACCACGATCCCCGTCTGCGGCGTGAAGGTCGTGGTCGCCGCCGTGTCACCGCACGCCAGTACGGAAGGAACACCGCCCAGCGTGAGCGCGAGCGCAAACGCCAACGTCATGGGGCTCCGGGAGTTTCTCTCGCTCACGCGGGGAGAGCTACTCGGTTTGTGGCCGCCCGTCAAAACCAGATGCGCACGCTCAGGGGCCGCACTCGTGCGCGATCGAGCTGCTGCAATCCGCATACGTGGTGGTGCCCGAGATCGCCGTCACCTCGCACGAGCCCTCCCAGCAGACCTTGCTGCCGGAGTATCCCGTCACGTCGAAGGTGTAGGTCGCTCCTGGCGTGAGGTTCACGAAGAGGACCGGCTGCTCACAGCCGGCGGTTCCTTGATCGCCCGTCTCGCGATTCAAGACGGTCCAGCTGGACAGCGGCCCGCCGCAGTACTGGCCGATGTTGTCTGTCTCCTGGAACTCCACCCGCGTGTCGGCCTTGTGGTTCTCGACGACGCAGCCGCTCGCACATGCCACGAGGCCCAGCACGAGCGTCGCCGCCCCGAGCGCGCCAAGGTGGGTCATCGCAGAAGTGAAACACCCCATCACTTGCATTCTACGCCCCGAGGTCGAAGGAAGCTCCCTCGCGAAAAAAGCGCAGGCCTCGGCATTGATATTCCCGATATTCCCGAGAAAAAAAAGGGGTTTTGCGCTAATGCATCCCACATGTCGGTGACCGTTCTTTCGGGGTTTCTGGGCGCGCTCGCTGGATTTGCCGATGGAGCGTCGAACGCTCCGCCCGCCGGTGGGGATGCGCCGCGGCTCGATCCCGTGGCGCTGGTCCTCCAGGCGGCGCTGCCGGTCAAGCTGGTGATGCTGGTGCTGGTTGTGTTCTCGGTCGCATGCTGGATCGTGATCGCGATGAAGGCACTCCATGTCGCGCGCGCACGGTCCGACTCGAAGCGCTTCTTGAAGGCGTTCGACGAGGCAGGTTCGATGGACACGCTCGCGAAGCAAGGGCTCACGGCCTTCCGCGGCTCGCCGTTCGCGCGCATCTTCGCGGTTGGCTACGACGAGATGGTGCGCGTCGCCGGCAGCGACAAGGCCGTGCTCACGGAGCCGCAGGCGGTGCACGTGCAGGCCGCGGCGAAGCGTGCAGCTGCCGAAGAGGTGAACCATCTGGAGTCGTGGATGAGCCTGCTCGGAACCATCGGGTCCACGGCGCCGTTCATCGGTCTCTTCGGCACGGTCTGGGGAATCATGGATGCGTTCCTCAGCATCGGAAATCAGCAGAGCGCGAACCTCCCGGTCGTCGCGCCGAAGATCGCGGAGGCGCTCATCGCGACGGCGGTGGGCCTGGTCGCCGCCATCCCGGCGGTCATGGCGTACAACTACTTCGCGAGGCGCGTGGGCGAGATCGCCGACAAGATGGACGGCTTCGCCGACGAGGTCGCGGCACGCGCGCGGCTCGGAGGCATCTGAGATGTCCTTCGCCATGGGCGGCGGCGGGCGCAAGCGTCGCATGTCGGGCATGAACGAGATCAACGTGACGCCGTTCATCGACGTCATGCTGGTGCTCCTGGTCATCTTCATGGTGACGGCGCCCCTCATGACGACAGGCGTTCAGGTCGACCTGCCGAAGGTGAAGAGCTCACCGATGCAGACGGACGACAGCAAGCTCCTCATCATCATCACCAGCGACGAGCACGTGTACCTCGGCAAGGACGAGATCACGGGTGACCTGGACAACAAGCTCAAAAACAACTCGCGTCTGCACGACGAAAAGGAGTGCTACGTCCAGGCCGACGAAAACGTGAAATACGGCGCGGTGCTCCGCGTGATGGCGGCCGCGCGTGCCGCCGGCGTGGACAAGCTCGGAATGATCACCGACCCTCTAGTCGTGAAGTAGTGGCAGCACGAATATTGATCAAACCGACGTACGAGATCGACGAGCGAGCGATGGGCTTGGCCGTCGCGTTCGCGATCCATGCGATCTTCGCCGGTCCGTTCATCTACCGCGCCATCGTCCCGTCGCCCGTGCTCGAGGACGAGAAGCCGCTGGTGGGCAAGCCCGTCGTCGCTGCGACGTTGCTCAAGCTCGGCAAGCCGCTGGACCCGAAGACGCTGCCGGATCGCATCGTGCCGAAGGCGCGCACCGCGCCGCAGAAGGATCTCACCGCGTCGAAGGACGACCCAGGAAAGAAATCCGACGCGGGCCCGCCGCCGCCCAACGCGATGCCATCGGATCTGCAGAACCTGATCACGAAGAGCGATCCGTTCGCGGAGGACGGCGGCAAGACGCGCCCCGAAGAAGGCAACGCTGCCGGCATCGACGGCGGCACCGAGACCGATCCGAACAAGGTGCGCGCAGGCGACATGTACGCGGCCCGCCTCAACACCTTCTTTCACGACCGCTGGCAGATCCCCACCGTCATCTCGCAAGGTGAAGCCAACCGGCTGTGTACTGGGTTCCGCGTCAACTTCAGCCCGCGGATGGTTGTTTGGCACGTGAATGCCGACCCGGTAAAGAGGAGCGGCAATGACCTCTTCGACGATTCCGCCAGGTCTATGCTGATGAAGCTCCTGGACGATCACGGGGCGCTCCCAGAACCGCCGCCGGAAGTCGCGCAGATTTACAAAGGGCGCACGGTGGATATCTATCTCTCGGGTGACTTGCACGGAGACCAGTCGAGATGCAGATGACTAAAAGTCTTGGGCGGTTCTTGGTGGCGGCGCTGGGCACGTTCGGCTCCGCGGCGCTCCTCGCGTTCGGCATCCCGCGGACGGCCACCGCAGCGGATGGCGCGGATGGCGGCAACGCGCCGCTCCCGACCGCCACGGAGAACGGCGGCGTCACGCAGGTGTTCGTCTCCGGCGGCAACCGCGCGCTGTTCAAGGTCGCCATCGCGCCCACGGTCGGTGATCCCGCGGTGTCGAACACGGTGGTGGAGACCACGTCGCGGGACTTCATGCTCTCCAGCATGTTCCAGGTGCTCGACCCGAAGAGCTTCACCGCAAACCTCGACAAGGAAGGCGTCGCGATCGACCCGGCCAGCTGGCGCAATGTCGGCGCGGAGGGAGTCATCAAGGGCTCGTCGGTACCGCGAGGGCAGGGCGTCCACCTGGAGCTGCGGCTCTACGTCGTGTCGCGCGGCAGCGACGCGGTCCTCACGAAGGGGTACGACGTCGGCCAGAGCGGAGTGCGCGGCGCCGTGCACGAGTTCGTGAACGAAGTCATCAAATGGTTCACGGGCACCTCAGGCACGTTCGGCTCGCGCATGGTCTTCTCAGCGACGACGGGGCGCGGCCAGAAGAGCGTGTTCTCGATCGACAGCGACGGACAGAACGTCGGAAAGCTCCCCACGGTGTCGAACGTTGCGCTCGCTCCGGCCATCGGCCCGGGGGGCGGCGTGTACTACGCAGGCGGACTTCCGGACGGCAGCTACTCGCTCTTCAAGGTCGGAAATCCTGCGGCGGTGTTGAAGCAGGCCACGGGCCTCGTGTTCGGCGTGGCGTTCGGCGGCTCCAAGATGGCGCTCGTCGTCTCCAACTCCGGCCAGAGCGACATCTTCGTCGGCGCCCCCGACGGCAGCGGCCTCACGAAGGTCACGCGCGGTGGCCTCAACACGCACCCCGCGTTCGGTCCTGGCGGGCAGCTGGCCTACGTGTCGAACGTGAGCGGCAATCCGCAGATCTACGTCGACGGCAAGCGCGTCTCGTGGCGCGGCACGTACAACATGGCACCTGTATTCTGCAACGATCCGGAAGGCTCCAAGATCCTGTTCATGGGTCGCGACGGCGGCACCTGGGACATCTTCAGCGTCGACCCCGGCGGCAGCGCAGCGAGCATGAAGCGACTGACGCAGGAGCAAGGCTCGAACACGTATCCCGCATGCTCGCCGGACGGCCGAATGGTCGCCTTCTTCTCGACGCGCGGCGGTCTCTACACGTCCAACCCGCAGGGTCAGAACCAGCAGAAGATCTCCAGCGTGACCGGCGAGAGCCTCCGCTGGGAGGGCAACTGACACGCAAGCTGACCAACGGTCGACCAATCCCGACCACGGTCACCCGACCACCCCAACGCCGCCCCCACGCCGCCGCCCCCGCCCATTGCGTGCTCTTGTAAGCATGCTGACAAATGGGGTGCTCCGAGGGGAAGAGTGCGCGGGACGGGGGCGGCACGGCTTGTGCTCGCACGGGGACATGCATGCTGTCGCATTTGCCATCAAGCGGGCTCACCTTCGTACTTTGGATATTTCGCGCCGTTGCGTGCGGCGGTTCGGGCTCACCCCGGCCCGATACGACATGCTCTACGCGCTGGCGCGCGGGGACGCGCAATGGCAGCGCGATCTGTGGAAGCTCTTCGATGTCTCGCGCGCCACGGTCTCACGCATGCTCATTGCGCTCGAGCAGCTCGGTCTGGTCCGGCGGGAGCGCTGGTCTGGGTGTGCTTCACTCCATGTCGAACTCACCGCAGAGGGACGCGATGTGATCGACGAAGCCACCCGCGGGTGTTACCGACCCATGTGTTTGCTCTTCGAGTCGCTCTATCGGCGCGTGCGCGGCAGGCTGGACCGCGCGGGGGAGGTTGCCGCCCTGCACGGACGCATCACCACCGTGGCCGTCGTGTTCGGTGATCGCTCCAACTTCAGCTACCCATTCAACCATCCCGAGGACGTCTATCCGTTCGTTCCGGACCCTCACGCGGACTTCTGGGCGGAGCTGAGTGCAGCGCCGCAGCCTCGCGTCCGGTGATTCAGTCGTCGCCTATGAAGAACCGCTTCACGCGCGCGGCTCCCGAACGGAGCTTCGAAGGGTGCTCTGCCGTGAAAGGCACGCCGTCGACGGCGGAGATCCCGACGTAGAAGAGATCGTTGCCGTCCGGGTTTGCGTCTCCGCGATATCGATAGCGCGCGAACCACACGGGGTAGAGCACGAAGTGGCACGCGTGCACGGTCACCTCGGACTCGCCCAGGAGGGCGCCGGCGCTGCCGGAGTGGCGTGCGAGGGTGTGGGTTGCGAGCGTGCGTGCCTTCTCCTCCGATACATCCGCGTCGAGGAGCTCCCACCCGCCCCTCGTGTCCGGATCGCCCGTCGCAAGCGCCGGCAGGCTCACCGTGAGCGGCTTCGCGTCGCCGGGAAGCAGCGTCGACGGATGCTTCATCTCGTACGGGAACGCGGTTCGCGCGCAGACCATGAACACCGCCTTCGCCTCGCTCGAATCCTGCGTTGGCAGCGGGATGCCATTCACGCGCAGCCGGCCGAGCCTGAGCGCCGTGTCGGAGCGGTGAATGTCCACGCGCCAGAACGGGACGAAGAGCGCGTACGCCTCCTCGATGTGCGCGTTCTTCGCTGCGTCGGGCGGGCGGAAAGTGCCGTCGGTCATCTCCTCCACGATGCGCGCCTCGGCCTTGGTCGGGCCGAGCCGGGGAGCCACGTGATAGCGCTCGTCGGGGAGCACGGAGCTCGAGAGCGTCGGCAGCAATCTCGCCTTCGGCATGTTGCGCGCCTCAGCCCTGCGCGATCACGCGCTCGACGGTGCGCGTGGTCATCTCACCCGCGATGACCTCGGGGTCGTCCAGAAGCTTTTTGTGCATCGCCAGGTTCGTGCGAATGCCGCTCACGATGAACTCGTCCAGCGCGCGACGCATGCGTGTGATCGCCTCCGCGCGGGTGGGCGCGTGCACGATGACCTTCGCGAGGAGCGAGTCGTACTCGGCGGGCACACGCCAGCCGCCGTACACACCCGAGTCGACGCGCACGCCGGCGCCGCCGGGCGGGAAGTACTCCGTGATGAGGCCTGGCCACGGCGCGAACGTCTTCGGGTCCTCCGCGTTGACGCGGCACTCGATGGCGTGGCCGCGAAAGCTCCACGGACGCGTGTCGGGCAGCTCCAGCTTCTCTCCCGCGGCCGCGCGGATCTGCAGCGCCACGAGGTCCAGCCCGGTCACCATCTCGGTCACGGGGTGCTCCACCTGCACGCGCGTGTTCATCTCCAGGAAGTAGAGCTGGCCGACCTCGTCCATGATGAACTCGAGCGTCCCGAGCGACGTGTAGCCCGTCTCGCCGATCGCCTTGCGGATGATCTGGCCCATCTCCTGGCGCTTCTCGGCGGTCATCGCCGGGCTCGGCGCCTCCTCGATCACCTTCTGGTGACGGCGCTGCAGCGAGCACTCGCGCTCGCCGAGCGTCCAGATACCGCCGTGCTGGTCCGCGAGGACCTGGAACTCGATGTGCCGCGGCTTCTCGACGTACTTCTCCATGAAGACGTCGGGGTTCTTGAAGCCGGCCTCGGCCTCGCGTGTAGCCTGCAAGTAATTCGATCCAACCTCACCGGCCTTGCGCACGACGCGCATGCCGCGCCCGCCGCCGCCGCCAGAGGCCTTCAAGATGATCGGAAAGCCGATGCGCGCGGCCTCGCTCTCGGCGTGGTCGGGGCCCGTGAGGACCTGCGAGCCGGGAAGGAGAGGGAGCCCATACTTCTCCGCGTTCCCGCGCGCGGTGACCTTGTCGCCCCAGGCGCGCATCGCCTCCGGAGTCGGGCCGATGAACGTGACCTTGCACTTCGCGCAGAGGCGCGCGAACTCCGCGTTCTCGGAGAGGAAGCCATAGCCAGGATGGATCGCGTCGGCGCCGGTGATCTCGGCGGCGCTGATGATCGCCGGAATGTGAAGATAGCTGCGCGCGGCGGCGGCGGGGCCGATGCACACGGCCTCGTCCGCGAATCGAACGTGCAGCGCGCGCGCGTCCACCTCGGAGTGGACGGCGACCGTCTTCACCCCGAGCTCGCGGCAGGCGCGAATGATGCGAAGCGCGATCTCGCCGCGGTTCGCGATGAGGATCTTCTTGAACACGGCTCAGGCCTTCTTGATGCGAAAGAGCTTCTGTCCGAACTCGACCGACTTGCCGTTCTGCGCGTAGCACTCGACGATGGTGCCCGAGACGTCGGCCTCGATCTCGTTCATCAGCTTCATCGCCTCGATGATGCAGAGCGTCTGACCGAGGCGAACGACCGCGCCGGTCTCCACGAACGAGGGCGCGTCCGGCGTAGGCGAGCGGTAGAACGTGCCCACGAACGGGCTCGTGACGTCGACGGAGCCGTCATCGACGGCGGCTGCGGCGATCGCAGGACCGATCGCGCCGCCTCCCGCGCCACCCGCGATCCCGGCGCCTCCGACGTAGGCCGCCGACACGAGCTTGCCGCGCACGACACGGACGCGAACGCCCTCTGCCTCGTGCTCGAACTCGGCCACGTCTTCGGCTGCGAGGAGATCCAGAAGGCCCTTCAACTTCGCGATGTCGACGTTCACACCAACGTACTTACTCGGCGCAGAGCCGGCGCGTCAACGGCGGAGCGCGCCCAGAAGCCCTTCCAGGCCGAGCAGGTAGCTCTGCGGGCCGAAGCCCGCCACCTTGCCGACGCACGCGGCGGCGACCTTCGACTCGTGGCGGTAGGCTTCACGCGCCTCCGGATTCGAGAGGTGCACCTCCACGCACGGAATTGCGACGGCCTTCAGCGCATCGAACAGCGCGAGGGACGTGTGTGTGAACGCGCCTGCGTTGAGGAGGATGCCGTCGAAGGACGTGCGCGCTTCCGCGATCCAGTCGAGCAGCAGGCCCTCGTGATTCGACTGCCTGCAATCGACGGTCGCGGAGAGCTCCTTCGCGCGCGCGGCGAGGCGCTCGTGGACCAGCGCGAGGGTCTCGTGGCCGTAGATTTCTGGCTCGCGCACGCCCAGGAGCTGCAGGTTGGGGCCTGACAGGCACAGGACGCGGGTGCGGTGGGGACGCTTCGCGGCCCGCGCGGTCACTGGAGCTCTGCGAGGAGCTTCGGGGCGCAGGTGCGCATCAGATACCGGCCCTTGCCCATGTTTCCGTCGGGTGTGAGCGCGAGGGCGAGAAAGTACTGGGCGCCGAGCATGCGGATCACGGTCACCAGCTTGTCGGTGCCAACGGCGATCTCCGTGGCGTCACCCGCCTCGAGCATCTCGGACGCACGGCGGATCGCGCCGATGACGACGCTGAATTCGATGCCGATGGTGTTGATGTCGAAGGGAGCGTCGTCCTTCGCGTAGCTCTCGAGCGCGATACCGCTCGAGTCCATGATCAGGCCGGCGACCCCACCTTCGGTGCGCTCGACGATGTCGCGAAGGGCTTCTTTGAACATGGCTACGAACGTATCGGAAATCGCCGAACCCCGTCAAACTTCAGGGGGCTTGACCGGCACCGTTTTCGCCGCGTACGGTCCCGGGCTTATCAACATGCGCGCAAAAGCCGGGGATGCCCCCTGCACGATCTCGCAGAAGATCCTCGGGCCCCGCCAGCGCGGGGGCGGAAGACCCGGGGAGCCCGCGTTGCTCGCCGTGGACCAGATCGTCCTGACGGACGGCGTGGAGAGCGTCATCGAGGACGCCCGCACGCGTGGGCTCACCAAGAAGACTCCCGTGGAGCTCGCCGTCGCCTACGACGGTCACCCCACGCGCAGGGCAGGTGAGCCGGACGCGTTCTCCGTGCGGCAAGCGCTCGCGCACGGCCTCGTCGTGTCACGCGCGGGCATGGGCTTCGCGGCGCCGGTTCACACCGAGCGGTTCGCGGCGCCCGCACGCCTCTGCGTGACGGACTCGCCACGCCTCGCGGCCACGGGCGGCGCGTCGATGCTCACCCTCACCGTCACTGCGGCTGACCTCGCTCAGGCGCTCGCGACCGGCACCATCCTCGCGCGCATGCCGGTGACCGTGTCGGTGCAGCTCACTGGGCGGCTGCGTCCGTTCGTCAGCGCAACGGATGTGGCGCTCGAGCTCTTGCGGCGAGGGACCATTGACGTCGTCCAGAAGGCGCGCGCGCGCCACGGCGTACCGGTCGTCCTCGAGTTTGGTGGCCCGGCGGTGCGCCACTTCTCGATCCCGGAGCGCGCCCACATCGCGCAGATCGCGTCCGAGGTGGCGGCTGCGTCGGCCGTGTTCCCGTCGGACGAGCGCACGCAGGTCTACCTGCGCGATCAGCGGCGCTCCAAGGCCCATCGCGTGCTCACCGCCGACACCGGCGTCGATGTGGCGGACGTGGTGCAGCTCGACGTAGGCGCGATCGATCCGCTGGTGCGTGGTCCGGATGGCGTCGTGCGCCCCGTCCGCGATCTGGCGGGCACGGCCGTGGACTCCGTGCTGATCGGCGGTGATGGCGGCGCGTCCATGAAGGACGTGCTCACGGTGGCTGCGCTCCTGAAGGCGAAGCGGGTACACGAGAAGGTCGCCCTCCTGTTCGCCCCGCCGTCACGACAGATCCTGGAGGTCCTGGCAGGCAGCGGTGCCCTCGCCGAGCTCGTGTCCGTGGGCGCGCGCATCATCGAGCCGGACGTCGGCGTGCTCAGCCAGGCGCTCTATCCCGGCACGCAGCTCCGCACGTGTCTCGCGCTCGGCCCGAGCACCACACGCAGCAGCGACGGAGGCAGCGCGTACACCGCGTCGGCAGAGACCTGCGCGCACGCCGTCACGCGCGGCGAGATCGGCGATCCACGCGGTCAGAAGCGCGTCGTACGCGTGACCGTTCCGCGCGAGCTACCGACCGACGACGTCTTCATCGTCAGGCGCTGAGCGTTTGCCTCAGTAAGCGTTCTTCGCCGGAGACTCGATCGACTTCGACGCAGCCTCGATCGTGACGGCCGCGAGCTCTCCGTCGGGTCCTAGCTCGACGCGAACGCTCGCCTCGGCCTGCCCATCGACGTCCTCGTGCGCCCCGAGCATGAGCACGACCGCGGCGGAGGTCCCGCGAAGATCCACCCCGACGAGCTTCTTCTTCGCGTCGAGCAGCAGGTTGGCCTTCTCGGTCTTGCCGGCCTCACCTCCTGGGGGTCTCGCACCAGCAGCCTTTCCCGCTGCATGAAGCTCCAATCGGTCATTACTTGCATGATACACGTATCCGGTGGCGCGTGCTTCGACCAGCATGGGGACCTCGGGAAGATTGCGGAGTGGCGAGGAATGTAGCGCACGTTCGCGCGTTTCCCAGTGGCGTCTATGTGTGCGAGTCGCCTATGCTGCACGCGGGCGCCTGTGAGCGTCGGGAGGGCTCAGCACTCTCCTTCGGTAACTGGAGGTCTTTGCGTGTCCAAGGGACGTTTGACGAGGCAGGAGCTCGGGTGGCTTCTCACACAGGAAGCCCAGGGTGCAGCTTCGCGTTTGCGCCAAGGTGTGCAGGTCATGCGCACGGTGCCGCCCCCCGAAATCCGCGAGCAGCTGGCGCAAGAGGCGGCGCCAGAGGCGACCCCCATCAGCGTTTCCAACCCCAGCGGGACGCTGGACGCGTCGCTCGACGCCCTCGACGACGTCATGCGCATGCTGGAGAACCTCCACACGCGCCCCAGCACGCCGGTGCGTCGCGGTCGCATCGACCTCGCTGCGCTGCTCTGGGAGGTCGCCCCGGAGGCGCGCGTCCAGATCGAACCTGGCAGCGGCACGGAGGTCTTCGGTGACGAAGCCGAGCTCCGCCGAATGCTCCACGTGCTGGTCGGCCACGGCGGCGGAATCGGCTCGCAGATCACCATCCGGCGCGACAGCGCGGATGTCCGCGTGGCAGTCACGCTCGGACCGGACACCAGCGCCACCGCCGAGACGGAGCGCGTGTGGCTCTCTCGTATGGCGCTTCGCTACGGCGGTCGCCACGAGCTCGAAGGCGCGACCGAGGTGCTGCTCCTTCCCGCGGACGAAGATCGCGAGGAGAAGGCCGCGCTCCGCAAGGAGCTCGACGAGGCGCGCAAGCAGGGCGAGGTATACGCCCGCGAGCTCGCAGCCGTCTTCCAGAAGGGCGAAGAGGCCCACTCCGCATCCAGCTATCCGCCGCCGCCGATGGATCCCACGACGGAGCGGCTCGACTCGGTCGCGCGGCTCTGTGCAGGCATCGCCGCGGAGCTGCGAGGCATCCTCACGCCGCTTGGACGCGAGCTCGGGCAGCTTCGCCCCGCGACTGATCAGGAGGAGCTGCTCGCGGTCGCGCACAAGCGCGTCACGTTCGCGAGCGAGTTCGTCTCCGTGCTCGCGAGCATCGGAGAGCTCGACGCGGACGAGGTGCGTGCGCAGACGGATCTCGGCACGGTCGTGCGCAATGCGATCGAAGGGCTCGGCAATCGCTCGGAGAAGCATGAGGTGCGCGTCGTCGTGAAGCCCGGCTCCGGCCAGGGCGTACACGTGATGATGTCCCCGCGCGGCGCGGCGCTCCTCGCGCGTGAGCTCATCGGCCTCGCGATCGCGGCCACGCCGCGCAGCAACGACGTGCACGTGGAGGTCTACCAGGACCCGCTCGGGGCGCGCCTCGTCATCGACGACGCAGGACCGCCGCTGCCGGCATCCGCACGTCGCGGGTACATGGAGCTGTCCGT
>JANXLV010000021.1 GCA_025355005.1 Myxococcales bacterium | reverse complement strand
CTCACCATGGACACGATCTGCACGATGGAAAGGCCCGCTCGATAGAATGGAAGGACACAGTGAGAAACAAACGACACTGGGCTACATCGCAGGCGCCGAACGAGCCGCTCGCTCACACGCGACATCCCGCAGTAGTGCTAGTTAGCCTGAAACAAGGAGGGAGGCGACCATGTCTGCATCTGCGGCGCAGTCGATCGGCTTGTTTGGATTGCGCGACGTCACGCCGCGCAGCGTGCCCTCTGCGTACCCGAGCTTCATCTCCGTGAACTTCAGGCCGTGCGCCGTGGAGACCAGCACCACGCGGTCAGTCTCCGCAACGTGGCCCTTCGCGCGCGCCTTTCGCAGCGCCGCGAGCGCCACCGCGGTCTGTGGGCAGACGTAGAGCCCGCGCACGTCCGCGCGCGCCGCCGCGTCCGCGAGCTCGTCCTCGGTAGCGTCCTCCGCGACGCCATTCATCTCGCGCAGCGCGCGCATGGCTCGCTCACCGCTCACGGGCGCGCCGATGCGGATCGCAGTGGCCAGTGTCTCGCCCGCCTTGATGGATGCGATCTCCGATGCGCCAGCAGCAACGGCACGCACCATGGGGTTTGCCGCCTCCGCCTGCGCCACCAGGAGGCGCGGAAGGGAAGACGTGACGCCAAGCGCCCTCATCAGCGCGAAGCCCGCGAAGAGCGCGGACGCGTTGCCCAGGTTGCCGCTCGGCAGCACCACCCAGTCCGGCACCTCCCATCCGAGCTGCGCGGCGATCTCGAACGCGACGGTCTTCTGTCCCTCGATGCGGAGCGCGTTCATCGAGTTCGCGAGGTAGACGCGCCCACGCGCGGCGAGCTCCGACACCACGCGCATGCAGCCGTCGAAGTCCGTGTCGAGCGCGAAGACCTTCGCCCCATGCGCGAGCGGCTGCACGAGCTGCGCCGTGGACACGAGCCCCTTTGGCAAAAGGACGCAGACCGGCAGACCAGCGAGCGCACCGTAAGCTGCAAGCGCCGCGGACGTATCACCAGTGCTCGCGCACGCGATCGCGAGGACGTCGAGAAGGCCTTGTTTCTTTGCCTGGTTCACGACGGACACGAGCACCGTCATCCCCAGGTCCTTGAAGCTGCCCGTATGCGACGTCCCGCACTGCTTCACGAACAGCTCCGGTACGCCCAGGTCCGCGCCCGCGCGGCGCGCATAGAGGAGCGGCGAGCGACCCTCGCCCGTGCTCACGATGTTCTCGCGCTCTAGCCACGGCATCACCCACTCGTGGTGCGCCCACACGCCGGACTGCGACGTCTCGCGATCAACGGGTCCAGGCTGCGCGCGCGCGGCGAGCAGCGATTTCCATTCTGCAGCGGAGCGTGATCGCAGCGCGTCGAGATCGTGCGCGACCTCGAACAGGGCGCCGCACGTGGGACAGCGGAACACGGGCGCGTGGAGCGGCGTCGTGCCCGGACAGCCACGGATGCATCTGAACGCAGCGGAGTATGCAGAGCCGGAGGAGCTCGAAGCGGAGCTCATTGCGGTACGCAGCGGAGCAAGTGCGTCATGCCGGTGCGCGGCCGGCACACCCAGGTCACGAGTCCGCCGTCTGCGCTCGCACGCCTGGGGAGGCAGTCGTCGTCGGTGCAGCAGATGTCGCTGCAGATGCCCATGCCCGCGCCATCCGCCTTGTCGCAGTAGCCGCTCTTGCACTTCGTGCCGAGCGAGCAGCTTGTACCGAAGTCGCTACCGCCAACGGTGCCGCCGTTGCCGAAGTCGAACGTATCGCCGTTGCTGAGAGCCTGCGCGTCGCAAAGGACATGGCCAGCCGCCACCGCGGTGCTCAAGCTGCAGCACGGTGACTGGCATGAGTTACTGGCGCACACGCCGGAGACGCATGAGTCGACGATCGCGCCGTTGCAGACGTTGATCGAACCTCCGACGAGCACCGAGCACGCGTAGGACTTGTGGGGATTGGGCATGAAGCCCTCCACGTCCACCGGTCTGCACTTGGCGCTTCCCGTGCACTGCGTGTCCAGGCAGCACGAATCCGCGCAGACCTTGTTCATGCCTGACATGTCGCCGATGCATTTGCCGGAGCGGCACTCCGAGGCCACGGCGCACGTGCTGCCGCCAGGCTTTGCGCCGAGCGTTCGCTTGAGCGCGGCTGCGGGCGCGCAGTACTTTCCGCCCGTGCCGGGGCCGATGCACACGAGGCCGGCACCGCACTGCTCCGAGGTGCAGCACGGAATGGTGCATACTGCACCGACCAGATTGAAGTAGTCCTGGCCGAGGATCGCGCTGTCCGCGCAGAGCGTCGAGGTGCAGTCGCTGGGCTTCTGGCAGTTGTGGCCGACGGCGTACGGCGGGACCTCCGCGTCGCCCACGGGCCCGGTGTCCTTGCCGCCCCCGCTGTCGAAGATGGTGGCGTCGCCCGCGCCCGCTTCCACCACGCCGGACACGCACTGGAGCGTCGCGGGATCGCACGAGAGCCCGCTCGCGCACGGGTTCACGAGGCACGACTTGGAGGCGAGGATGCACTGGCCGGTCGAGATCGCGCAGACCTTGCCCGACGGGCATGAGGACGGGTCGGAGTCGGAGCACGTGAATGCCGGCACGGTGCTCCCGACGATCGCCTCGCAGCCCGTCGAGCTGGCCGCGAGCACGAGCATCAGCGGTAGCACCACCGGCAGGAGACGGAGAAGGCTGCGGATCGCAGGCCCGCGCGCGGTGGGTGCAGCGCCCATCAGAACTCGCCCCCGAGGATGACGGCGCCGCCGTTCGGTGTGGGGCCTGCGCTCGCGCCGGTGATCTTCACGCGACCGACCTCGGTCTTGGGAAGGGCGATGGGCTTGTCCTTCTCGCGCGCGAGATAGAGCACCGCCGCCGCGATGATCCCCGCGCCGCCGACCGCGAAGCCGATGTCGGAGATGAACGCCTCCTTGTGCGCCGTGTCCTGCTTCGACTGGAGGTTCGAGAAAGGGTTCGTCTTGCTGGTGGTCGCGCTGGAAGCAGGCTGGTCCCCGAGCGCCTTCACGCCGAAGACCGCGCCCACGCCGATGCCGGCGACGCCGATGGCCGCGGCGCTGATGGTGGCCGCGTCCACGCGCCCGTGCGGTTTCTTCTCGGGCTTGTCCGGCGGCAGTGGCGGCGGCGGAGCGGAGGAGGAGCTCGCGCTGGTGGGAGGGGGCAGGGCCGCCTTCGCGCCTTCGACGCGCTTGATGTAGCTGTCGGCGCGCACCCGCTCCGCCTCCGTGATGCCGGCGAGCGTCAGGTACTGGCGGTAGTACTTCAGGGCGTCGTCGTATTTCGCGAGGCGCTCCGAGACGAGGCCCAGGTTGAAGACCAGATCCTTCGCGAAGGGGTCGAGCTTGCGTGCGAGCTGGAGCTCCGCGATGGCATCCGGGTAGTTGCCGCTCGCGTAGAGCTCCTTGGCGCGGGTGAAGTGGTCCTGCGCGGCCGCCTTCGCCTCTGCTGTGGGAGGGGCTGCGCTACCGGGGTCCACTTGCGGGTCTGCCGCGTACGCGGAGCCTGCGCTGATCCACGCGGCGCCGCATGAAACGGCCACGATCAAGAGAGGGCCCAGCCCACGCCGCATCATTGCGAGCATAGCAGGAATTGAACGCTTCGACGGCCCGTCGAACTTTCAATAATCTGGGAGTGTCGAGGGTGTCCCTCGACCAAATGCCACCCCCTGGACCCGAGAATCCGGGGTGTACGGTTCCGTGTAAGGTTCTTGCGGCTGCCGCGTTTCCTGGGACATGCAAACCAGGAAAAGACTCGGACGCATGTGCTTCGCGCTCGGCATGGGCGTGTTTGGTGCAGCGCTGACCAGCCTCGCCGCCGAGGGAACGGCCCACGCGGACGACCGCTTCTCCGCGCCTCCGCCCGGCCGGGAGCCCATCGCCGTGGTCGCCGTGGACCCGGATTACAACCCGCCGCCGCCTCCGCCGCTCGCCGTCCCATATCGCGCCCCCGTTCGCATCGAGCTCGGCCCGAGCTTCATCACCTCCGGCAAGGGGCTCGGCTACGGCCTCACGGGCGGTGTGGGGGTGGGGACGGGCACCGTGGGTGGGCGCTTCACCGCCAGCTTCTTCCGTGGCGAGGGCGGCGACAACAACAACAAGGACGCGCCCACCGGCGCCTCCACGTCCCAGTATCTGGCGGAGCTGGTGCTCGACCTGAAGAAGCGCGGCCCGCTCCACCCGGTCGTCGCAATGGGCGCGGGTCTCGTACATGTCGACAAGGGCGGCACCAGCGGCGAGGCCGGTGTCGGCACCGCGCGCGTGGGGGCCGAGTACCAGTTCTCGGTCGACGACGCGGACGTACGCGCTGGAGCGTCGCTCATGGGCGCGCTCGCAGGCCCCGCATCCGACGAGGTGAAGGACCTGAAGGCGTACGGCATCTTCGACGTACACGTGGCTGTGGGCTTCTGACACTTCTCGCGGTAGGACTGGCGGCACTTTGGCCTCCACACCTGCGCCGCCCGATCCACCGAAGGCAGACCTTGAGCCCGCGTTCATGCGGCTCTCGCGTCACGTCGGGATAGGGCTGTTCGTGGTGGTGTCGTGTGTGGCGCTGCTCGCCACGCTGGCGTGGGCGCTCGGGACCATGCGCTCGCGCCCGCTCGACGGCGTGGAGGGCGAGATCGTCTTCGAGGCGATGCGCATGCGCGAGAAGCATGCACTCTACATTGACCCTGTCGTGGGCGATCTCGCTGCGGGCGATCCGGCCACGCGCTATTTTGTCCTGTATCCGCCGCTCTTCTCGTGGCTCGTGTCGCTCCTGCCGGTCTCCAGCGTCACGAGCGCGACCCTCTGCATACGCGTGATCGCGACCGCCGCATGGGGCGCAGCAGTGGTCGTGCTGGCCCGCCGCGGCCACGCCGAGAAGCGGACGCGCGCGCGCACGGTCCTGGTCCTCGGCGGGGCGGCGTTCGTCGCGGGCACCTACGTGCTCTCCCTCTACGGCGCATCGGGCAGGCCGGATGCACTCGCGCTGCTCCTTGCTGCGCTGGGCCTGTCACGTGCGGTGGGCAAGGGGCGTGTGGATGCCCTCTCCGGAGCGCTGTTCGCGCTCGCGGTGTTCGTGAAGCCCAACGTGCTCGGTCTGGGCACCGGCGCGATGACGGCCACGTTCCTCCGCCACCGCGCGCGCTCGTGGGCGGGCCTCGGTTCGTTCGCGGGGACGGCGGCGTTGCTCTGCGTCGTGCTCTACTTCGCGAGCGGCGGTCAGTTTCTCACGCACCTCACCGCGTCCACGGCACAGGACACCTCTGCGTCGCTCTGGCTCTCGCAGATGGGCTCGCGTCTGCCGTTCTTCCTCGCGCCCATCGCGCTGGGGCTCGTGGTCGGCGTGCGCCACTTCAAGGACGACCACACGTTCATCGCCTTCGCGGCGCTGGGCGCGAGCTTCTGCTGGGCTCTCCTGTCGCTGTCGAAGATCGGGAGCGCGTCGAACTACTGGATGGAGCCGTGCCTCGGCGCGCTGTGCATCCTGTCGCGCGCGCCGGAGCTGTCGCTCGGTCGCGGGACGGCGTTTGCCGCGGTGCTGCTCGGCGTGCAGGCGCCGTACGACGGCGTGGCCAGCATCAAGAGCTCGTTCGAGGGCCTCTCGCAGGCGCCCTCACGGCGCGCGGCCCTCGACGCAATCCGTGCATCCTGCAACGATCGCCCGGGCGCCACCACGCTCGCCGACGAGCCCGGCACCGAGCTCGAGATCGACGGCCGCGTGGTGGACACGGCGTTCCAGTTCGCGCACACCCGCAACGAGGCGCTCGCACGTGCGTGGGAGCGCTCCGTGGACAGTCCGAACGTCCGCTGCGTCGTCGTAGAGAGCGACCTTCTGGAGCGCACGGGGGAGGACAGCGTCCAGAATGATCGCTTCTCCGTCCCCGTGAAAAACGCGATGCGCCAGCATTTCCAGCTCGAAAAGACCGACGCGGGGTTCTACATCTACCGGACACGATGAGCGCCATCCACGACCTCTGTGTAAGGGCCCGCGCGGCGGCGCGCGCCATGAGCACGCGGACCACTGACCAGAAGAACGCGCTCCTTCGTCGCATCGCGAGTGATATCGACGCGAACGCAAGGACGATCCTCGCCGCGAACGCGGAGGACGTGGCGGCCGCGGATGCGCGCGGCATCGCGCCGGCGATGCTCGATCGCCTGAAGCTCGACGCGGAGCGGATCCAGGGTGTGTCGCGCGCGGTCCTCACGATCGCGGAGCTCCCCGACCCCACGGGCGAGGTGGTCTCGAAGGTCACGCGTCCAAACGGCCTCGTGGTGTCGCGTGTGCGCGTGCCCCTCGGCGTGATCGCGATGATCTACGAGTCGCGTCCGAACGTGACCAGCGACGCCTCCGCGCTGGCGCTCAAGGCCGGCAACGCGATCATCCTGCGCGGTGGCTCGGAGGCGCTGAGGTCGAACCTGGCGCTCGGGGCCGTGGTGCGCGGCGCGCTTGTGGCGTGCGGTTTTCCGGAGGACGCCGTGCAGATCGTCCCCACGACGGAGCGCGAGGCGATGGTGGAGCTGCTCCATGAATCGGAGCTCGTCGACCTGGCGATCCCGCGTGGCGGTGAGGCGCTCATCCGGTTCGTGACGGAGAACGCGCGCGTACCGGTCGTGCAACACTACAAGGGCGTATGCCACCTCTTCGTGGACGCCGGGTACGACACGCAGGCCGCCGCCAGGATCATCCGCGACGCGAAGCTCGCGCGGCCGAGCGCGTGCAATGCGCTCGAGTGCTTGCTCGTACACGAGGCGGAGGCAAGCGCGCTGCTCCCGCTCGTCCGGGATCTGCTCGCCGCAGAAGGCGGAGAGCTCCGCGGATGCCCGCGCACGCTTTCGCTGCTCGGGGTCACCGAAGCAAGCCCGCACGCCAACGTGGTCCCGGCCAAGGAGTCGGACTTCGGCTTCGAGTTCCTCGCGAAGGTGCTGGCGGTGAAGGTCGTGTCCAGCCTGGACGAGGCGCTCGTCCACATCCAGCGGTTTGGCTCTTCCCACACGGAGGCGATCCTAACGCATGACGTCGCGCATGCGGCGCGCTTCCGCGCAGAGGTGGACGCTGCGTGCGTGGTGGTGAACGCGTCCACGCGCTTCCACGACGGCGGAGAGCTCGGCCTCGGCGCCGAGATCGGCATCGCCACGAGCCGCCTGCACTGGCGCGGCCCCATGGGCCTCGAGTCGCTGACGACCATGAAGTGGCTCGTCTCGGGTGACGCTCACCCCAGCGGCGTCCGGAAGGAAACAGATTGACCAGCCCTGACAGGGCGAGCATTCTGGGCGAAACGCGCGGAGTGAGCAGGAGGAATCTGTGGGAGAAGGCACGAAGAAGCCGGCGGACAAACCGAGACTGCGCTCGTCGCACGGTGCGCCCACGAAGAAGAAGTCGAAGCCCGAGAAGCCGGGCCGCGAGCGAGAGGCGCGCGCGCCAAAGGACTCAGGCAAGCCGATGTCACGGCCGCCGGCCGCGCGTCGTCCCAGCCTGCCAACGAAGACCACGCTGACACCGAAGACGGGCCTCGGCATCCGGAAGCCCGTTCGGACGACCGCGACCGAGAAGCGTGAGAAGGCGCCGGCCTCCACCGGGCCGTCGATCGCGAGCGACGGCGCCCGCGAGCTCGCCGTGACGATCGCCGTGACCGCCATCGAGAAGAAGGCCGTCGGCATCGAGATCCTCGACGTGGCGGGACGCGTTGATTACGCGGACTTCCTCGTCCTGATGAGCGGCCGCAGCGATCGCCAGGTAGGCGCGCTCGCGCAGGCGATCGAAGAGGCGGTGAAGAAGAAGGGCAAGCGCGCGCTCTCCGTCGAAGGCATGCCGCACGCAAGCTGGGTGCTGATGGACTTCGGCGACGTCGTCGTGCACGTGTTCCAGGAGGACGCGCGCAACCTGTACGACATCGAAGGTCTATGGATGGACGCGCGACGTCTTCCGGTCCCGATCCCCGAAGAGCCCCCCACGCCGCGGTAGAACGCTCACGGGCCTCAGTCGGTGGTCTTCTTCTTCTTGGGGGCGAGGATGAAGGCCAACCCGACCGAGACGAAGTAGAGGGCTACCAGCGCTCCCGAGACTGCGATCTGGCTCGAGACCTCTGGGCCTGGAGTGACCACGGCTCCCAGCGCGAACGAGAGGATGATCGCCCAGCGCGAGAACTTCAGGAGCTGCTGCGGCGTCACGATGCCGGCGATGGCAAGGAAGGTTATCAGGATCGGCAGCTCGAACACGGCGCCGAACGCCAGGAGCATGCGCGTCGTGAGGTCGACGTAGAACTCCATCGTCGGCCGGCTCGTCAGGATCAGGTTCGCGTCGCCGTCGACAGTGCCGGTCAGCGACAGGAAGTAGCTGAACATGAACGGGAACGTGACCTTGTACGCGAACGCGACGCCGCTCAAGAACAGCGCGGTCGAGAACGTCACGAACGGGATGATGTACTTCTTCTCGCGATCGTAGAGGCCTGGGCTGATGAACGCCCACAGCTGGTAGAACACGATCGGGATCGCGAGCACGATGCCGCCGGTGAACGACAGCTGCATGTAGTTCACGAACGCGTCCTGGGGCGCGAGACCCTGGAGGTCCACAGGCAGGTTGGGGAAGCGAGCCCGCCACTGGACCTCGTACGGGATGACCAGCCAGTGCAGGAGCTTCTCGTGGTAAATCCAGCACGCGATCGTGCCGATGGCGATTCCGATCGCCGCGCGCGTGAGGCGACCGCGAAGCTCCGCGAGGTGCTCCCAGATCGTCATGCGGACGTCGGCCTCGGGCTCGGGCGCGCGCAGGTCGTCGTCCGGCTTCATCTCGGTCTTCGCTTCGGACTTCTTGACGGCCATCAGGCGCTCCCCGCGCCACGCGCCTGCGCTGCTTCTTCAGGTTCAGCCTCGGCCTCGGGTTCGGGCGCAGCCTTCTTGAGGTCGACCGGCTTGAGGTCGACCGGCATGGGCAAGGGGAGGGTCGGCACGTTGGCAGGGCTCACCACGTCGGGCAGCTGCGAGACGTCTTGTACGTTGGGTACCTGGGCGACCTGGGCGACGGCTGCAGCGACGGCCGCTGCCTCGGGCGCGGCGTCCGACTCGGGCTCGGGCTCGGGGTCCGGCGGGATGATCCCGTCCTTGTCTCCCAGCACCCAGAGCGGGTCCTTCCTGTGGTCGCTCTTCGGCAGGGTGCCCTCGTACACGAGCGCTGTGTCCGGCAGGGCGCCGAAGCAGTCCGCGCCGTCCCGCGGGTACTCGCGATCGCGCAGGGCACGCGTCTCCACGGCCTGATTCTCGAGCTTTGCCTCTGCGCCGTCGTAGCGGACGCTGCGGTTCAGATCCGAGAGCTCACCGCGCGCGAGCTTGCGGATCTCCTGCACGCTCTCCGACAGGCCCTCACCGCGGAGGACGTCGTCGATGCCGCTCTGCGCGCGCAGGTCGGCCGCCATGCGACGCGCCTTCCCGGCATACTGGCCGAGCTTGCGCAGCACCTTGGGCAAGTCCTTGGGGCCGATGACGACAATGGCGACCACGACCAGCACCACGAGCTCCGAGAAGCTGAACCCGAACACCCTTCGACGTTAGCACTTTTGCGGAATTTGTGGCATTTGGGCATGTGCGCAGGTCGCACATGCCAGTTTCTCTCGAAGGTCGAAATCGGCGTGTGCGGTAGTCGCATACGCCCGTTTCTCCCGAAGGTCGAAATCGCCCAGATGGTCGTGCTCTCCGAGATGACGCCCGAGGCCCTTGCGGCCATGACGCCCGAGGCGACGCTCACGGAGGCTCGCCGTATCCTCTCGCGCGTGCACCGCGGGCTGTCGATCGAGCGCGGGTTCACCGGCGTCCGCAACACGGCGCTCGATGCCGTGAAGGCCCTCGGGGAGCAGAAGAGCCTGGACGTGCACGAGGAGCGACGCAGCGCGCTCGACCCGTTCGTGAAGTACACGCTGAGAACGAACGACGGAGCGTACATCGAGACCGTGCGCATCCCGCTCGAGAAGAAGCAGCGCCACACGGTGTGCGTGAGCTCGCAGGTGGGCTGCGCGCTCGGCTGCACCTTCTGCAAGACGGGCACGATGGGGCTCGTGCGCAACCTGCGCGCATGGGAGATCATCGACCAGGTGCGCGTCGTACGCGAAGGGCTCGCGAAGGACGCGAAGGACAAGACCGGCGGCGGTCGCGTCCACGGCGTCGTGTTCCAGGGCATGGGCGAGCCGCTCGCGAACCTGTCCGAGGTCCTCACGGCCATCAGCGTCATGAGCGAGCCGTCCACGCTGGCCATCGACTCACGGGCGATCACGGTCTGCACGGCGGGCCTGCCATCTGGCATCCTCAGGCTTGCCAGAGAGGCGCCCCGCGTCCGCCTCGGGTGGTCGATCTCGAGCGCGCGCAGGGACGTGCGCCGCCGTCTCATGCCCATCGACGACAAGCACCCGCTCGACGACGTGCTCATGGCGGTGTGCGAGCACGCGCGCATCACGCAGTACTCGCCCATGTGGGCCGTCACGCTGCTCTCTCTTGTCAACGACACGGAGGAGGACGCGCACGCCCTCGGCGATCTCGCTACGCGCTTCACCCAGGAGACCGGCATGCGCCCGCGCGTCTCCATCGTCCCCTACAACGCCATCGACGACGATCCCGAGTCACCGCACTACGAGCGTTGCTCGGATGAGCGCGAAGCGGCCTATTTTACGGCACTTCGTACGCGCGGCGTATTTGCGCACAAGCGCTACAGCGGCGGCTCGGACGTGGGTGCGGCGTGCGGTCAGCTCGCGACGGCGTCCGCGCGCGCCGCGAAGGCTCCCGCAGGCAGCGCGCCATGCTCGTAGGCCTGATCCTCGGCATCCTCTTCGTCTCGCCGCTGGTGCTGGTCTACGTGCTCTTCATTCGCTGGTGTGACCGCTTCGAGCCGGAGCCCTGGTATCTGGTGGGCGCCGCGTTCGTGTGGGGCGCGCTCTTCGCAACGTTCGGCGGCGGCATCGGCAGCGGCATCACGCAGCAGTACGTCGCGGGTGCGCTCGGCCTCGCGGAGGACTCCGGGAGCATGGAGACCTTCGGTGCCGTGGTGCTCGCGCCCACGTTCGAGGAGGGCTTCAAGGGGCTCGGGGTCGCGCTGATCGCGCTGCTCTCCGCGGTCGGTCTGAAGGAGGTCGACGGGGCGCTGGACGGCGCGATCTACGGCGGGGTCGTCGGTCTTGGCTTCACGCTGACGGAGGACATCCTCTACGTGTCGGAGGCCTACGCGAAGCGCGGCAGCAGCGGATTTTTCAGCCTGGTGCTCCTGCGCACGGTTTTCCTCGGGCTCTCGCACTGCACGTTTACCGCATGCACGGGCCTGGGCTTCGGCATGTCCGTGGAGGCGAAGGGCCTGGGAAAGAAGGCGCTGTACCCGTGCGTCGGGCTCGCCGCGGCCATGTGCATGCACGCCATACACAACGGCCTGCCAGATCGCTTCGGCGACGCCGGGCTCGTGCTCATGATCCTGTTCTCGTGGCTGGTCGACATTCTCTTCTTCGTGCTGCTCTGGATGCTCGTTGCGCGCGATCGTCGCATCGTCATCCGCGAGCTCCTGGGCGAGGTGGGCAAGACCTTGCGACCCGACGAGCTCCGGCTCGTGAGCTCCTACTTTGCGCTGAGTCGTCGCAACTGGGGCGTGTTCTTTGCGCGAGGATGGAAGGCATTTCGTGAGCGTCGCAAGAAGCAGCTCGCCCTCGTGGAGCTCGCGTTCGTGAAGCACCGCCGACGCCGCGGCGAGACAGGGCGCGACCTGGACGTGCGCGAGCATGGTCTCCGCGCCGAGATCGCGTTCTACACGAGCGCAGGCGTCTTCATCGACAGCTAGGCCTGCGCGAGC
>JANXLV010000138.1 GCA_025355005.1 Myxococcales bacterium | reverse complement strand
GGAAGGCACCAAGATGGTCATGCCGGGTGACAACATCACCATGACGATCTCCCTCATCACGCCGGTCGGTCTCGAAGAGCAGATGCGCTTCGCGATCCGCGAGGGCGGCCGCACCGTCGGCGCCGGCATCGTCACCAAGGTTCTCGAGTAGTCCACGGCAGAAGCCAAAAGGAATAAGGAACAACAATATGGCATCAGCCACGACCATTCGAATCCGCCTCCGCGCGTTCGACCACCAGTTGCTCGACAAGTCCGCCACGGACATCGTCGAGACGGCCAAGCGCACCGGCGCCCGCGTTGCGGGTCCGATCCCGCTTCCGACGCACATCTCCCGCTACACGGTTCTCCGCGGCCCGCACGTCGACAAGAAGTCGCGCGAGCAGTTCGAGATCCGTACGCACAAGCGCCTGCTCGACATCCTCGAGCCGACGCAGCAAACCCTGGACGCCCTGATGAAGCTCGATCTGTCCGCGGGCGTGGACGTCGAAATCAAGGCCCCGCGCTGAGCGCGTGAGCCCAACGCAAAGGTTTCATCATGGCAAAGCTAGATGTATTCAATCTGAAGCGCGAGAAGGTCGGTTCTGTCGACCTCTCGGACGAAGTCTTCGCAGCAGAGGTGAACGAACACCTCTTCTACGAGATCGTGAAGGCGCAGCTCGCGTCGCGTCGCCAGGGCACCGCAGCGGCGAAGAACCGCTCGGCCGTCAGCGGCAGCACGAAGAAGATGTACAAGCAAAAGGGAACGGGCAACGCGCGCCACGGTTCGAAGCGCGCTCCCGTGTACGTCGGCGGTGGCCAGGCCCACCCGCCGCGTCCGCGTGACTGGGGTTATCGTCCGCCGCGGCAGATGCGCGTCGCGGCGCTCGCCTCTGCGCTCTCGAAGTTCCAGAAGGAAGGCCGCCTCGTCATCGTCGACGCATTCGCGCTCGCCGAGACCAAGACCAAGGGCCTTCTCGCCTCGCTCGCCACGCTCAAGACGAACAAGAAGACGCTCGTCGTCGACGCAAGCTCGAACGACAAGCTTCGTCTCTCCATCCGCAACTGCCAGGATCACCAGTTCCTGCCGCCGGAAGGCGTCAACGTGTACGACTTGCTTCGTCACGACACGCTGGTCCTCTCGCAGGCAGCGGCCAAGGCACTCGAGGCGCGCGTTTTAGGTAACGAGAAGCGTACCAACAGCCAGAAGAAGGAGGCCTGAAATGCTCTCTGTCGAACAAGTCCTCCGTCGCCCGATCGCGCTCACCGAGAAGGCCAATCGCCTTCGCGAGGACGCGAACCAGGTGATCTTCGAGGTCTCCCGCGAAGCTAACAAGATTCAGATCAAAGAAGCCGTTCAGAAGCTCTTCAACGTCAAGGTGAAGTGCGTGAACACCCAGGTCTACCGCGGCAAGGATCGCCGCATGGGCCGGGGCTACGGCAAGATGCAGAACTGGAAGAAGGCGATCGTCACGCTCAAGGCTGGCGAGAACATCGACTTCTTCGCCGAGACGGAGAGCTGATCATGGGAATCAAATCCTACAAGCCGACTTCCCCAGCGCGGCGCTACTACACAGGCTCGGACTTCAAGGAGCTCACCAAGGGCAAGAAGGTCGAGAAGAAGCTGACGGAGGGCCAGAGCCGGTCCGGCGGGCGCAACGCGCACGGCCGCATCACCTCGCGCTTCCGTGGCGGTGGTCACAAGCAGGCCTATCGCATCATCGACTGGAAGCGTGACAAGGTCGGCGTCCCCGCCACCGTCGCGTCCATCGAGTACGATCCCAATCGCACGGCGCGCATCGCGCTCCTCAACTACGCGGACGGCGACAAGCGCTACATCCTGGCGCCCGACGGCCTCAAGAAGGGCGACAAGATCGTCTCCAGCCGCAACGCCGACATCAAGCCCGGCAACAGCATGCCGCTGCGGTACATCCCGCTTGGCACGCTGATCCACAACGTGGAAATGAAGAAGGGCAAGGGCGGCCAGATGGTTCGCTCTGCTGGCGCCGGCGCTTCGCTCATGGCGAAGGACGGCGACTACGCCCAGGTTCGTCTCCCCTCCGGCGAAGTGCGCATGGTCCACCAGGACTGTCACGCGACGCTCGGTCAGGTGTCGAACATCGACCACCAGAACATCAGCCTCGGTAAGGCTGGTCGTACCCGGTGGCTCGGCAAGCGCCCGCACCAGCGCGGCGTCACCATGAACCCCGTTGACCACCCCATGGGCGGCGGCGAGGGTCGTACCTCCGGTGGTCGTCACCCCTGCTCGCCGTGGGGACAGCTCGCCAAGGGACTCAAGACTCGTAACAACAAGCGCACCGACAACATGATCGTCAAGCGCCGTGGGCAGAAGGGTTAAGTAGACAATGCCTCGTTCAGTAAAGAAGGGCGCGTTCGTCGACGGCCACCTCGCGGAAAAAGTCGCGGCGGCATCGGCAGCGCAGAGCAAGAAGGTCATCAAGACGTGGTCGCGCCGCAGCACGATCACCCCGGATGCCATCGGGCTCACGTTCGCGGTCCACAACGGCCGCAAGTTCGTCCCCGTGTTCGTCACGGAGAACATGGTCGGGCACAAGCTCGGTGAGTTCGCCCCGACGCGCACGTTCCACGGACACTCGGGAGACAAGAAGGCCAAGGTCGGCCCAGGCGCCAAGGCGACGAATCCCCCGCCGGCCAAGTAATCTCTCTCCAGAGATTCACTTGTAGACTGCACGGAACGCGCAGCCCTCACGGGTCGCGCGTTCTTTGCTTTTGTCCTCGTGGGGGCTCCGGATGCGCCTCCGGTACTTCCGCCCCTGGCGCCGGTCGCCCTCCGGGCTTTGGTAGGCTGTGTCGGGGCCCGAGGGTGTTGGGTTACAGGCGGCGGATTTCCGTCACCCCGAACATGAAGCCCACCGGCCCAGGCCACCCAGGGAGAAGATGCAGCGAGCTCAGCATCTCATCCAATGCACTACCGTCATGGTATTAGTGCATGCTGTGCAGCTATCGAGGACCGATGCAAACTTGCTCCTGGTGCTGCGGGCGTGGTCGACACCCGCAGCGTGACGCTTGCGTCACAGCGCCTCGCGCTGTCTCCTTCCGCAACCAGCCACGCGCTGTCGCCAGCTCCTGGATGCGCCGAAGCCGCTCGATCCGATTCACCTCTCGCGTGCGTTCCGCGTGGATGCAGCAGAGTCGCAGCGCCCATGGCGCGCGTCGCCAGAAGAGCGCGGGCGCTCACGTCGGAAACGCGAGCGGGCTCGATCTTCGGATCAGCGGCTGATCACCAGTGTGAGACGATCGCGTGTTCTTCGTAGAGCCCCGGCAGCGCAGCGCGAGGCAGAAGCCTGATGCCGGACATGAGCTCGCGCTTCTCGATCCCGCGTTGCGCGACGTCCTCCACGATGACGTAGACGGTCATCTTCCGCTTCTCGATCAGATCCGCGACGTCGCGGTCCATCTTCGGCGCCTGGGTCTGCGTCCACTTGCCCACCGCCATTCCGGGCGCGCCTTGTCCGGCCACGGCGTAGTTCACCGCGTTCGCCCGGAGCACCACCGTGTGCTCGGCTCCGGCTCCCTGCATCGCAGCGAGCACCCACAGGATCGTGTCGTCCTGCTCTTCCATCACGGCCCGATAGGCCGACTCAACGATGTTCAATGTCTTCTTCGCCATGGCTGAACCTTCTCTCTGGGTGATCACTTGGTCGGGATGACGAGGACGTTGTCGGACGCCTCGGTGAAGGCGTGCAGATCGGCAGGGGAGCCGCGTCGTGTGCCTGGGACGAACTCGTTCACGCCGCGTTCGTCGACGCACATGCCGCAGTTCACCCAGTCGACCTTGCCGCCGTTCTCTTCGGCGCACGCGAGCAGCGCAGCGACCTGGTCCTTCGTGGTGGGATGGTTTTCTTCGGCAACGTTCTTGCCGTGAACGGGGTTCGGGTGTGGGACCTGCTTCGCGAACGCCAGGGCCGACGCGCCTTCGTACGCAAAGACGTTGATCGTGAAGCCGCGCTCTGCCGCGATCGCGAGCAGACGAAACGCGGTCGTGAGGTTCTCCGATTCATACGGCGCATCCATGAGCGCAAACGTGAGTGTCTTCTTGGACATGTTGTTCTCCTCAATGCCAGAGCGTTTTGTGGCCTTCGGCCATGTGATCGATCACGACGTCGATCTTCGTGGGCTCGACGCCGCTCGTGAGTCGCGCGTTCGCGATGCCGCGCTCGCTGAGCGAGAAGTCGTCGGCCAGCACGCGGACGCCAGCCTTGATGACGGCCGCGAGCCCGTCTGCGTTCGCGCCGCGGCGAGCCGGCAGCACGCCGTTCTGCACCAGCACGAGCGCTACATCGTGGCCGGCCTTGACGAGGTCGCACGCGAGCCCGTACGTGAACGCGACGTCGTTCGAGTCAAACGGATCGCGAGATTCAATGAGCATGTACCTGGACATCGGAGCTTCCTTTCGAGGTGGCAACTGCGCCAGCGGCAGCAACAGCGGCACGAAGGACACACTACGGGGCGGACCTCCCCCGGCCCTTACGCGCGGCTTACGAGCAACTGAACGGCCCAAAAACGCAGCGGAAGCGTAGACTCACGGTTCCATGGCAGGGGACCAGCAGGCACCGCTCGCGCGGATTTCGCTCCTCGGAAGGTTCGAGGTCGAGGTCTCTGGCGTGAGCATCCCCAGCGTCGCGTGGCGGAAGAAGCGGGCGGTGGAGGTGCTCACTGCGCTTGCGCTCGCGCCGGGTCACTCGCTTCATCGCGAGGAGCTCATCGATCGCTTCTGGGCGGAGAAAGATCTGGAAGCTGGAGCCAACAATCTTCACCGCGCGCTCCACGAGCTGCGCCGCTCGGCGGGGATCGATCTCGCGAGCCTCGACCGCGGAGTCGCGCGTCTCGCCGACAACGTGTGGATCGACGTCGACGCGTTTGAGCGGATGGCCTCGAGCGCGGAGCCCGGCGCGCTCGCGAGCGCCGTGGACCTCTATCGCGGCGCGCTGCTTCCCGATGATCCGTACTCCGAGGCGCTCGCAGCCCGCCGCGAGGCGCTTCGTCAGCGATTCGTCGACGTCGCCCTCAGGCTCGCGCGAGATCGCCACGCGGCGGGTGACACGGATGGATGTGTCGCGGTGCTCCGCCGCGCGCTCGACAGCGACAATGCCCTCGAGCCCGCGCACCAGCTCCTGATGGAGGTCCTCGCGAGGACCGGGCGGCAAGGCGACGCGCTCCGGCAATTCTCCGAGTGTGTCGCGCCGGTGCGCGCGCGGATCGACGCGCAGCCCACGCGCGCCACGCTCGATCTGCATGCGGCGATCCAGCGCGGCGACCTCGGGCCATCGCCGCCGAGCGTCTACCTGGCCGATGCCATGCCGCCTGTCGAGGCGCTCGATCCCGATCCGCCGCTCTCGCACGGTCCGTCCATCGCCGTCCTGCCGTTCGCCAACATGAGCACGGATGCGGAGGACGAGTGCTTCTCCGACGGGATCAGCGAGGACCTGATCACCGAGCTCTCGAAGATCCCGGGGCTCCTGGTCATCGCGCGGAACTCCACGTTCGTCTTCAAGGGCAAGGCCGTGGATGTGCGCGCGGTCGGGCGCAAGTTCGGTGTGCGCCACGTGCTCGAGGGCAGCGTGCGCAAGTCGGGAACGCGCGTGCGCATCACCGCACAGCTCATCGACGGGGCTTCGGGTGGGCATGTTTGGGCGGAAAAGTTCGATCGCGATCTCTCGGACATCTTCTCCGTGCAGGACGAGGTCACGCAGCGCATCGTCAAGGAGCTGGAGGTGAAGCTCACCACCAAGACGACCGAAGCACGCCTGGGCCTCGGCGCGCCGCGCGTGAAGGTGAACGCGGAGGTCTACGACCTCACGATGCGCGCGCGGGCGAATCACTGCAAATTCTCGCCTGCGCATGCGGCAGAGGCGCGTCAACTGCTGGCGCGCGCGATCGAGATCGATCCGAAGTTCGCGCCCGCGTACGCCGTGTTTGCGCTCGTGCACGCGGCGGAGCATGTCAACGGCTGGGTCACGGACGATGGTCACGTCAACGTGGGGATGCAGTACGCGCGCCGCGCGATGGAGCTGGACCCCGAGGACGCGCAGGCGCACCAGTCGATCGCGATGCTCTCCCTGTTCCGGCGCGACTACGAAGTAGCGGAGCGAGAAGCGGAGAACGCGGTCGCATGCGGGCCAAGCTACTTCGGCGCGCACATGTGCCACGGCCAGGTCCTGGACTTCACCGCCCGCCACGCCGCGGCGATCGAAGCGTTCCAGAGAGCGCTGCGCCTGGATCCAGGAAGCGATCTGCTCATCCACCTGATAGGCCGCGCGCAGTTCGGAGCGGGCCTCTACGCGGACGCCGCGAGGAGCTTCGAGAGGCGCATCCTGAGAGCCCCGCGAACGGACATGAGCCGCGCGTACCTGGCGTCGATTCGCGGAACGGAAGGCAAGCTCGACGAAGCGCGCCGCCTGTGGAGCGAGATCGCGCTAATCAGTCCAAAGTTCTCGGTCGACCACCTGAAGCGAGTCCTCCCCTACAAAGACGCGTCGTGGTTCGACCGCTTCGCGGCAGGCCTATCCGCAGCCGCCCTCCTCCCAATCGTCACCGCGTAGGGTCAAATCCCGGTACCGGGATTTTTCTGAGCTTGTTTTTGCGGGGCGCCGTGAGTCAGCGGTCACGGTGAACCGCGCACATTCTCTCGCCGACAAACTGCATGTACTTTCTCTCCATGCGAAAGAAGCCGTCCAAGCGTCGCTCTGGGAAGGTCGTCCACACTGCGAAGGTCGTCGCGAAGGTTCCCGGCGTGGCTCCCGCTCGCAGCACTGCGCTCATGCGCGCGGAGCGTGGGTCTCCTCCCGTGCATCTGTCGGGCGCGGAGGTGCATCTCCTCGATCGCGCGCTCGCGGAAGGCAGCGAATTGAAGGACACGCTCGAGAAGGCTGTGATCGCGTTCGGGCGCTGGGTGCTCGTGGAGGTGTTCGGCAACGACGCGATGCGCGCGCTCGACGAGTGGGGGAGGAACCCGGTGTGGCTCGAGCTGGTGCGGCGCGCGGGCGGTCCGTCGCTCGGCATCTCCCGCACCGTGCTCTACGCCGCGCTGCGTCTGGCCGCGAACGACAAGCGCGTCACCGACCAGTCGTGGCAGCGCCTGGACATGGGTCGCAAGCAACTGCTGCTGCCGCTGCGCGAGCCCGCGAAGCTGAGGCAGGCCGCGCAGCACGTGATGAAGTGGAACCTCACGCAGACGAAGACGAAGGAGTACGTCACGCAGCTCCAGGCGGAGCACGGCAAGAAGCCTATCGTACGGCTCACGCGCGCGGGCCTCATCGGCCGCGTGCGAAAGCTTCGAGAGAGCCTCGGCGGCGCGACCATCCTGAAGCGGGCAGGGGAGCTCGCGACCAAGATGAACGCGAGAGAGCGCGCGGAGGTCGTGAAGGAAATGAGCGCTCTGCGCGCAATCCTGGACGCGGTAACGCAGGCCGTAGAGCACGCATAGGCGGTTCAAGTCCCGGCACCGGGAGTTTTCTACGGCTATTTTTACAGGACGCTCTGCCTCTTGGAGCCGCGAGCATCGCCCACTGATTGCAAGGACCGAGAGGCGGTCACTTAACGGTCAGCTCGGCCTTGGTACGCCTCCCACGGCACGTTCGACAGCAAGATCCGCGGCTCGTCGCTCGAGCTGCGAACGCGGACGGGATAGGGAGACGCGGCGCTGGCCATGGACGCATCGTACCAGGGCCGTTTCACGCGCCTGGTCCGGCCCGCGGGCCTATGCATAATCACCTCCGACGGCTTCTCCGGCGCGCGCGTCGAGCAATCGTTCCGCACGCGCCAGCAGCGCCGCGGCGGGAACACGCTTTTCGTAGACCAGCATGGAGTCCAGAGTCGGCCCATGGAGCGCGACCTTCTGCGCGTTCTTTGCGTCCACGCAGACGATGAGGCGCTGTCCGACATGGGCGAGCGCTCGCACTTTCGCCTCCAGGTACTGGTCCGTCCAGTACCCCACCAGCTCCACGAGCACCGTTCCTCGGGCGTGAACGAGCGCGAAGTCAGGGTAGAACAGCTGCCGTCCGACCTTTATCGCGACGGACTCGCGCCTCACAGTCCATGGCGGGCCAACGCCGAGGAGGTCTCGATGCAGCCGCTTCTCTGCTTGGCTGTCCGTGCGGCGCGGCAGCGCATGCGATCGCGCGAGTGGAGCGCTCGCGTCGAGGTCGAGTGACATGCGCTGATCGCGGAGAACTATCTCCGCCCTGAGCTGCCAGTTGGCGGTGGTGGCGAGCGTTGGGAGGATGTCGGCGAGCGCACGTCCGTACTTCAATGTGTGACGAAAGAGCGCGAGCGGCCCATCGATCCGGGCACGTAGCTCGGCTTCTGCACCCTCAGCGAATGTCGCCATGAGGCCGCGGAGCTTTGCGTACCCGACCACGCGTCGCGCATGCTCCCTGACGACGATCGTGAGCCCCGTGGAGCGCACAAGCAGCGACTGCGCGAGCGCAAGGTTGTACGCGCCGATCAGCTCGGCGGGAGCGATGGGCTCGGCAGGCGCTATGCGGATCCGGCGGTCGGGGCGGTCGGCGAAGAGCGCATGCGAGAGCTCGCTCTCTGCCACTCCCAGCTGCTGCGAGGCCATCGCGAGCGCTTCCTGACGCTCCTTTTGGGCCGCGAGCGCGAACGTCACCGCTCGCGCGCGTGTGGGGCTTACCCGTGCGTCGATCTTGCTGCGCCACCGAGCGCGTTCTACGTGCCACACGCCTCTGGCGACCGCGGCGCCGCGTCCGTGCCGGGCGGCGAGCACCACTCCAACGTCGCGCAGCCGCTCCTCCATGATGACGGCGGACATCCCTGCGCACGCCTCCATCTCCTCCTGGAACGCGCGGACCCATACTTCGTCGCGCGAGGACAGCCATCGAGGAAGGACGCGCGCGCCGTCGGCAACGTCGTAGGAGAGGAGCGTGTCGGTCAGCATATCGTCCCTCTCGCCTCCGCGCGCCGTGCATCCGCCGTCTCTTCGGTGACCAGCTCGTAGACTCGTGCGGTCTTGTCCTTTGCCTTTCGGAGGACGCGTCCCACGCGCTGCACGTGCTCACGTCGGCCCTGGGTGCCGGCTACGATGATCGCGACATTCGCGTCCGGCAAGTCGATCCCCTCGTTCAGTACGCGCGCTGATGCCACCGCGCGGACCTTTCCCGCGCGCAGATCCTCGAGGATCTGAGTTCGTTCCTTCGCTGACGTCTCCGCGGCGATGACCGGGATCAGGTTGTCCTCTGCCACCGTGAAAGCGTTCTCCACGTACGCGGTGAACACCACGCTCCTGTCGCCCTTGTGCGTCTTCAGTAGCTGTTCGACGAGCCGCCGCTTGGCGCGCGGGAAGGACGACAACGCCATCGCGGCGGCATGCGATCGGAGCGCGCTTCGCCCTTCTCGCGACGCGGACAGCGCGCGCGCGATCGTCACGTAGTCCACGCCCGGATTCGTGCGCAGGAAGGTGCGGCGCATCGCGAGGAACGGGTCGACGCCGCGGCTGTACCTTTCTCGTTCATCCTGATCGAGCCTTACGATGAGTCGGGCGACGACCACCGGAGCCAGGTGAGTCCCGACGAGATCAGCAAAGCCGATCTCGAAGACCAGGGGACCCACGAGCCACGAGAGCCGTTCGAGGGCGACGCTGCCATCTGGTGGTGGCGTGGCGCTCAGGCCCATGCGCGTGGTCGCGGCGCACGCCTCCAGTGCCTCGGCCCGGCCGAGCGAGCCGAAGTGGTGAGCCTCGTCGACGATCAGGACGCCGAACCGATGCCCGACGTGGTCCATGTGTCGGTACGCGCTCTCGAACGTCATCACGGTGGTCACGTCCCCGAGACGCCTCTCGCCGTCCGAGAAGAGACCCACGGGGCCCAGGCCCCATTGCGCAAGCTCGAGTACCCACGCCGCCGCGAGCGCGCGCGTCGGACAGAGCACCACCGCGCTCTGCTTGGCTTCCAGGATCGCAGCCACGGCGACGCGTGTCTTCCCCGCGCCCGTCGGCAAGCAGATCAGCCCGCGGCGCTCGAAGCCGCGCCAGGCGGCCAGCGCTTGCTCCTGATAGGGACGGAGCTGGAGTCGGCTCGCACACGTCGCCTGGCGCACGGGCGAATCTGCCCACCCCGCCTGGATGTCGTCATCCACGTGCAGGCCGCGCTGCGAGGCCTCCTTCAACAGATGATGAAATCGGTGCGCCGGGGCGCGCAACGAGTCCGAGCGCGGGTCCCACAGCGCGTCGGATAGCGTGATCCCTACTGGCGGTTCGACGACCAGGGTCCCGCGATCGAAGCGGAGGCGCAGTTTCGAATCCATGCAGCACGACGCAAGCGAATGGTGTGCCGCACCTCTCCCTGCGGATCGTCGCGGGAATCCCAGCTGTAGCGCTCACCATGGACATGCCGTTGGTGACCGTGGTCACTCCCAGGACGCGTCGTGCACACGCCTCTTCACGGGCGAAACGGACGGCAAGCGGCGTTTCCGGCGCAGGTCGCCGGCATTGCCATCCAGGGTTTGAGCACGGACAAGGCCGCCAGGCGGACCCCTGCGCTCCGGGCGTCAGGCATCGTTCACGAACGCGCGTTGCAGGATCCTGGTGCCTGCCGTGTCGAACGCGATCTCCAGCTTTCCTCCCTCCACCTCGCGCACGACCGTGCCCAGGCCGAACTTCCCGTGGCGCACGCGCGCGGGCGCCGGGGCCGGCGGCGGTCGGTCGTCCACGATGCGAACGGACCATTCCTCGGCCCAGGGTCGCGTGTCCGCCTTCGCGCGTGCAATGGCATCGAGCCACCTTCCTTGCAGCGCATACCGCCGTTCGAGCCTCGCGCGGAGAAACACGGAGAGCGGCTCCGCGCGTGACGCTCCCGATGCGTCCTTCGATCGCACGAGCGGCTCTGCGCTTCTATCTGCGATGTCCTTGGGAATGCAGCGTATCAACACCCGTTGATGACCCGTGCGTGGTCGAGCTAGCTTTGTGAGATGACGATGCGCTCGCTCGTTGCCCTTGCGCTGTTGCCGGCGGCGGTCGCGTGTGGCTTTCCGAAGACCACGGACGCGGCGCCGCCGCTCACCTCCGATGCCATCAAGAAGGCGACCGAGACCACGCCAGGGACGACCCCGGAGTCGCTCGAAGATGGGCGCGCCTACTTCGTGGCCAGGTGCAACGGCTGCCACGGCTACCCCGCGCTCGGGTCAATCGCCACATCGAGGTGGCCCCAGATCATCGAGACCATGGGCGTGAAGCAAACCTCGACAAGGTGCACAGCGACGAGGTCCTCCACTACATCCAGGCCGTGGCATCCCGGAGATGACGGATGCATTCTGGAAGGCCACCATGCGTCGCGTTGGGACTCGGTATACTCGGGGCGTGAGACTCGCTCCTGGGGCCTTGGTCGCTGCGTGTATATTGCACCTATCGCGCCCGGGTGAGGCGCGGGCTGCGGGGCCTCCGCATCCGTACGACATGCAGCCGTGGGTGATGCTCGGCGCGAACGGTGGTGCCTCGTTTCATCCGGGTGGTCCAGGTGGGCTTTTCGGTGGAGAGGCCAGCTACGCGCTCGCGCAGCCGAAGTCGCACACGTTGCTCGTGTGGTGGTACGGCGCGTATGCCGTCGAGCACGTCGACGAGCGCGCCCGTGTTTATTTCGGTGCTGCCGGCGTCGTTTGCGATGACCTTGATCCCGCCGAAGGCGTCGTGTTTGAAGAGCGTGACGGGCGCGTCGATTGGACGCAGATCGCCTATGAATTCCGCGGCGAGAACGATGTCGGCGCCTGCGAGCGCTCCGGCAAACATGTAATCTACACCTGCTCCGCCGCC
>JANXLV010000093.1 GCA_025355005.1 Myxococcales bacterium | reverse complement strand
CGCGGAGGGGCGCACCGATGATCTGCTCCTGCAAGATGCCACGGCACGGTAGCAAGCTCGTTGTCCTCACGGGTGGTGCCGCCGTAGTCCTCTGTGATCGCGGGACCCTCGATGGGCTCGCCTATTGGCCTGGGGACGCGTCGGCGTTCGTCGAAGAGCTCGGAACCACGCATGAGGCGGAGCTGGGGCGATATACCGCCGTCATCCATCTGCACACGCCGGAGCAAGGCTACAACCACGCGAATCCCGTTCGCACGGAGACGATGGAGCAGGCCCTCGCGGCAGACGCTCGGATCCTCGCCGCGTGGGCGGGGCATCCGCGGAGGTTCACGGTCGATAGCTCCAAGGACTTCCTCGAAAAGCTCGCTCGCACCATCGCGCTCATTCGCGACGAGGTGCCACCATGCTGTCGATCGCACGAGGTCCCCGAGGCGCAAGTGTCGTAGCGACGCGCGCGGATTGCGCCCTCCCCGCAGGGTCTGCGCTCGGTGCGTCCTCACGACGTCGGGTGCCCAGTGCAAACTCCACGCGAAGGCCGTGGCATGGGAGCTGCTCCAGAGAACGTGAAGTCGTTATCTGAACCGCAGGTGCGCCAATGAATGACGGGACGAGAGAAGAAGAGCTCCGCGAGCTCGTTCAGGCCCATCGCGTGTGCTTCGAGTGCTCGACGGATCTCTCCGCGTACACGGGCGAGGTGAAACCAGTGGGGTTCGTCGTGTTGGTGTTCGCGACGGACGAGGACCCGGCAGACGAGCCATCACCTGGGTGCGAGCTATGCGTGCCGGTGGAAGCAGCCCTCGACAAGGTGGTCAAGTACGTCCTCCCAGACGAGAAGGATCGCTCGACGCTCTTCGACGTGTCGTTCTCGCATGCGATCTCCTACGACAAGAAGCGCCACGCGCGCCCCGACCGCACGGCGATGATCGAGATCCTCCACCGAAACGGTGCGAACGAGCCGATCGACGCGTGTGAACGTAGATGTCGCGATGAGATCGTCGGACGACTGAAGGGACTGGGTGCCTGCGAGCGGACCTGGCATGAGCCATAGGCGAAATTCTTGTCACGTTCTGTCGCTTGCGGCCTACCTGGGCATGTCGACGGCTTGTGTGAAGCCTCGTGGGATCAGCTCAGCGGCGCGGCGTGCCGTCGCGGTTGCCTTTCTTCTCTCGACGATTCTGAACGGCGGCACTGCGGCCGCCGCGCCAAGCGCCTCCGCCTCCCCGCGCGGACTACCTGCGGACGCGGTGCTTGCGCGCCTGATCTCGGAGGCGCTGGCCGCGCGGCCGGAGCTCGCGAAGGCCGAGGCCGTCGTGCGCGCGGAGAAGGAGCGGATCCCGCAGGCCGCAGCGCTCCCGGACCCGATGGTGCAAGTCGGCATCCAGAACGACGGCTTCACCAGCATCGAGATCGGTCGGATGGACACGAGCTTCGTCTCGCTCATGGCGTCCCAGACCATGCCGTGGCCGGGACGACGAGGGCTGCGACGCGACATCGCGACGCTGGGCTCCGTGGAAGCCACGACCCAGGTCGAGCGCGCACGCATCTCGACGGAGGCCGACGTGCGGCGTGCGTACCTCGACCTTCTCCTCGTGCGTGATCGTGTCGCGCTCCTCGATCGGCTGGATGCGATCTGGCGTCAATCGAGCGAGGTCGCGCGGATCGTGTACGAGACCGGCAAGGGCCCTCAGTCAGACGTCCTGCGCGCGCAGCTGGAGCTCCGCCGTCTGGGGCAGCGTCGCATCGCGCTGCAAGGCGAAGAGAAGGCGCGCCTCCTGACGCTCAATCGGCTGAGCGGGCATCCGCTCGACGAGCCCATCGAGACGACGACGCACATTCGCGACCTGGGCGCGCCGTCCGCGCAGGTGGGCAGGTTTTCGGCCGACCGTGCGCTGACGGAGAGCCCCGAGCTGCGCGCCGCGCGTACGGAGGTCGCGCGCGCGGGGAAGTCTGTCGAGCTCGCGCAGGGGGGCTACTACCCGGACGTGACCGTGGGCGCAGGCTTCATGTTTCGTGGACAGCTTCCGCCTATGTGGCTCGTGACCGTCGGCGCACCCGTGCCGCTGTGGGGCGGAGACAAGCAGGATCGCGCGTTGAACGAAGGCCGAGCGCGAGAGGGAGCGGCGCGCAGCGACGTGACGACGCTCGAGCAGATGGTCCGCCTGCGTAGCGAGGAGCGGCGCTCGGTCTTCTCGACGCTCGTTCGCACGATCGATGGCTACGACCACGGGCTGCTGGCTGAGTCCGAGGCGACGGCGACGAGCACGCTCAACCAGTACACCGTCGGCAAGGTCCCGTTCGCATCCGTGCTCGAGGCCAACGCCGGACTGATTGCGGACCATGAAGGCTATCTCGAGGCCGTGGCCGCCGCGCACCGGATCCTGATCGACGAGGCGGAGATCAGTCTCGGCGCGACGGCCATGCCGAACGCCGCTGGCGGTGGCTCTGCGATGCCAGGCACTGGCCCGAGCTCGATGGGCGGGTCTGCACCACCCGCAAGCACCGGCGGAGGGTCCAGCTTGGGCGGCTCGGGCAGTTCAGGCGGCTCGGGCGCAGGAATGTGACGCGATGAATCACGAGCAGACACCCTCTGAAGAAGCTCCCTCACCGGACGCGCCGCCCGCCCCCGCCCCGACTCAGGTGCGGCGCGGATTCGGTTTCGTGGCGATGCTGTCCGTCGGTGCGATCTGCGCGACACTGTCCAGTCTGGTGACGCTCTGGCTGACCCACGGCACGCAGGTCGCGCCACAGTCAGCAGCCGCGGCGAACCCAGCTCGCGCGGAGAGCACCGCGCCCACGCCAGCGTCACCGATCTACCGGTGCCCCATGCATCGATCCGTCACGCAGGACCACCCAGGCACGTGCCCGATCTGTGGCATGACGCTGGTGAAGGACGAGGCGCCGCACGCCGCAGGTAGCGCACCCGCAGCGAGTCCACGGATTCTCTTCTACCGGTCGCCGATGAACCCGAAGCAGACGTCGCCCGTTCCCGCGAAGGACGACATGGGCATGGACTACCTGCCCGTCTACGACGACGCGACGAGCGAGACGCCTGCGGTCAATGGCCTGGCCACAGTCGAGATCGACCCTGCGCGACAGCAGCTCATCGGCCTCAGGACCGCGGACGTCGAGAGCGGCGTAGTCGGTGGTACGTGGCGCACGGTGGGCAAGGTCGCGATCGACGAGACGCGCGTGCGGCGCGTGAACGTGAAGGTCCCGGGCTTCGTGGAGCGCATCTACGTTGACTTCGTCGGAAAGAAAGTGAAGAAGGGCGATCCCCTCTTCACGCTGTTCAGCCCGGACCTCATCGCGGCGCAGGAGGAGTACCTGCTCGCGCTGCGGACCCAGACGGAGCTCGCGAAGACGGGGACCACCAGCGGCGGCGAAGGTCGCCTGGTCGATGCAGCGCGCCGCAAGCTGCTGCTCCTGGACGTGACGCCCGCGGAGGTCGACGCGCTCGCCGCCAGCGGCCAGCCAACGAGGGCGCTCACGTTCTACTCTCCGGATAGCGGCGTCGTGACGAAGAAGGACGTGGTGGGCGGCATGAAGCTCGAGGCCGGCGCGATGCCCTACGAGATCGTCGATCTGTCCACCGTCTGGGTGCTCGCCGACGTGTACGAGAGCGA
>JANXLV010000092.1 GCA_025355005.1 Myxococcales bacterium | reverse complement strand
CGCTCCTCTTGTGCGGTTGCCCTGCGTCCAGCCCACCAGTGACTGTGGCAACACCCGCTGTCGCGACCGCTGCGCCTGCGCCACCGCTCGACATCGATGAGGTGCCTGGGTCGGTGGCAGAGCTCGAGCTGATCGCCGCTGACGCGGCTGCAGATGACCGATCGCTCGTGGCGCTCGAGAGACTCGCAGCGATCAACCACGCCAGTGGCATGGAGCCCGCGGCCGCGCAGGCGCGCAGGCGGCTGTATGTGCGGTTGCCCGCGGGTCCGCGCAGAGACGTCGTCGTCACAACGCTGATGTCTGGGCTCGACTCCGCGGGCGCGCTGGAAGAGGCCGACGCACTGCGACGCCACGTGGCGTGCCCATCCCGCTTCGCTTACGCACCGGGAGCGGACGGCGCGCCTTCACGCGTGGACCCGCTCGCGCAAGATCACGATCTCCCGTACTGGAATCAATGGGAGGCGGCTCATCCAATGCCGATCGATCTGGCGCCCAGATCGAAGACGAAGGCCGAAGGCGACACGGACACACGCTACGTGTCCCTGTACGGCCTGTGTCCCGATGACGCCTTGGACCCCGAGGCCGCAGAGGCGCGCGTTTTGGCGTGGGTCGCTGTGGCTCGCGCGCACCGCGCACGTGACGGGCGCGGAGGGCCATTCGTCGTTCCGCGCGCGATCGAGGCGTATCAGCACGCGCTCCGCGTGGGTGCGAGCGTGCCGCGCGGCCCTGCGATGCGGCACGCGCGGCTCGAGCTCGGCGCCGCACTGCATGCACACGAGCGATACCATGCTGCGGCGGAGGAGCTCTCCCGCGCCATGATCCTCTGCGAGGAGACCATGGCATGCGCGCCGGTCGAGCGCGCAGAGGCGCTGATGCTGTTCGTCGACGCGCTCTCCCACGTCGACTACGAGGGCCCACAGGCCGATGCTCCCGTGATCGCTCGGCCCGACGTGATCGACACGGAGAGCCGCCCGGATGTGGCAGAGGCGAAGCTTCGGATCGCGCTCGAACGTGCGCTCGAGCCTTCGCTGGTGCCGAAGGAGCGCGCGTTCGCTCCCGACGTACTGGCGGCGCTCGCGCACCTGTACGTCGAGCTCAATCAGTTCGAGAATGCGCAGCTGACGTTCGGAGAGCTGCGCCGCCGTTTTCCGAACCATCGCGAGACCCCGCGCGTTCTCCAGGCGATCGCCCGTGTGAACGGCACCGCCGCGCGGAACATGCGCGTTGCCACAGCTGTACCCCGATGGGTCCGCGCGGTCGCTGCGTGGGACGACCTCGTCGCCTTCGTCGCCCCAGCATCGCCATGGCAGAGCGCGAACGCGAACGACGCCGACGCGCTCGCCGCTGCTGCATTGATCGCGAACGACGCTCGACGTGAACTCGCGCAGGCCCTCTCGTCGCTCGCTGTCTCACTCGACGCGGCAGCGCGCGCGAAGTCCCCGCTGCCTGTCGATGATGCGGCGGCGCTCGGCTATTTCAAGCGCGCCGTGGAGGTGTGGACGGCGCGCGCCACCCCAGGGACCGACGCCCCACACGCCCGCGTGCAGCTCGCCGTGATCCGGATGGCGGAGCTCTCGTGGCTGACCCGGAGCGGGGCCACCGTCGATGAAGCGCGCTGGACGGACGCGAGGAACGCCGGCCTCCTCGCGCGTGACGCCGCCGACGCGGGGCCACAGCGCCCGCTCGCGGCACGCACGCTGGTCGACCTTGCCGAATTGAAGCTCCACTACGAGGAGGCACGATTTGCATCGAGTCACGGGAAGCTCGGTCTTGGCCCGCGCGATCGCACGTTGCGCTCCCCCGTTCGTGTGCGTCCCGAGGAGGAGCTTCCTGCCGCTGTCGCGGACGCGGTGAGCGCGCTCGACGGCATGGTGGCCGCCTCCCCCGAGGCGGTGTGGCTGACAGTGGACGAAAGAAGGAGCGCTGCTGGTCTGTTGCTCGCGTACGGCCACACCGCGGAGGCCGAGAAGCATCTCGCCGCGGCGCTCGCATCCGTGTGCAGGACGCCGGGCGGCATGGAGCTGTTCGTGCTTGCTTCGGAGGTCGCGCGCGCCGCGAAGGACGCCGCTGAGCTTCGTCGGCTCGCGGCCCTGAACGCGGAGCCGACCACGACCTGCGCAAAATCGCCACAGGAGCTCGCGAAGGGCCGCGCGCTCACGCGACCGTAGCGGCTGAGGGTCCGCGCACCGTTGCTGTATGACCCGAACGGGCGTACGCACGCTGGCTAGGAGATCACCATGAAGAAGTTTCTCGTTCTCTACAGAGCACCCGCTTCCGCATTCGAGAAGATGAGGACAGCGACCCCCGAGCAGCAGAAGGCAGGCATGGAGGCATGGATGGCGTGGAGCAAGAAGTCCGCGTCAGCGATCGTCGACATGGGCGCGCCGCTCGGCAAGAGCCTCCGCGTCACCGAAGGCGCCACTGCGCCGATCGCCAACGATCTGGGCGGCTACTCGCTGCTGCAGGCGGAGTCCAAGGAGGAGCTCGCCGCCACCATGAAGGGGCATCCGCACTTCATGATGGGTGACGGCTCGATCGAGATCATCGAAGTGATGCCCATTCCCGGCATGTGAGTGAGTCTGCACATACGGGCACGACGCGCGCTATGCTCGACGCATGCGTAAGCTGACCACCGTGGTCGCGCTCGTCGCGCTCGGAGTGCTGCCGGTGGTCGCGTGTTCCGGCAAGTCGTACACGACGGCCGACGAGACGGATGGCGGAGCCGAGGGTGGTGTCGTCGCGAATGACGGCGGCACCACCACGGACGGCAGCGCGTTCGTCACCGACGCTGGCAACGGCGCGGACAGCGGACCCATGCGCAGGGACGGCGGCGTTGCCACGGCCCCCAAGCCTCCGCTCGCCGGTCTTGTCGACATGGAGGACATCTCCTGGCACAACACGGCGGGCGCGGAGCCGGCGTTCGTGATGAGCAACGTGGCGCTGTTCCCCGGCGTTTTCGGCGGCGTGGTGATCAACGCCACGTGGGCATTCATCGAGCCCACGCAAGGCGCCGCGCTGGACTTCAGCAAGATCGACGCCGCGCTCACGCAGGTGGACGCCTACAACGCGGCGCACCCGACCGCGCCTCTCGGCACCAAGCTGCGTATCTACAGCGGAGCGAACGCGCCCGCGTGGGCCAAGGTCATCGGCGGCGGTCCCGTCGACATCCAGCGAAATCCGCAGGGGTGCCAGAGCGGAAACTGTCCGCTCCAGATCGGCCTCATGTGGACGGCGGACTACATCACCGCGTGGCGCGCGTTCCAGGCCAAGGTCGCCGCGCGCTACGACAACGATCCGCTCGTACGCCACATCACCGTCACTTCCTGCGCGCAGCAGACGGACGAGCCGTTCGTGTCCACCGTGGACGCCACCTCGAAGATGAACCTGAAGACGGCGCTCTTCACGGACGACCAGCAGAAGGCCTGCCTCACGGGCGCGGTGGATGACTACGGCGCGTGGAACCTGACCAATGTAGACTACACATTCAATGCCTTCCTCCCCACCATGGGCATGGCGGACTCCACCGTATTTCCCGAGACCGTCATGACGGCCTGCCGCGCCAAGTTCGGGACGCGCTGCGTGCTCGCCAACCATGCGCTCTCCGCGCCGCTGCGCGCATCGGATCAAGGCATCTACGACGAGATCGGGAACACCGCGCAGAATGGGCCAGTGAGCTTCCAGACCGACGCTCCGCAGAAGATGGGCTGCCTCTGGGTGCAGACCGTGGCGCAGGGCATCGCGCTTGGCGCATCCAGCGTCGAGGTCTGGCCGAAGGCGACGCTTGGCGGGTTCGACGGATTCACGCTTGCCGACATGACGCAGCTCGCAGCGCAGTTCCAGACTCCAGTCGCCGTGGATCCGAATCCCGTGCCGCTGCCCCTGCCCTGCTCCGGGTTCCACTGAGCGCGAGACCATCCGCTGCGGGGCACGTCCTGTCGCTGGTCTGGCTCCAGATGCGGGTGGTGCTCTCCTATCTGTGGCTGCTGTTGCGCACGAAGGTGCTGCGCGTGCGGCTCACCCGCGAGCACGCAGCGCTGGTGCATCGCCTGAATGCGCAGCGCTTCACGCGCACGGCGAGCAGGCTCAAGGGCGCGAACGTGAAGATCGGACAGCTCGCGTCCATGCAGGCGCACCTGTTGCCGAAGGAGACCTGCGACGAGCTTCGCTCACTGCGCGACGCGGTGGTGCCCACGCCGTATGCGGAGATCGCCGCGGTGCTCGAGGAGGAGCTGGGCGCGCCGCCGCTCGAGATCTTCGCCGAGATAGACGAGACGCCCATCGCCGCCGCGTCGATGGCGCAGGTCCACATGGCTCGCCTGAAGACGGGCGAGAAGGTCGTGGTGAAGGTGCAGCACCCGGGACTTGCACGCAGCGTGGCCATCGACCTGGCGCTCATGGGCCTCTTGCTGCGCGCAATCGGCCTCGTGGTCCGGAAGGTGGATTTCACGATACTCCTGCACGAGTCGGAGGAGCCGCTGCGCCGCGAGCTCGATCTGGTGCTCGAAGGCAAGGCGACGGAGGAGATCGGTCGCTCCCTCGAATCCCAGGGAGTGATGGTCCCGAAGGTCTACTGGGACACCACACGTCGCCGCGTGCTCACGCTCGGCTTCATCGAAGGCACGAACGTGGACTGCGTGGACAAGCTGCGCGAGTGGAACGTCGACAGGCTTGCGCTCATGCGCGTCTACCTGGGCTCGTTCCTCTATCAGGCGTTCGTGACCGGGCTATTTCACGCCGATCCGCATCCGGGCAACGTGTTCTGCACGCCGGACGGCAAGCTCGCGCTGCTCGACTTCGGCATGGTGAAGCGGCTGCCCGATCACGTGCGCGAGGGACTGCAGAAGGAGATGTTCGGTGGCTACTTCAACCGGCCGCGGCTCTACGTGGACGGCTTGATCCAGAAGGGCGCGATCGGCGAGAGTGATCGCGCGAAGATCGAGAAGTGGGCCACGAAGATGTTCGCGGACCCGGCGACGCGCGCGCTGATCTTCGATCACGCGCCCAAGGACGGAGACTCCGTGAAGTCGATCGTGGGGGAGCTTTCGACCATCCTCGATCTCGAGACGTTCAAGACGCCGCAAGACAACGTGATGTTCATGCGGGCGCTGGGCATCGTCATCGACGTATGCAAGGAGGTCTCACCCGAGACCTCGCCCAGTGAGCTCGCCGCCCCCGTGATGATGCCCATCCTGATGAAGTTCATGGAAGAGCATCCCGAGTACACGACGGGCGAGGACTGACAGCACACCGCGCCCGAACGGGTGACATCGCGATCTCAGGTGCCGCAGAACGTGGCCTTCACGCGCTCTTCTGGCTTTGGCGGTGTCGCAAGGTGCGCGAGGTCCGGGTGCTCCTCGTAGGGACGTGTGACCACGGAGAGCAGCGCCTCGAACGGCGCGAAGTCCTCGCGTTCGGCCGCGGCCACGATGAGCTCCTCCACGCGATGATTGCGCGGAATGAAGGCTGGGTTCGAGAGCCGCATCGCGGCAGCGCGGTCGGCGGCGGACCGCTCCGGCTCGCGGAGAAGCCGATTTCGCCACGACTCGGCCCAATCGCGGAATGCGGCCGGCTCGGTGAACAAGGATGCGGCCTCCGCGTCCTTCTCGGGGGATTGAGCGGCGTCGCACAGGCGGCGGAAGAACAGTGTGTAATCTACATCGTTTCCGGCCATCCGCCCGAAGAGGTCCGCGGTCAGCGCCGCATCGCCAGAGTCCTCGGCGGTAGCGAGGCCGAGCTTTGCGCGGAGCACGCGGGCATATGCCGCGTCGAAGATCGCGGGGAACTTCTCGAGGCATTGAGTGGCGATGCCGATCGCCTCCTCCTCGTCCGTGGAGAGACGCGTGAGGAGTGCCTCTGCCAGCCTGGTGACGTTCCAGTGCGCGATGCGTGGTTGGTTCGCGAATGCGTAGCGGCCACCGTGGTCGATGGAGCTGAATCGCTTCTTCGGATCGTAGACGTCCAGGAACGCGCAGGGTCCGTAGTCGATCGTCTCACCGGAGATGCTCGTGTTGTCCGTGTTCATCACGCCGTGCACGAAGCCCACGCCCAGCCAGCGCGCCACCAGGTTTGCCTGTGCATCGATGACGCGCTCGAGCAGCGCGCGCGGGTCGTTTCCGCTGCCGATCGCGTCGGGATAGTGGCGGGTGAGGGCGTAGGTGGCCAGCGTCGAGAGCGCCTCGTCGTCGCCACGAGCCGCAAAAAACTCGAAGGTGCCAACGCGGATGTGGCTGGCGGCGACGCGCGTGAGCACCGCGCCAGGCAGCATCTCCTCGCGCGCGACATGCTCGCCCGTGGTCACGGCGGCGAGCGCGCGTGTGGTGGGGACGCCGAGCGCAAACATGGCCTCGCTCACCAGATACTCGCGCAGCACGGGCCCCAGCGCGGCGCGTCCGTCTCCCCCACGCGAGAAGCGCGTTCGCCCGGCGCCCTTCAGCTGCAGATCGCGGCGCTTGCCGTCCTTGCCGACGATTTCACCCAGCAGGATCGCGCGCCCGTCGCCCAGCTGGGGAACGAAGTTGCCGAACTGATGACCTGCATACGCAAGCGCGATGGGTTCGGCGCCCTCGGGCAGCGCGTTGCCGGAGAGCAGCGCCGCGCCCTCCGCGGACGCGAGCAGATCGGCATCGAGCCCGAGCACCTCCGCGAGCGCGCGATTGATCTTCACGACGCGCGGCGTACGAACGTGCGTGGGGGTGGTCGCGGCGTGGAACTGCGCGGGCAGACGGGCGTAGGTATTGTCGAACGCGAACGTCATCGGGCAGCCACTTCTACGCGAAGACCCAGGTCGTTTGCCAGGGGATGAATTTCGGCGTTCGGCAGCGGTCGTTTCCAGAAGCTGGGCTTTGCAAAGCCTCCACCTGCTGCTCTTCGGACGACAGCGTACCCTGCACGTCAGAGGTCCAGATCCGGAATGGGCTTCTTCAGCTCCGTGAGCTTTGCACACGCGGGCATGACGCCACCTCTGCATGCGAACGCGAGGAACGGAACCGCCGTATCCACGTCGCGCGCGGCGCCCTGCCCGTCGGCCAGCATGGTTCCCACGCGCGCGCAGCTACCAGGGTGACCGCGATCGCACGCTTCACGCGCGAGAGACAGCGCGCGGGGCAGATCCTTCGAGCTGCCATCGCCCGTCGCAAACGCTGCCGAAAGGCTCTCGCATCCGTCCCACTCGCCCGCGCTGCACGCCTTCTGGAACAGCGACACCGCGCGCGTGGGATCCTTGCCTACCAGGCGACCATCCCGGTACGCGGCGCCTAGCTCGGTGCATGACTGGAGGTCGTCGTGATCGCACCCGGACGCAAGGGATGCGAGCGCGTGGCCTTCGTCCTTCGGTCCGCCGATGCCGCGGGCGAAGTAGTAGGACGCGTCCGTGCAGTGCCACTCCGACTCGCAGAGCGCGACGGCGACCTTGCGTGCTTGCTCGGGGTCGCGCGGAAGACCGTCGGCGCCGGTCTCGTAGAGCTGCGCCAGCTCGTGCGAGTAGATGTGTTTGTCGGCCAGGCGCTTCATGCCAAGGAGTCCCTCGGCCTCGTGGCCGTGGTCCGTGACGCCGCCGATCATCATCGTGTAGACGATCGCGCACGCATCTTCCTCTCCGCCTTTGCACGCGCGCTGCATGAAGCCGAAGCCGCCGCGCCCATCGCGCGGATGGTCCATGCGAACGTTGAGGAGCGCGCTGGCCTGCTCGCCACAGGCGCCCGGATCGCCCTTGAAGCACGTGGTGGCGAAGAGCTGCTCGGCGCGCGCGCGGTCGGCCGGAACGCCCTTGCCGACATACACGAGCGCGCCCAGATTCACGCACGCGATCGGCGCGCCCAGCTTGCACGCGCGCTCGAATGCCGTGGCCGCGGTGCCGAGATCTGGAGGAGTGCCCGGCGGCACCGTGCGCACGGACGCACCCCACCCCGCGCAGCCCACCTTGAACGGGCCGGCGCAGCGGAGCTTGTAGGTGATCTCACCTCGCGGACCCACGCGCGGCGACGCCACGAATCCACCCGCGACGAAGCCGACGTTGTTGCACGCGACGGCGTCGCCTGCGTCGCACGCCTTCTGGAAGCGGTCGCGCGCCATCTCGGGGTTTTGCTCCAGGCCCGCCTGGCCCTCTGCGTACAGCGTTGCCAGGTTGTTGCATGCGAGCGTAGAGCCAGCCGTGCACCCGGTCTCGTACGACGCGCGAATCGCGGGCGTCGCCGGTCCCAGCTTCGGAAGCCACGCGAGGCCGCACGCGTCGGGACCGTGCGCGCACGCAGCGGCAGGGTCGATACCGGCCGCTCGCCCCTTCCACAGGTCGGGCAGCTCGCGATCGGTTGGGCCACGGAGCGCGTGCGCAACACCCAGCGCGCACTCGAACGGCTCGCCGTCGCACGCGCGCTCGAACGTCTTCTCCGTGTCAGTGGGCGCGCCTGGCATGCCGAGCTCGCTCATGACACCCAGCGTGCCGCATCCGCGGCCCCTCTCGCATGAGCGCCCGAGCAGGCGGAGCGCCTCCGCGGTGTCCTGTCTTCCGCCGATGAGCGGGAACGCGAGACGCGCGCCAACGGTCGCGCACGACTGCTGATTCCCCCGCGAGCAGCTGCGCATGCAAGGCTCCGTCTCGCGGGTCTCCTGACAGGCGTGCTCGTCGTTCGCGCGCCGGTTCGCGCGTATGCCGAAGAATGCTGCGGCGATCACGACGACGACCAGCCCGGGCACCGTGAACCGCGCGTACCCTGACCTTCCAGCGGTCCCCGGCGGCGCGGTCGCGCCTGGTAAGCACTTCATGACCACGCCCGACGGCGTGTCGCTCGCGTTGCCGATACCCGTGGCGGCCTTCGCCTCCGCGCTCTCTTGCACGGACGCGGCGACGGAGATGGGCACTGCGGGCGTGGCGGACGGCGACGCGAGCGCGAGCTCCGTCTTCGCATCCGGAAGCGCGCGGTCCGTCGTGCCATCCGTCGTGCCGTCCGTCGTTGAAACGACCTTGCCGTCGGACGCGCGCGGGGTCCGCATGGGCGAGGGCGAGAGGAGAAGGTCAGTCTTGCCGGAGCCGAGGTCGTCGTCGGGCAGACCGAGCGCCTTGCGAAGACCCACGAGCGCGGCGCCCGCGGTGGCGAACCGTTCGGCGGGCTCCCGCGCCACGCATCCAGCGAACCATTCGTCGAACGCGGGGGTGAGGACCACGCCAGTGCCGAGGTCCGTGGCGCGGATGGATGCCTTCTCGAGCGGGTTCAGGCACACCTCCTTCACGATGGAGAGCGCGGTTCCGTCCTCGCGCGCGGAGAGCCAGTAGGGCTTGCCGGTGAGCAGGAAGAAGACGATAAGCCCGAGCGCCCAGATGTCCGTCTTGGGGCCCACGGCCTCACCGTTGCCCGCTTGCTCCGGCGCCATCCACAGCGGCGTGCCGAGCGAGTCCGTGTGAGAGGCCTGCGCCTCGCGAATGACGCGCGCGATGCCAAAATCCAGCACCTTCACGAAGTACGGCGTACCGGACCTCCGCGATTCGGCCAGGAAGATGTTCTCGGGCTTCAGGTCACGATGCACCACACCGACGCGATGCGCTGCGTCCATGGCGTGCGCGAGCTGCGAGAGGATCCCGAGAGCGCCGGATGGTGGAAGCGCGCCGCGGTCACGCACCACGTCCGCGAGCGTCTGACCCTGGAGCAGCTCCATCGCTATCCAGGGCAATTGCAGCGTGGGGTCGATGCCAGCGGCGACGACGCTGACGACGTGGTCGCTCGCGATCTTCGACGTCACCTTGGCCTCTTGCTCGAAGCGCTGGCGAAGCTTCTGCTGATGGAGCAGCTCAGTCCTGATCACCTTGAGCGCGCGCATGGAGCCCGTGGAGAGCTGTTCGGCCACGTACACCGCGCCCATGCCGCCTTCGGAGAGCGCACGCTCGATCCGAAAGTCACCAGCGACGACTGTGCCGGGCGTGAGCATCGAACCCGCATCATATCGCGGGACGGGCCCCGGCTTCACGTCTTCTGAGGCTCAGGCGCTCCCGAGGTCCGTGAGGCTTTTGATCTCGTCGGCCGTCAGGTCGAGCTCGGTGGCCGCGAGAGCTTCGGCCATGTGCGTGGCGCTCTTCGTGCCGCAGAGGCAGATCATGCCGAGGTGCATGGCGAACCGATAGACGATCTGCGCCCGGGTGCGCCCGGTCCGCGCGACGATGCGATCCACCTCGGCGCTCGTGAGCGCTGCAGGGCTCGCCGTCAGCAGGGAGAAGCCCTGGTAGACGACGCCGTGCTCCTTCGCGACCGCACGCACCTCCCTGTCCCACGCCTTGCGCGCGTAGGTTCGGTTCTGGACCATGGCTGGCGGCGTACGCGCTTCGCGGCATAGTAGAGACAGCTGCTCGGCGGTGACGTTGCTCACGCCCAGCATTCGCACGCGCCCTTCGGCATGCAGCTCCTCCATCGCGGCCCATGCCTCCCGATCCTCGCGAGCGAGCCCGCGGCTCGTGCTGGGGCCGTGGAGCACGTAGGAGTCGATCACGTCGACCTGCAGATGCGCGAGCGAGCTCTCGAACGACTGCAGCACCTGCGTCGAGATCGGCGCGGCCTCATCGTATGGCAAGCGGTGGTCTTGCCCATCGCGATGGGTGAACTTGGTCTGGATGAAGAGCGCGTCGCGTTGCATGCCTGCATCGAACGCGAGCTGGAGCGCCTCACCTACCGCGGCCTCGTGATAGTGCTTCCGCTGGTTCGCCGTGTCGATTCCTCGGAAGCCTGCGGCGAGCGCCATTGTGACGAGTCGCTGCGTGTCGTCCTCCTTCCACGCGGTGCCGTAAAGGAACGAGGGCGCCTGGATCCCGTTGGTGGTTCGTGGGCTGTCCATCCAGGCGACCATACCGGAGCTGGAGCCAGCAAAACTCGATTATTTAGCGCGAAAACCCCAGGTAGGCGTCTGGCCTACATTGTGCGTATTGACCTGTCATGCTCAGCGCCATCAGCCGTTCGGTCTCGCTCCCCGCAGTGGTCCTTCTGGCGGCCGGATGCGCCGCCGAGGCGACGTCCGAGACGGCAAACGACGACGCGAACCTGGTCGGCGGACAGCGAGATCAGACCTTCGCAGCGGGCGGATATCTCACGTTCACGGGCGCAGGCTCCGCGTCATCCGCGGCGAGCACCGTCGCATGCAACGCAACGCTCATCGCACCGCGCGTGGTCGTCACGGCAGCGCACTGCGTCCTTCGCCACGCAGGGGCGGCGGGTTGGTCGTTCGGCGTGGGTGACGTGAGTCGTGCGGCGGCGCGCGTCACGGAGGTCCACGTTCATCCCCAGTTCCACGCTGAGGCGCAAGGGAGCATCGACCTCCAGCACGCGCTTCGCTTGTTCGACGTCGCGTACCTCGTGCTCGACCACGCGGTGCCGGGCGTGCGCCCCGCGGCGCTTCCGACGGATGGCCCGAGCATGGGCGACGCGGTGCACGCGATCGGCTATCACGGCGCGAGCTCCGCAGCGCGCATGGGAACGCCGGCGCGCGTGATGGTGTCGGTCGACCTTGCGGGCGACCCAATCTTCGAGGTTCACCCGGAGGCGCACAGCGCTCTCTGTGTCGCCGACGGCGACGAGGGAAGCCCCGTCTTCGCGGGCACGAACGAGGCACCGGTGCTGGTTGGATTCTTCGTCGGAAGCGTCACGCAGGGCTTCACCGATTGCGCGCGCGGCACCCAGTACCTGGACGGATACGAGTCCGCGTACGGCTACCGCGACTTCTACGCAAAGGCGATCGCCGCGGGGAAGTAGCCCGCTCTCGCCGTCGCTCTGCTCAGCCGACGAGCCGAACGACGATGTAGACCACCGCAGCGACGAGCCACGTGATGCCGCGCAGCCACTGCCTGTCGCGGATGACCCAGACGGCACCGAGCGGCGGAAGTACGACCGCCACGAGCGCGCGCCACCGCGGCACCTTCCTCGCGAGCCCGATCACGATCGCGATGTGCGCGGTGAGCAGCGTCGCGAAGCTCGTGACCATCAGCACGAAGAGGAGGAGCGGGCTCATGGCTTCTCTCCCGCGTCGCGGTCACGCTTCGTGTCGCGCACGTTGCGGCCGGTTTCTTCCTTCTCGCCGTTCGCGTCGGTCACCTCGCTGCGGCCCGCTTCGGCAACGGCCAGCGCTTCGGGCGGCGTCACCTCCTCGCCCGCTGCGTTGCGCCACGCTCCGGACGCGAACCAGACGTCGCCGTTCAGATCACGGGTCTGGGTCCACGGAGAATACTTCGCGCCCGACGGCGGCATGACCCACTGGCCGCGACGCCATGCCCATTTGCGTCCTTGCCACGCCCACTCACCGTCGAGCCACACCGCGCCCGATGCCGGCTTCGCGGGCACCGTCTCTACGCGTGCTGGTGGTGGCGGCGTGTGAACGTGGACGAGCGCTGATGCGGGCTGCGCGACGTAATGTGGCGTCGGCAACTCCGAGACGCAGGCCCACAGCGCGACCGCAAGAAGCGGGGCGAGAACGAACGAGAACGAGACTGGCTTCGCTGCAACCGACCGCAACGTTCGCGTCATGGCGGTTGTGGCTTGGACAGGCACGATCGGTGCCTATAGTACGGCGTGCTTCGGGACCTTGCTTGCCTCTGTTCCGCGATCCTCGTTTGTTCGGCGCTATTCGGCTGCTCCACCATCCCGCCTGGCCGCACGGCCACGGACGACGTCACGATCATTGGGACAAAGAAGCTGCCCGAGTCAGATGTGGAGGACAAAATTGCCACGGCGACGGGTCAGAAGTTCCTCTGGGTTTTCCAGGGACCGTACGACTATTCGTTTTTCACGCACGCCACCTTGCAGCGGGACCTCGCGCGAATCGAGCGCTACTACCATGCGCGTGGCTACTACTCCGCGGTCGCGCGCGCCGGCCGGGTCATCTCGACGGGGAGTCAGCACGTCAGGGTCGAGATCGTCGTGGAGGAGGGCGAGCCCACCGTCACGAGCGAGCTGCTCCTCACGGGCATCGACGCGCTCCCCCCTGCCGTGCAGACCCGTACCAGGCTGGCCGCGACGACGGCGATGCCGCTGGGCCAGCCGTTCGACGAGGAGAGCTTCAAGCAATGTGTGGCGGCCGTGAAGACGGCGCTCACGGACAGCGGCTTCGCGTTCGCGACCGTGAAAGAGGATGCGTTCGTCGACATCGTGAACCGACACGCCACGGTGACGCTCGAGATCGATCCCGGCGAGTCCGCCGTGATGGGGCCGCTGCAGATCGTCGGCCTGGACCCCGACGGTGACAAGGGCGTGCGGCAGCCGCTGCCGGAAGAGCCGATACGCCGGGTGATGGGGCTCGAGGAGGGGAAGCCGTACTCCACGTCGCGCCTCGAGGCCGCGAAATCGGCGCTGCTCGATCTGGGCGTGTTCGCGGCGGTGACGATCGAACCCGATCTCTCGCACCCCGAGACGCACATCGTGCCGCTCACGGTCCGCGTGGAGCCAGTGAAGCTGCGTCAGCTGAAGCTGGGCGGTGGCATCGAGTTCGACGGACTGAAGACCGGCGTCCACCTCGTGGGCGGCTGGGAGCACCACAACTTTCTTGGCGGGCTGCGCACGTTCTCCGTGGACCTGGCGCCGGGCGTGGTCCTCTACCCCACGCGCGTCACGAACCTGGTCGCGCCCACGGACTACCTGCCGGAAGAGAAGTTCCGCGTGCAGCTGAAGCAACCCGCCTTCCTCGAGGCGCGCACGCAGGGCTTCATACGTGGTGAGGCGAACGTCTTCCCGCTGCTCGTGCAGAACGACCCGAAGGACACCGACAGCATCATCGGCTACGGCGAGGTGAGAGGCGCGGTCGGCGTGGATCGCCAGTTCTTCCGGCGGCTCTACGTGAACGTGAGCCACAACGTGCAGTACGAGAACCCCTTCAGCTACAAGAACGGCCTGGACCCGGCGCTGCGTCCGCTCTTCCTCTCCTACCCGGATGTCCTCGCGCGGCTCGAGCTCGTGGATGATCACAAGCGCCCGCACTCCGGGCTCACCGTCGGCACCGACCTGCAGGTCGCCGGCGGCATCTTCGGCGGCGACGCACGCGACTACAAGGTGCAGCCAGAGGTGCGCACGTACCTGCCGGTGACGAAGCGGATCACGTTCGCCACGCGCGCATCGATCGGCTTCCTCATCTCCTCGAGCTACGGCAGCGTCGTGCAGCAGCGCCTCTCGGACAACTGCAAGGATTGTTCGCCGGCGGAGTTGACGAAGGATCACGACGAGCGCGTGCGTGACATCCAGACCGTGCTCTTCCGCGGCTTCTTCTCCGGTGGTCCGTCGTCCAACCGCGGCTTCCCGCTGCGCGGTGTGTCGCCGCACGGCATCGTTCCGTTCCTCACACCCGTGGGCGCCTTTCAACAGAACCAGAGCTGCAAGCCGCCCGGACCGGACAACAATTTCGTCGCGCCGGATCCGCAGGCGTGCTCCGTGCCGATCGGCGGGTTCACGCTGTGGGAGCTGTCGAACGAGCTTCGTTTCCCGGTCAAGGGCGCGTTCTCCGCGGCGCTCTTCTGCGACATGAGCGACGTATCGCCCAAGCAGACGGACATTCGTCTCGACCACTTGCACCTCTCCTGCGGCAGCGGCGCCCGATACGACACGCCGGTGGGCCCCATTCGCCTCGACATCGGCTACCGCGTCCAGCCAGCCCAGGTGCTGGGCTACAAGGACGAGGTCTCAGCATTCAACGCGGACCCAACGAACGGGCTCCAGCCCACGTTCTTCGGTGGCCACCCCACCACGGGCATCCCGATCGCCATCGCGATCGGCATCGGTGAGGCGTACTGACATGGACGCCGCGCGTAAACCTGGCGCTCTCGCCATGCGGCCTTTTGCCGCAGCCGGCAAGGCGATCGGTTACGGCGCGCTGTTCGTGCTGCTTCTCTGCGTGGGCGTGCTGCTCCACGTCGACGTGCCGGTCGCGCGGAAGCTCGCGGCGAAGGAGGTCTCCGATGGGCTCGCCACGTTGTTCGAGGGCAAGATCGTCCTCGAGCACGTGGACGATCTCGGTGTGAAGGGGGTTCGCGGGGCGGATGCATACGTGACTGCGCCCGATGGCACCAAGGTCATCGTCGCGCATGGGCTCCGTGCTCGCATCGATGCGATGGCGCTGGTCCGAACGATCCTCGCCGGAAAGGGCGTGATCGGTGTCTTCGACATCGAGATCGACGACGCCACGGTGGTCCTCGACGAGGACGCGACCGGTGTTCCGAAGATCGCACGCGCATTCACCTTCGCCAAGCCCCTGCCTCCGCCCGATGGGAAGCAGCCGCCGTTCAAGGTGGAGCTCGTCCGCATTCACCTGAGGCACGTATGGCTCCATGGCCACATCACGGGCGCACCGCTCCTGGATGGCGACGCGGACAACGTCCAGGGCTCCGTGCGCGCCGCTGCTGACGGGGCGCGTGTCGAAGTCACGCACGTCGATCTGACGACGCGCGGCGCTCCCGCGAACGCGAACGCAGTGGGGGTCGTGACCGGCTACGTGGTGCTGCCCTCCGCGCGTGGCGCGATGCTGGGTCTCGGAGGCACGTTCGATGGGCTCGTGGGTCAGGTCGCCGCGCACGGGCGTCTTGATCTCGATGGCAACGACTGGAGCGCCGCCGCCGACGTTCCGCTGGTCGACGCGGCGAAGGTGCGCGCGATGCTCCCGACCGCGCCACTCTACGCCCCTCTCGCGCTGCACGCGGAGGCGAGCGGCCCGCTCGACACGCTCCACATCAAAGCGCGCGCAAACCTGGGCGCGAGCACGGTGGACGCGAGCGCGCTCCTCACGCTCGGAAAAGATCTCACGGTGAAGGGTCACGTGGATGCCACGGACGTGGACATTCGCAACTTCGCGCCCACCGCGCCCGCGTCACGACTGGGAACGAGCGCAGACGTGGAGCTCCACGCGCAATCCGGGCAGCCGATGCTTGGATCTTACACACTCACGACTCCGGTAGGCTCCGTGGACGGGGCCACGATCCCGGCGACGGACCTCCGCGGCACGTTCGAGCAACGCAGCTCGAGCGGCGCGGGAGATCCAGGCTTCGCCGCCACGGCCACGGGCAAGATCCTGGAGCCGGGCGCGCCCACGGACGTGACTCTCTCGTTCCATCCGGGCAAGGGGGGCGGCTCGATCGACGTGAACGCGCATACGGTCGTGGCGAGCCTGGGCGGAGTCCGTCGAATCGGCTGGGTGGGCGCGGGCCGCGCTGACGTCGTGACGAAAGGTGTCATGACGATCGCTGCCACGCCGCGCTTCGACGCGAACGTGCGCGCGACGGTGAACGGATTCCGACGAGACGAGCTGCGCGTGGAGCAGGCGACTATTTCAGGACATGCAGCGGGCACATTCACCGCGCCCGCGTTCGAAGCGACGGTCGACGCAACGAACGTGCGCGAGGAGCGCTTCACGTGGAACCACGCGAGCGCGACCGCGAGCGGCTCTCCCGCGAACTTCGGCGTGACCGTGTCGGCACACGGCGTGGATACGCCCAGCGTGGAAGGCCACGCAACGGTTGGAGTGGGCGCCGTGACGACGATCACCGATGCGGACGTGACGCTTCGGCGAAGGACCACGGCGATGCAGGCGCGTGTCGCGAAGGTGCGCATTGGCCGGGACCTACTGGACGTGCACGACGCGGAGTTGACTGGCGTCGGAGAACCGCTGCGTGGGTCGCTGACGAACCAGGGCGGCGTGCTCACGTTGCAGGCATTGTCGGCCGGGCTCAACCTGCACGACGTGGCCTACCTGTTTCGCGCCGACGATCATCTGAAGCAAGGAGTTGTCGCGTTCGCAGTGGACGCGCGAACTACGGGCGGGCACGGAGATGGCGCCGCGCGGTTCAATGTCACGGGCCTCACGTGGGATGAGCAGCAAGGCATCGCGGTCTCGGGCGAGGTAACGCTGCATGGTCGCGACCTCAACGGGCGGGCGACCGCGACCGTCGCGGGCCTGGGCAACCTCCACGTGAACGAGGCGACCATCCACGTGGGCGGCAAGGGTCCGCTGCTCCAGAGCTCGTGGCGATCCTCGTGGGGCGACGTGTCGCTCGACGGAAGCGTGGACATCCCGAGTGCGGTGGCGTTGCTTCCGGCGAACACGCTTCCCCCGGTGGATCTCTCGGGAACACTGGATTTCGCCGTACACACCTCGCGCGCCTCCGCGACGGACGATGCGCCATCGCTCGCGGTGACGCTCCAGACGCGACGGCTGCTGGCGGCGCGAAAACCGGCGTGGGAGCTGCGCGGTGTCGATGTGACCGCGGATGTGACACTGAACGGCGGCTCCGGCAAGCTCTCGGCGCGCGCCACGGACGTGCTCGGGACCCTCGTGACCGTGGAGGTCGAGAGCAAGGACTTGCCGTACGCGGCGCTGATCGGCCCCGACAGCGTGTCCGCGCTCATGCAACAGCCGATGACGGCACACGTGCATGTCCCCCCGCGCGAGCTCGCCACGCTCCCGCTTCTCGTGCGCCCCGCATGGGTGCGTGGCTTCCTCGAGCTGGACGCGACGGCGAGAGGCCCCGCGCTCGCTCCCACGATCGCGCTCGACGCCAGCGCGCGCGCGGCGACGTTCACGGCGATGCCCGACGCAAAGCCGATGGACCTCGCTGTGCACGGCACCTACGGCGCGAAGGTCGCGGACCTTGCCGTGGACGTCAGCTCACCGCTCGAGTCCTATCTGCACCTGACGGCGCACGCGAACGCAGACCTGGGCGTGTTCGTCACGGGTAAGATCGATCCTGCGTGGAACGGCTCCGCGAAGGCCACGCTGGTCCACTTTCCGCTTGGCGCAATCGCCGACTTGTCCGATCTCGACATCGGCGGGCGCGTGAGCGGGGAGGTCGAGGTCACTCGTTACCACGACGACGCGCGGGCTACGGCCAAGCTCGAGGCCAACCGGCTCACCATCGGGCGCACGCGGTTCTCCAAGGTCGTTGTGGAGGCCGCGTACGACGGCAACATGCTCGACGCACATGCGCGCTTCGACGAGAAGGACGGCTTCGCGGAGCTGACGGGAAAAATGGCGATGGGCTGGGGTCGAGAGCTTCGTCCGAAGCCCGCGCCGCTGGACGCGCTCTCCCTCACGGTCGCGGCGAAGCACCTGCAGGCCTCATTTCTCGAGCCCGTGCTCGCCAGCACCGTCGACGAGCTCGACGGGTTGATCGATGGCGACGCGCGCCTCGAGCTCGCGCTGGGCAAGCAGCCGACCATGTCCGGCAACGTTCTACTGCATGATGCGCGCGTCGTTCCTTCTGCCACGGGGGAAGAGCTCCATGGCGTGAACGCCAAGGTCACGCTCGCCCAGGATGGCACGCTGGCGCTCACGGACCTGGTCGCGCTCGGTACCACTGGCAAGGTCACGGGCAGCGGCGGCGCCCATCTTGCCGGCGTCTCGCTCACCGACGCCACGTTGAAGCTCGCGATCGCGAAGAAGGACGCGCTGCCGCTCTCGCTTGGTGGCTCGGTGCTCGGCAGTGGATACGGCGGGCTCTCGTTGACCGCAGCCACGAGCGCCTCGGGCAATACGAAGGTCAAGATCGACGTTCCCGAGTTCCACGTGGAGCTACCAGAGGTGACGCCGCGTGCCGTGCAGGATCTGGAGCCGCCGCCAGACAACCTCCACGTGGGTGTCTACACCGGCACGCACGAGTTCAAGGTCCTGGGGCGGACGCGCGACCACGTCGCGCAGAAGAAGGCGGGGGAGAGCCCTCGGACGCTGGAGGTCGCGATCCGTCTCGGCAACGTGGACGTGAGCCGCGGCACGGATCTGCGCGCGGCCCTCGGCGGCGAGACCACGATGGAGATCGCGGACAAGACGACCATGCGCGGGCAGATCACGTTGAAGAGCGGAAAGCTCGACGTGCAGGGCAAGCCGTTCGAGATCCAGAAGGGCACCGCGACGTTCGTGGGCGATCCACAGAATCCAGAGGTCAACCTCACGGCGAGCTGGAAGGCAGCCGATGGTACCGAGGTGTTCGCGGACTACATCGGTCCGCTCAAGACGGGCAAGGTGGTGCTCCGCTCGGAGCCGCCGCGACCGCAGAACGAGATCGTGTCGCTGATCCTCTTCGGGTCGTCCGACGGCGCGCAGTCCACGCCGTACGCGCAGCAGCAGACCTCCGACCCGACCACGACCGTGGGATCGGCGGTGGGTGGCTTCGCGACGGGCGGTCTGAACGAGGGCATCGACAAGCTCACGGGCATGGACATCTCCACGAAGATCGACACAAGCCAGGCGAATCCGCGTCCAGAGGTGGAGCTCAGGATCGCGCGCGATCTCTCGCTTCAGATCGCCTTCGTGCTCGGAACGCCACCTCCCGGCACGAACCAGGACACGACGTATGCGACGATCGACTGGCGCTTCTTCCGCAACTGGTCACTCGCGACCACGTTCGGAAATCTCGGCAGCTCCATGGCCGACATCCTCTGGCGCTACCGCTACTGAGCTGTCGGCCGGCTGATCAGGGCCGGCGTGATCAGGGGAGCCCGACGTACAGGTTCTGCACGTCGTCGTCGTCGTCGAGCGCGGTGAGGAAGGACTCCACCTCCGTGCGCTCCGCGTCGCCGAGCGTCACGGGGTTCTTCGGCTTCCAGATCTGCTGGGCGGACGTGACGGTCCACTTGCGCTCGGTGAGCGCCTTGCTCACGAGATCCAGATCGGTGGGTCCTGTGAAGAAGCGCGTGGCTCCGTCGTCCGCGGGCTCCAGGTCATCGGCGCCGCACTCGATCGCTGCCTCCTCTGCGTCCACCGCAGCCCCGGCGGGCGGAGAGGCCTCGACCGCGCCGAGGCGGTTGAAGTCCCACGACACCGAGCCAGCTGCGCCCTGCTGCCCTTTGCGAAAGAGGATGCGCATCGACGACGAGGTGCGATTCCGGTTCTCGGTCAGGCACTCCACGATCACGGGGACCTGGTGCGGCGCGAAGCCCTCGTACGTGACGACCTCGTAGTTGAGCACCTCGTCGAGGAGGCCCGCGCCCTTCTTGATGGCGCGCTCCAGTGTCTCCTTGGTCATGGACGCCTTCTTCGCCGCGTCGACCGCCATGCGCAGCCGCGGGTTCATCGACGGGTCCGCGCCATTCCGCGCGGCCACCATGATCTCCTTGGTGAGCTTCGTGAAGATGCGGCCCTTCGCGTTGGCCGAGGTCTCGCGGTGCTTCTGCTTCCACTGTGCGCCCATGCGCACTGCGGTTAGCGCGATGTCACGACCAAGACCACGACTTTCGCGCGCACGAAGGCGGCGCAATACTTTGCGCGGCTGCCGTGGTGAAGTGCGGCGCCATGGCTGAGTCCCCGACGATCTACCATCTCGAAGTGACGCTGTCGGACGTGGACCGCTCGGTCTACGAGACGCTGGACCTTCGCATCGCGCGTCATCCGTCGGAGAGCATGCGCTACATGCTGACGCGCACGTTCGCGTATTGCCTCTCGTACGAGGACGGCATCGCGTTCAGCAAAGGCGGCCTGTCCGACACGGACGAGCCACCTGTGTCCATTCATGATCCGACAGGCCTGCGGCTCGCGTGGATCGACGTGGGCTCTCCTTCCGCCGAGCGCCTGCACAAGGCCTCGAAGGCGGCCGGGCGCGTCGTGTTGTTCAGCCACGCATCGCTCGCGTCCCTGCAGCGCGAAGCCGCCACGCGCCCGATCCACAAGATCGACGACATCGTCGTGTGGGTACTCGACGGCGCGTTTCTGGATGCGCTCGGTGATCAGATGGCTCGGCGGCTCAAGGTGGAGCTCGCACGCAACGACGGGAAGCTCTACGTCACCATCGGGGACAAGGTCACGGAGTCGGAGCTCGTGGAAGCGCGACTGCTCTCCGTGTAGCTGGTAGACTGGCGCCCTCTGAAAGGCGGCTCCCCCAATGTCGATCGTCCTCTACCATCACCCGTTCTCTCGCGCGGCCAACGTCGTCTGGATGCTCGAGGAGGTCGGCGTCCCGTACGAGCTCCGCTTCGTCGACCTGATGAAGGGCACGCAGAAGAGCGCCGAGCTCCTTTCGCTGAACCCCATGGGCAAGCTGCCGATTCTCACCGACGGCGACGTCGTCGTGACCGAGTCCGCGGCCATCGGGCTCTACCTGGCCGACCGTCACTCGTACGGAACGCTCGCGCCCAAGGCCGATGACCCGAAGCGCGGCGCCTACCTGCGCTGGTCGCTCTTCGCGCCGTCCGTCATCGAGCCTGGCGCGATGGCGAAGGGCGCAGGGTGGACGTACAAGGAAGGTCAGGCCGGGTGGGGCGCGCACGACGCGATGCTTGCGTCCATCGAGAGCGCGATCGCCGGCAAGGAATGGGTCCTCGGTGATTCGTTCTCCATGGCCGACGTGATCCTCGGCGGTACGCTGCGCTTCATGGTCGGCTTCAAGATGATCGAGGCGCGGCCCTCGTTCTCCGCTTACATGGACCGCATCGGCGCCCGTCCGGCGCTGGTGCGCGCCGAGGCGAAGAACGCGGCCATCCGCGAGGAGCACGGCCTGACTCGCCGCTGATCCCCGCCCGAGTGTGCTACCTTGAGTCGGGGCATGGAAGACGACGAGCTGACGTCGGCCGCCGAGCAACGGACTGGCACGATCATCGCGAAGCGGTTTCGTCTGCTCCGCCTCATTGGCGTTGGCGGCATGGGTGGCGTGTACGAAGCCGCCGCCGCGAACGGCGCGCGCGTTGCCGTCAAGGTGCTGCACCGGTCCGCGGGCATCCTGCCGGGTGTGCGTGAGCGCTTCTTCGACGAGGCGCGGATCGCGAGCTGCATCGACCACCCGGGCATCGTCCGCATCTTCGACCACGGCGTGTCCGAGGAGGGCGATCCGTACCTGGCGATGGAGCTGCTCGAAGGCCAGTCGATCGAGGAGCGCGCGCAGCAGACCTCCGGCATCCTGCCCGTGAACGAGGTGCTCGCGATCACGGCTGCTGCGCTGGACATCCTGGATGCCGCGCACGCTGCCGGCGTCGTCCATCGTGACCTGAAGCCAGAGAACCTCTTTCTGGCGACAGGACCCGCCCTCAAGATGCTCGATTTCGGCATCGCGCGGATGGGAGCTCCGGACAAGTTCGTGAAGCGCACGCGTACTGGCATCATCATGGGCACGCCAGCATTCATGGCGCCTGAGCAAGCAAAGGGCAGCTGGGGCGACGTGGACACGCGCACGGACATCTGGGCCATGGGCGCCATCATGTTCAATCTTCTCACGGGGCGGCCCGTGCACGAGGGCGGAGAGATCACGGAGGTGCTCATCGCTGCCGCCATGCGCCCTGCGCGCTCTCTGGCGCGCATGATGCCCCATGCGCCGCTTGCACTGGTCCGCATCGTCGACCGCGCGCTCTCGTTCGAACAACGCGAACGCTACCCGGACGCCGCGCAGATGCGCGCCGAGATCGTGGAGTCGGCGCCGGAGATCCACGCAGCGGCCGAGAGCGCGGCGTCGGCGTCCGTCCTGGGCAACGCAGACACGATGAAGCCAGCGCCGAAGGCCGAGGCCGAGGCCGGTGACGCGTTTGCCGTGGCGCAGGTGAGCGACGAAGAGCGGGCGGCGCTGGAGTCTTTCTTCTCACTGGTCGAGCGCGCGCTCGTGATCTCGGTGCAGTACGGGAGCAACCATCCCGAGACGCAGAAGCGCCTCTCCCTTGCCGTGAAGCACGCGATCGCCACGCTGGACCGCTCCGCCCGTGCGATCGCGTGGAACGTGACCCCGTATTCGTTCGCTGCCGGCGGCAAGCCGCTGTGGGAGCCGCGCGCGCCGCTCGATCGTGTGCCGTACCAGCTCTTCGCGGACGGCGTGCGCCTCATCGCGCTCGCGCCGGGTCTCTCGGAAGAAGAGTTCGGTTCGCTCCTTCGCATTCTCATGCTGGACCGCGCGCGAGAGATGGCGCCCGAGGACGATTTCGTCACGCTGCTCTGGGAGGCTGATTTTCCGCATGTTTCGTACCAGGCGATCGACACCTTCGCGGAAGGTGATCAGAACCGCCGCAGCCTCTTCGAGAACGACGTGCGCGGCGTCGAGGCGATCGGCCGAATCAGCCTGCCGGGACAGGTCGCCGATTGCTGGAACAAGCGCGGCGACGCCAACCTTTCCGCAGAGGCCCACAACGCTCGGCTCCTCGTGAGCCTGCAAGGCGGTGACCGCGCCACGATAGAGGCCGTCGTGAGCGCAGAGGCCATGCTCGGCCGCGGCGGCGCAATGGCACGAAGGACGGCGCTCGGCGCGAAGGAGCGCGCGCTTGCGCTCGGCGGCGATCTGGTTCGCGTGCTCGACGCGCGCCTGCGGCCGGACGCAGCTGCCACGAACGCGAAATTCATGAAGACAGTGGCGCTTGCCTGGGTCGAAGCGCGCGCCGCGAACGCCACGGAAGGCCTCATACTCCCGCTGCGCGGCGCGATCGACGGCGTGGCCACGAACCACGCGGGGCTCGCGCTCTCGACTGCCGCCGCGATGAGCCGCACCGTGGGACCGCGGTATCCAGACTTCAGCCGCGCGATCGTCTCGCCCAAGACACTCGGCCTGATGCTCACTCACCTGGCATCGGCGCCCGACCCTGCGGGCGTGGGCGACGTGCGCACCCTCTTCGGCGCGTTCGACGCGGCACACATGGACGCCGTCATCGCGGCCCTGCCAGAGGTCACCGACGAATCGCTGAAGGACGTTCTTCTCGAATACCTCGGGCGCTCCGGCGTCGGCAACGAGGGGCGACTCGGCGCGCTCTTCGCTGTCGCGAACGAGCACCTCGGCCTGGCCGTGATCCGCGTGCTCGTGAAGATTGGCTCCGCGGAGGCAAAGTCGGCGATCCTGCGCGCGTCCAGCTCGCCGCACGCCGTCGTGCGCATCGAGGCGCTTGGTCACGTCGAAGGCGCAGCGAGCGAGCGCCTGCGGCTGGAGCTCAAGGCGTTGCTCGAGGACGCTGATGGCAACGTGCGCCTCGCAGCGCTCCGCACCATCGGCCAGCACGGAGTCAGGGTGGCGGGCCCTTCGCTCGTGCTCCGCATCCGGGGTCCCAAGTTCGACGCGCTTCCGTTCGACGAGCGGAGGCAGGCGCTCGAGACCCTCGCCGCGCTCGCACCGCGACGCGCCGAGGAGGTCTGCGTGGAGCTCCTCGCGAACGCCGGTATCATCCCGTCCGAGTCGCGCGAGCAGTCTCGTCTGCTGGCGGTGGAGCTCCTTGCACGGATCGGCGGCAGTGAAGAGTCGCGTGAGGCGCTCGGTGCGGCTGCGTCGGCACGGTGGAGAAACAGCGACCGGCTGCGCGCAGCCGCGGGAAACGCGCTCTCGCGGCCTCCTCCTCCTCCGTCCGCGCCGTCCGTCGGCCCGCCCAGGAAGCCCACGGGGGAAAAACGATGAGCGAACAGGACTTCCTCTCGCACTGCGGCGCTGGAGAGACGGGAAATCCGGTCCTCGAGCGCATCCGCGGCCGGAGCTCGGACATCGTGCTCGCGATCTTCCGGCTGATGAAGACCTCCTTCGTGCACGCGCTGGACAACGCGGCCGTGAAGGACGCAGCCACTGGCTGCGCGGCGACGCTGGACACCATCGCCGCCGAGATCGGGAGCGCCATCTCCATCGCCTTCGTCTCCGACTCCATCTTCGTGTGCGGCCAGCTGTTGCGCGCGGCGCGCGGCGCGTACGAGTCCGCAGCGGAGCTCGGTCAGCTGCTCGCCGCGGTGGGTGTCTCGGAGATCACGTTCGAGCCGGGGGTCACGGACGCGAAGCTTCTGGAGCTCGCTGCGGCGCTGGTCCGGGCCACGCGCGCGTCCAGCGGTCGCCGCTCGCAGTGGAACATCGAGGGGATCACAGTTCGCAAGATTGACCCGCACATCTTGCAACGCGGCAGCGACAAGGGCCGGTCCCCCGCGGAGCAGATCCTGAAGCTCTACGCGACCGCGCTCGTGCTCCTCCGCAGCATGTACGCGGACGTGGCGGTGAACGTCACCGTGCTGCCTCACCGCGTGAAGCGCGTTGCTCAACGGTTTGTGGTCCTTTCGGAAGAGGAAGATCCCGCGCTACTGGGTATGACCACCATGGCAAAGTCGCACCGCGACGACGCTGGGCGCGCGCTGCAGAGCGCGATCCTTTCACTTGCCATGGCGCGACAGGTGACGAAGGACCGCGTCGTGTTGTCGCAGCTCGTGATGGCAGCCATGTGGACCGAGGCCGGACACGCGCGCCTTCGCGGGCGTGCGGGAGATCGGCTGCTCAGCGACCGCGAAGAGGCGATGGTCGTGCCCGCCGCGTCGCTCGCATGCATCACCACCGGTGGCGTGAATCCGCAGAGCGCATACCGCGCCGCGATGGTGACGGAGGTGGCGTGGCTCGAGCGATTGACCGTGCTCGGCCCCGTGTGGCAAGGCGAGCTCCCGTCATTCCTTGCGTCAGGCATCGTGGCCGTGGCGCGCGAGCTGCTCGAGCGCGTGGCGCCGCGAGACGGCACACGTCCCGAACCGCAGGTGAAGGCGGTGGAATCGATCATCACGAAGCCCGGTGCGGATCCGCTCCTTGGCAAGCTGCTGGTGCGCGCGCTGGGCATCATCCCGGCGGGTACGGTCGTGGAGCTCAGCTCCAGCGCGTGGGCCGTGGTGATCGGTGCGTCTGCGCGCGGGCCGCACGCGTGCGTCGTGCGCGTGGTGATCGACGGGCACGGCAGCGAGGTGGACGGCGCGGAGCCGATCGATCTTGGCGTGGACGAGAGCGTCTGGATCGAGAAGATCGTGGATGCGGAGCGCGTGATGTTCAACACGACGCGCACGTTCATTCCCACGTCCGCCAGATAGAGTCAGAGATCGTACAGGAAGCCGATGCCGCCCTGCATGCCCAGGCCGCCGCCCACGTTGCTGTTGAATCCGGGCTCGGCGTAGAGCTGCGTCAGGAACGAGAGCTCCGGCATGAGCGTGAAGCTCGGCGTGACGGACCACGCGAAGCCGAGCGAACCACCGACGAACATGAAGCTCACGGGCCGATCGAAGCCGGGCACGCCGAAGCGCTCCAGGTACGCGACGCGCGGCGCCAGCACGAGCTGATTCCTGTGCGGCAGGTTGATACCGAAGAGCAGCGGGAGCTCCGCTGCCACCTTGTCCGGGTACGTGAACGACAGCGCGGGCGCGAGCGCCAGATCCAATCCCGACGAACGCGAGGGCGCTCGCAAGAGCTGCAGCTTGGGTCCCAGGGCTCCGCCGACGGACGTCAGGCGTGCATCGAGCTCGACGGAGCGCGTGAGCCCGTAGCGGACGCCCATGTCACCGATGGGCCGGATCGACATGCCGCTGCCGCTGGTCGCCATGAGCGCCTCGGGCGCAACCCACGCTTCGACGTGCCCTTGATCCACGACGCGCGCGCGACCGAAGTTGGAGAACGAGTAGCAGCCAGCGAGCGGAAGAAGCGCCACCGAGCACGCGAGCACGCGAGCGAGCGTGCGAACGACTCCGCGAGCGCTCACGGGCACGCTCCCAGCGGGTATATCCATGCGTCGCCGCGAAGCCCCAATCCGTCACCCAGAGAGCCGCCACCGAGGAGCACGAGGCGCCGGTGACCGCCGTCCACGATGAGCGATGCATGGTCGCGCGGCGGCGGCATCGCAGACGTGTGCACGCGAGCGAACCGAGGTGAGCCACCGAGCGCGAGGCGATCCGTGAACGCCACATCGAAGTTGTCCAGGTTGTCGCCGCCGGACAGGAAGAGCTCGTTGCAGATCGGGTCGGTCGCGTAGCCGAAATGCGCGACCGCGACCGCAGCGCCGCCTGGTTCGAGCTGGAACCAGCGCTTCTTTGCGAGGTCATAGCGCCACGCATCGCGATGGACGACGGCCACGTCATGTCCGCCGAACATGTAGATGGACCCGCTCGAGTACGCGAGCGAGCTGGAACCGCGCGCGGGTGGGCGCACACCGTCGTCCGGCAGCTGCGTCCAGGTGTCCGTCGCGAAGTCGAGCTCCCACAGATCGTCCAATGACTGGAAGAGCACGCCTGCGCCGCCGAACACCCACGCGCGCCCGCCGTCGGAGGTGGCAGGGACGTCATGACGGGCCGTGGGCAGCTGCGGCAATTCTTTCCACACGAGCGTCTTGAGATCCAGGGCCCAGGTCTCGCCGATCGAGGTGCCCAGCCCCACGCGCCCACCAATGATGATCCAGCGGTCGCGCAAGAGATCGAGCGCGCTTGCGAGGTCCGTGCGGGGCGACGGCGCCGCGCCCGCCTGCACGTGAAGCCGGTCCCACGTGAGCGCGGTGAGCTCGAGCGCCCAGAGGTCATTGAGCTGCGCGTTCGAGGCGCTGCCGTCGTCACCGCCGAAGACAAGCATGCGGTCGCGGCGCTGATCATCCACCGCGACCTGCCCCCAGCGCGCCGGAAGCGCACCGGTCGAGACCTGCTGCCACGCGGGCGCGTTCGGGTCGAGATCGCCGTTGCAGCTCGCCAGCATGAGCGCGAGCGCGCCGATACCCGAGGATTTCCAGGAGCTCATCGATTGTTGTCTTCTCCGCTTCACGTTCCTCGAACCTTAGAGAGCGCGCCATACGGTCGCGAGCCACGGCTGCTCCTCGCGCGGTTTTCCCGCGGGGCGGTAGTAGTGCGCGACCTCCGCGAATCCGGCGCCCTCCACGACGACGCGCCACGATTCGAGCGTGTGGAACGCACCGAAGCGCTCTCCGGTCTGCTCCTCGGTGTCGAGTCCGCGCGGATTGGAGGAGAACAAGACGCCGCCGGGCACCAGCGCGTCGTGGAGCTCGCGCAGCACGCGTGGGAGCTCCTGCACGGGGACGTGGAACAGCGTGGCGTTGGCGAAGATGCCGTCGAAGTGCGCGGGTGGCAGATCGAGCGCAAGGAAGTTCTGGTGCAGGACCGACAGGCCCGTCGCCTTCTGCGCCATCTCGACGAAGGCGAGCGAACCGTCCAGGCCCACCGCCTCGTGGCCCTGCGACTTGAACCACGCGAGGTCGCGACCAGGACCACACCCGAGGTCGAGGATGCGGAACGGCGGCGACGTCTTGATGGCAGCAAGGAGCGCAGCGTAGTTCTGCGAGACGTCGTGGAGAGCAGTGGCCTCGGCGAACGACGCAGCGTTCTTCTGATAGTGCGCGAGCGTTCGGGCTGTGAGCTCGAGTAGCTCTTTCTCGGAGCGGCGTTTCGGGTCCACGCGGGAAGAGTAACCCTCCCTGCGCCTCAAGTCCCGCTGGTCGCCGGGGCGCCTACGCGCCGTTGCAAGCTTGCGCAGAGGGCGGATTCGGGGTTTCGCGCACGCTCGAGGTCGAGCGCCTTCTTCCAGATCTCGGTCGCCTGCCCTGCTTCTCCGATGGCGTTGTACGCGAGCCCGAGCATCTCGTAGTCGGCTGGATCGCGGTGCTCCACGATCAGCAGCTGGAGCGCCGCGACTGCTGCCTGATGGGCGCTGCGCATCTCGTCGCTTGTCTCGCGTGAGGGCTCCGCGAAGATCATCTTCCGCAGCGCGTCGCGTCGATCGTCGACGCCTCGCTTGGCGAACGCAGCGCTCGAGAACAACGCGACGTAGTCTTGCTCTGGCGGCTGCGCTTCTGGCTGCGGCGCTTCTGGCTGCGGCGCGGGCACCGCGCGTTTCACGAGGAGCGCGGGGCGCGATAGGCCGCCGGGCGGCACGGGGATCGACGACGCCACCTTGGAGCGCACTGTGGGAATGGTCGGCGGCTCATTCGTCGGGAATGGCGCCGGGACCTTCGCGGGCGCCTCCAGGCGGAGAGGCGCGAACAGCGCGCGGTGGGCGGCGCCGAGTGAGCCGAGCTTGTTGCGGAGCATCCCCTTCGGCAGGAAGATCTCCTCGCGGTGACCATCGCGCAGTGAGCGCCGCAGGACCAGCTCGTCGTCCGCGCGTGAGCGCGCCGCGATCTCCGCGACGACCGGCGCGAGCTTCGCGACCAGCCTGGCGACGACCTCCACGAGCTTCGGCTGATGCTCCGCTGCGCTACCGTCGAACGGCGCACCATCGAACATCGCGGAGACGAGCCGCTTCCGCGGAAGCGTGAGCGACGTCTCCCGGAGCTTCTCGGCGAGGGAAAGGAGCGCGTCCGTGTCGGCGGGGTCGACGTCGAAGGGGCCGATCCCCATCTCGCCCTCCGGACCAACCCGCGCCGCAGTCACGACGCGGCTCTCGAGCTGCACTGACAGATCAAATCCCGTGTCCCCGCCGAGCTCCGTCCTGAGCTCGAAGGACACAGTGCCGCCGTCGTCGACCAGCTTCGTGACGAGATGCCGGTCGAGCTTCTGCTTCTTGACCTTCACCTCCTTCTTGATGAGGCCCGACTTCTGCGGCGCCTTTATCGAGAGACCATCCGGGAGCACGCGGTCCACGCGTACCGGCTTCGCCCATGGTCCACTTTCGGGCACCGCATGCTCGATCTCCCACGTGAGGCCCAGCTCCGACCAGCCCGTCGTCGCCGCATCGTAGCGATCGTCATTTTTTCCACGCGAAGTGAGCGTGAGCGTGAGCTGGCTAGTCGCGTCGGGAGGCTCACGCAGCAGCAGGTACACCTCGAGCGCGTCGCGGTATCGGCTCTGAGCGTTGAGCGCCGCCACGTCGATCGCACGAACATCCTCGGTGAGCTTCGCTGTGACTGCGAGCGTCGCATCGCGGTGGCGCTCCGACACGACCGCGGTGAGCGCCGCTGCGAGGGCGCTGGTGGGCGAGCTCGCTCCACCCTTCTCGGCGGCGGATGCTGCGTCGAGCATGGCTCGCGCCAGATCTTCGAGGCGAACGGCCTCGGCGTCGGCAGCCTGGGTGCAGCCGAGCTTGCGCGCGTCGGCGGTGACGATCTTCTCATCCGACTCTGCGATCGCAGCCGCGAAATCCATGGCGTCGCGGAGCGCCTCGAGAAAATTCTCGTCGAACGGGGCCGTCGTCGAGTCGCCAAATAAGAAGGTCACGATCCCAGCGTACGGCCAGTTGATTGGCTCGTCCATGCGCGTTCCCTGTCCCCTAGTTCGGGGTGGGTGCGGCGAGGTTCACGTCGACCTCGGTGTCGCGATTGCCGCAGCTGTTCTTCACTCCTGGAAACACCACCGCCTCGCCCCACGGCTTCTCCGCTACCTGCCTGTCGAGAAGGCGCTGCGGCTCCGGACTCTGTCCGCACACCGGCTTGTCACCCGCGAGCGGAAGGATCCAGGCCTTCACGGGCTTCTCGTTCGCGCAGCCGATTCCGCCGAAGCCTGCCTTGAACGTGATCGGCTGCGCGGTAGCCTCGCAGAGCACGCCCACGCGGTAGTACTCGATCTCGCCGATCATCCCACTGCGGTGGTACAGCACGACGACCTCCGCGGGGTAACCGCCGCTGTATGCGGCCTGGGTGGCGGCGGGCACGTTGACCCTCAGGCTCACTCCGACGAGCGGGTCGCAGCTAGTGAGCGAGATCACGACGAGAGCGCAGGCGGCGAGCTGGGTCTTCGGCGTCAGAGCTGCCATCGCAAGCCCGAGCCTACGCGAAAAACCACGTGCGCGTTGCGATCGCACGCGCTTCCAGAGGTAGAGTGTCTCCATGGCTGGAATGGGCGGCGGTCGCTACACGATGTGGGTCGGTGGCGTGGTGTTCATCTGCGCGGGGCTCGGGTTCGGCGGCGCGGGTTGCTACCGGATGACCCACCTCCACAAGAATGAACGCGCTGGGGACGCGCTCGTGTACCTGATGCTCCCGCTCATGGGCATCGCGGCCATCGCGGGCGGCTTCTCGATGTTCGGCAGCGCGCGCGAGATCGCTCAGGGTGAGGACGAGAAGAAGGCCAAGGCCAAGGGCGAGGGTAAGGAGGAGAAGTCTTGAACATGTCGGTGAGCCCGAAGGGCGAAGCGCTTGTGCAAACCGACCAACTGAAAGGCGGGAAGGTTTGAACCCGTTGAACCGCGCCGAAGAGGCGTTTCACACGACGTTCGGTACGTCACCACTGGTGTGGCGCATCCTCTTGTCCGTCGTGATCGTGCTCGTCTACGCGCTGGTGCGGCGCGTATCCCGACGCATCATCGCGGGGACGGTGGACGACGCCGCATCGCGCTTCCAGATCAACAAGGTCGTCACCTACGTCGTGGGGTTTGCGTCGCTCCTGCTGCTGGTGAACCTCTGGGTGCAGGGCATCACGGGCCTGGCCACGTATCTCGGGCTCCTCTCCGCCGGTATCGCGATCTCGCTCCAGGACCCGCTCACGAATTTCGCAGGCTGGATCTACATCCTGACGCGACGCCCGTTCAAGGTCGGTGATCGTGTGCAGCTCGGGCAATTCCAGGGCGACGTCGTCGACATCCGGATGTTCCGGTTCATCCTGCTGGAGATCGGCAACTGGGTCCACGCGGACCAGAGCACCGGTCGCGTGGTGCACGTGCCCAACGGCCTCGTCTTCAAGAACCCGGTCGCGAACTACGACGAGGCGTTCGGCTACATCTGGAACGAGCTCGAGGTGACGGTGACGTTCGAGAGCAACTGGCGCCGCGCGAAGGAGGTGCTCACGCGCACCGTGTCCGAGCACGCGGAGAAGCTGTCCCCCGACGCGCAGCAACGCATCGACGAGGCAGCGGACACGTTCCACATCAAGTTCGCGAAGCTGACGCCCGTGGTGTGGACCTCCGTCGCCGACAGCGGCGTGAAGCTGACGATGCGCTATCTGTGCAAGCCACGAGAGCGCAGGAGCTCGTCCAGCGCGATGTGGGAGTCCGTGCTCGCGGCCATCGAAGCGCTTCCCGACGTGCACCTCGCATTTCCGACCACGCGCGTCTTCCACGCGACCGAGAACCCGATGCCGAAGGGTCAGCCGCGAAAGGTCGAGTGATTGATTCAGGCGTTGCGCCGCTGCGCAAAGAGCCACTCGTATACCGACGCGTCGCCGAAGGCTCGGTCCCACGAGCCGTGGCCCACGCCTGCGTACTCCGTCCACTTCACCGGACTGCCGCGGCGCGTGAGCTCCTTGCAGAGCGCCTTCGCTGGGTCCACCGGGACCACGTCGTCCGAAGCGCCGTGGAATGCCCAGACGGGAACGTCTGCGAGCGCGTCTGCCCACGCGACCTTCGGCTCGCCGCACACGAGCATCGCTGCGGCAAAGAGCCCCGGGTGGCGCACGAGGAGCTCCCAGCCGCCGATGGCTCCCATCGAGAGCCCCGTGAGGTAGATGCGACTTCCGTCCACCGTGCGTCGCCCCGCGAGCTCGTGGGTGAGGCGCGCCACTGCGTCCTGCGTGGACCAGAACCCGGGGTACCACGCTCCACCGAACGAGCCGCCGCCCGGTGCCTGCGGAGCGACGACGATGCACGGAAAGCGCGAGCGAACGTGCTTCGTGTTGAAGGCGCCGACGCCCTTGGTGAGCTGCGCGACGTTGTCACTGCCGCGCTCGCCGCTGCCATGGAGGAACACCACGAGCGGGTACTTGCGCTCGGGGGAGTAGTCGTGGGGCAAGAGCACGCGATAGCGCAGGTCGCCCGAGATCTCTTCTTCCCACTGGCCCGTGCTGAGCGCGCGCATGGTGCTCAGAACTCGTCGGTGTCCGTGAATTCGTGCTCGGCGTCGTCCGCGCGGGCGGCAAGTACGTCCACGATCGCATGAAAACGACCGGGGGCCAGCACGGCCACGGGGAACGTGCACGTGAGGAGGACGCGCCCTTCGTCGTCCAGACCGAACGTGGCGAACGCGTCCGTCAGGTTGCGTGAGAGCAAGAGCCAGGGATCCACCTGGTCCTTGCGCGCAACGAAGCTCGCAAAGACGGCGCACACCTCGTCCTGGACAGTAGCTGGGCGAACTACCACGCGCTGGGTCCGCTCGGTGTCCGTCCAATCCACCACGAACGAGAAGATGTCGCCTCCCTCGTCCTCGATCTCGTAGCTCTCTGCGGCCCATGCTCGCAGCGCGGCCCAGTCGAGGAAAGGCTCCAGCTCCTCGTCGTGCTCGCCATCCTCGCCGTCCTTGTCGCCCGCTTCGCTCTCGGGAAGGTCCGGCACGTCACCGGTGACCTCGTAGCCGTCGCAGTCGGCCGCGACGGCGTTGAAGGCTCCGAAATGAAACAGGTCGTTTCGCATGGACTCGGTATGGAGCTCATCGAACGCGCCGCCTCCGCCTGCGTCGCCAACGAGCCCCCTCAGCGCACGCGCGATCGAACCACAGCTCTCCACGGAGCCGTCGAAGTTGTCGGGCCCCGCTCGGACGCCAGCGCGAAGCAGCACGCGCTGCACGAACCTCATCTGGGATTCGCCGAGCTCGTAGACGTGAGGCGCGGCGGGGTCCTGCGGCGGGTACCACGCCGGCATTCGCGCGGGGGGCAAGCGGATCGTCAGGGTGACGCTCATGGTGAACTAGCTGCTGGAACCGGGCGGCATGCTGCCGCGAGGTGGCGGCATCTGGGACCGCCGCGCGCGCGCGAGCGCAATGAGATCGCGTACGGCGTCCTGCACGCGCGGGCTACGATGGCCAAGGAGCCGCTCCGCAAGGGCGGTTCCGATCTCGATGGGCAACGTGCCCCCGATGGCCTGGATGGCGCGCGACAGGACGTTCTCGTCGTCGTCCTTGCGCAGGATGTCGAGCAGGAGGCGGCGCTTCTCGTCGCCTTTGGGCAGCGCATCGATGACCGCCGTTGCGCCGTCGCGAATCGTCGCGTCGGCGTCGAACGCGATGGCCGTCATGGGCGCGAGCAGCTCCTGCCAGTCGATCGTGTGCGCCGCTGCCAGCCGCGCGAGCGCCTTCAGGAGCCAGATTCGTGTGGCTGTCGCCTCCTCTCCTCGCACCGCGATGTCGCAGATCGCCTGGCAATCCGTCGCCGCACCAAGGTGCTGCACGAGCCACGCGTCGTGCTCGCGGCGCTTGCCGTCGGTCTCGGCCTGGAGATGAATGACGACCGACTGTGACATGGCCCCGCGCTCCCACGCACGCGCGATCTCGAACACTGCGCACTCGTCGTTGTAGTCGATGGCGGCGAGGTCGTTCACGAGCGACTCGGGCGGGAGACCTCTCAGCCAGTCGCGCCCCTTGAGCGCGGCGACTACCGCGGACGCTCTCTCTGGGTCCGAGAGCTCACGCAGCAACGCGTCTCGCTCCTGCCGCACGGGCAAAGGCATATCCAGCAGCATCGGCTTTGACCACTCGTCATCCAGCGAGGCGAGCTCCGGCGTGGAGCGCGACATGGGCGGTGCGGTCACTAGCGGCGGATCGACCGAGCCCATGGCGACGGGCACGTCCAGTACGACGGGCGGCGGCCCCGGCGTGACGGCGCGCGCGACGCTCTGCACGCCTGGCGCTGCCGGCGTGGCGTCCGGCGGATTCGAGCGCAGCTTCGGTCGCGGACTGGGCGGTGGAGGGAGTCGCTGCGGTGGCGGCGGACTGGAGTAGATCGCCGGCGGCGGAGGTCTGATGGACGGAAACGGGTCGGGCTCCACCACCTTCTTCGGCGGATCCGACGGGTGCTGGGACGGGGCCGCCTGCGACGGCACTTGCGCCGGAGCTTGGGACGGTGGCTTCGAGCGCGACATTCTCGGCACGGCAGCGGGGCCGGGGATGTCGTCCACGCCGTCGTCCACGCCGAGCTGTTCGACCGCGGTCTCCGTTGCGCTCGGTGGCGGCGGCGCGAACGAGGGAATGCGCGAAAACGCCGTCTTCACCTCGTCGTGGAGCTCGAGGAGATTGCGACTTATCGCCGCCTCTGCGGCCTCCGACGCGTCGGCGCGCTCCTTCTCTGCCTCGGCTTGCTGCTCGGCCGCCTTCGCGCGGTCTTCCGCCTCCATCGCGAATGCCTCCGCGGCCCTCGCGAGCACGTCGGTGGCCCTCGCGCGATCTTCGGCCGCCTTCGCGCGATCCTCGGAGGCCTTCGCGCGCTCCTCCGCAGCCTTCGCGCGTTCTTCGGTCGCGCGCGCGCGCTCCTCGGTTGCCTTTGCGCGCTCCTCCGCGGTCTTCGCGCGATCCTCGGCGGCCTTCGCGCGCTCGTGCGAGACCTTCGCGTGCTCCTCCGCGGTGATCGCCCGCTCTTCGGCCGCCTTTGCCTCGTCCTCGGCGACCTTCGCCTGATCCTCACTCGCCTTCGCGCGCTCCTCCGCTTTCTTCGCGCGCTCGATCGCGGCGTTCGCGCGGTCCTCGGTCATCTTTGCGCGATCTTCGGCCGTGCGAGACCGCCCCTCCGAGGTCTTCGCGCGCACCTCCGCGATCTTCGTCCGCTCCTCGGCTGCCTTCGCGCGCTCTTCGGCCGCCTTCGCGCGCTCCTGTGCTGCGGCCTCGCGCTCCTTGTGGGTCTCCATCTCGGCGAGCGCCTCGCCCCGCTGACGTCGCTCCACCGTGAGCGACGACTCGACGACCTGAGCTCGCTCCGTGAGCCTGATCAGCTCTCGCTTCAGATCGAGCACGGCGCTCGTGGCCGCGTTGCGGCTCTCGATCACCTCGACACGCTTGCTTGCCGGTTCGCCCTCGGGCCTGGGATCGCGCCTGTCGTCCATCGTGGATCGCCCATGATAGCCCGAGAACGGTCGACGCAAACACCCCGAAAAACAGCTACTTCGTAAGGGGTTTGGGAGCAGGTTCTAGAGCACGTTGGCGCGCACGTTCGAGCGCGATTCCAGCGCAGATTCCAGCGCAGATTCCAGCGCGGATTCCAGCGCAGATTCTAGCGCGGAGAAGAGCGCGTCCTCCGAGTCGGCGACGAACAGCGTCGACTGGTACGAGGTCGGATCGAACGGCGTGCGAGCGATCACGTCCACGTCGAACGGCTCGAGCTTCGCTGCGGCCTCGAACCTGCCGAGCTCACCGAACGACGACAGAAGCCCGGCGCCGACCGCGCGCAGCTCCCCGCCTTCGCGCGCCAGTCCGAACTCGAGCCCGTACCAGTAGAGGCGAATGAGC
>JANXLV010000041.1 GCA_025355005.1 Myxococcales bacterium | reverse complement strand
GTCACGCCGACCGACGCCGACGTACACCTGCGCCAACGTCTCCGCCGGCAGATCAGGCAGCAGCGCCGCGAGATCGTCACCCTTGATGGCAACGGTGGCCTCATCACCTTCGATGGTGATCCCGGGCAGGGCGATGTCGTTGCTGCGCGCGCGCTTCGGACCGACGGGCGCGTTTGCGCCGGCATCCTTCGCGTCCATGATCGGGCGATCGTCATCTGCCTCCGCGCGGGGCTCCCAGCTGGCGAGCGCTGCCTGCGGCATCCCGCCGCCGCTGCGACGAGGACGCTCACGGTTTTGGTCGCGGTTCTGGTCGCGGGGTGGGCGTTGTTCACGCTGCTCACGCGGCGCGTCTGCGGGTCTGTTGTCCCTGCGTGGTCCGCCGCCCGCGGGCGCGAGGCCCTCACGGAGTGTGCCCGGTGGCGTGCCTTCAGCGACGACCGCGTGGATCGGCGCGGGGTTCTTTGCACGTCGGCTCTCCGAGGCCTCTTCCTGCACGTTGCCGCCCTGCGCTTCCTTGGCGCCCAGGTGGTCCCGCACGAGGCCCGCGACGATGCGCTCCGCGTCCGGATGCGTGAGCAAGCGACGCGCGAGCGAGAGGTCGGTGGGCTCCACTGCGCGCTGCGCGAATGCCTCCGCGAAGAACTGGACGATGTCCGCCTCCGCGCGCGTCGCGAGCTCACCCTTGCTCGGAAGCTGCTTCTCGATGGGGCGGATCTTGTAGGTCAGACGCAGCAGGTAGAGGTTGCCGACGTCCTTGGGTCCGACGATCGAGATCGCAGTGCCCGTACGACCCGCGCGGCCTGTCCGGCCCGTGCGGTGGACGTACGCCTCCGCGTTCTCGGGGAAGTCCGCGTTGAACACGTGCGTGAGGTGCGAGACGTCGATGCCGCGCGCCGCCACGTCGGTCGCGACCAGGAAGCGGAGCTTGCCTTCGCGCGTGGCCTGCATGATGCGCTCGCGTTCACGCTGCTCGAGATCACCGTTGAGCCAGTCGGCGTCGTAGCCCCGCACCTTCAGGTACTCGGCGAGCTTCTCGGTCTCGTCCTTGGTGTTGCAGAAGAGGATCGCGCTCTCGGGGTCCTCGACCTCGAGGACCTTCACGATGTCCGCGCGCTTGTCGGTGCCGCCGCCCCGCGTCAGATAGATGAAGTGTTTGACGCTGAGCGCGCCGACCGAGTCGGACGACAGCGTGATGTACTCCGGATCCTTGAGCTGCGCGTTCGCGAGGCGCTCGATGTCCGGCGGGATGGTGGCAGAGAAGTACAAGCCCTGGCGGTCCTTCGGCAGGAACTCGACGATGGCGTGGAGCTCCTTCGCGAAGCCCATCGACAGCATCTCGTCTGCCTCGTCGAGGACGAAGATGCGGATGCTGGTCGGGTCCATCGTGCCGCGACGAAGGTGATCGAGCACGCGCCCCGGCGTACCGACGATGATCTGCGCACCAGCGGCGAGTTCTTCGATCTGCTTCCCCATGGGGGCGCCGCCGTAGACGCTCATGACCTTGGTGCCGCGGAACTCGGAGAGCCGGATGAGCTCTCGGCCGACCTGCAGCGCAAGCTCACGTGTGGGCACCAGGACGAGCGCCTGCGCCTTGGCGACGGACTTCTTCACGAGCGCGTCGATGATGGGAAGGCCGAATGCGCAGGTCTTTCCCGTGCCGGTCCGGGCCTGGACGACGAGGCTCTTGCCGCGGCTGGCGGGCTCGAAGCACGCAACCTGCACTGGTGTGGGGTTCTTGTAGCCGAGGGCGTCGATGGCCTTGCGGATGTCGGCGCTCAGGGCGAGCGCATCAAAAGTGGGCGGAGCCTTTGGCTCGACTGTCTCGTCGGTCTGCTGCATGCGGGACCGCTTCTACCGCAGTTCCCCGTCATTTTAAGCCAAAAACGTTGCCAAAAACGTCAACGGCGAAGTTGTAGACGGTGGTGAGCACGAACCAGGTGCCGAATACCACCATGATCACGGTCCCGACCCGTCGTCCTTTGCGCCCTGCGAGAGCGAGCCGCTCTTCCTCCGCGCTCCTGGGCGGAGAATCGTCTGCGTCGTCGTCGCCTCCCCCATCTGTGTCTTCGCTCACGCGAGAATCTTTTGCTCTCTTTGGCGCATTGGTCAATTCTCCCGTGCAATGACCTCACAGAAAGTGCTCAGCGGGAAGGTGGCGTGGGTGACGGGCGGCGGCCGCGGCATCGGGCGCAGCATCGCGCTTCTACTGGCCGCGCGCGGCGCGCACGTCGTCGTCACCGGGCGCGACGAGCGGAAGATCGCGGAGGTGGTCGGCGAGATCGCGAACGGCGGCGGCAAGGCGCGCCACCTCAAGGCCGACGTCCGCGACCCGGCGTCGTCGCGCGCGGCAGTCGCGCTTGCCCAGACGGCGTTTGGCGGGCTCGACATCGCCGTGGCGGGAGCAGGCGTGTCGGGGCGCGTGCCGCTCGGTCGAGAAGGCGCGGAGGGGGAGGCGGACCTCGAGCGCGCCCGCGGGATCTTCGAGACCAACCTACTCGGTGCATATTACACGTTTCAGGCCGCGGTCCCCGCGTTGCGCGCAGGCGGTCGGCTGCTCGCGATCTCTTCGGTGCTCGGTAAGTTCGGCGTGCCCGGCTATGCCGCGTACTGCGCGAGCAAGTCGGGCGTCCTCGGGCTGGTGCGTGCGACGGCCCACGAGGTGGCTGACCGGAAGATCACCTGCAACGCGGTGGTCCCCGGCTGGGTCGAGACGGACATGGCGACGGAAGGCCTGGCCGAGATCGCCCGCGGTGCCGGCGTCACGCCCGCGCAAGCAAAGGCCGACGCCGTCGCGGCGTTCCCGCTCGGCCGCTTCATCGAGCCGGAGGAGATCGCAGGGTTCGTCGCATTTCTGGTCGGCCCGGATGCCGCGGCGATCACGGGCCAGGCGCTGTCCATGTGTGGCGGAGCGACGGCGTTCGGCGGTTGAGCAGGCCCTGTTTTTTCGAGCGCTTTTCCTTGCTTGACTGCTCCGGGAGGGGCCCCTACATACTCTTCAAAAGTATTTGAAGGATTCGACGGTACCGGTCAAATGGTCCCGCTGGAGAGCTCGAAGAAGAGGCCGATGCACCCTGCTGCCGCATTCAATCTGCTCGAACAAGCCGCCGACGGACGCGTTCCGGAGAAGACGCGCGCGCGGTTGATCGACGCGGCGAAGGTCGTCGGTGAGCCGTTCCTGCGCGTGGAGGCGGAGGTCGCGCGGCTCTCGCAGGTCGGCGCAGCGCCCGGGACGCAGGCAGCGGCGCATCTGGTCGCGGGCGGAGGCAAGCGCGTTCGCCCGCTGTCGACCCTGCTCGCATGCGCGTGCTTCGGCGACATCACGGCCGCCGCAGAGCAGCTCGCCACCGCGGCGGAGCTGATTCATGCGGCGACGCTGCTCCATGACGACGTGATCGACGACGGCAGCGAGCGCCGCGGCGTCCCCACTGCGCGCCGCATCTATGGCAACGCGGTCAGCGTGCTCGCGGGTGATCTGTTGCTCGTGCACGCGCTGGAGCAGGTCAGCAAGACAGGCCAGCGCGACGCGCTCTCTTCGCTGTTCGTCACGCTCCGCACGCTCGTCGACGGTGAGGTGGTGCAGCTGCGAGGGCGGACCGTCCTCGACCCCACGGAGGACACCTACCTCCGCATCGTGAAGGACAAGACGGCATCGCTGTTCGTGTGGGCGCTCACCGCGGGCGCGCGCGCGGGCGGGGCGACGCCGCAGCACATCGAGCGGTTCGCGGAGTTTGGTGCGCACCTCGGCGTGGCGTTCCAGCTCGTCGACGACGTCATCGACTACGCGTCCCCGCCGGAGCTGAGCGGCAAGAAGCTCTGCGCAGATCTGCTCGAGGGCAAGCTCACGCTGCCCCTCATCCTGGCCATGCGCGAGGACGAGTCCCTGATCGCGCTGGTGTCAGAGCTGCGCGCCGGTGATACCGAGCTCGGCCCGAAGATCGCGGAGCGCGTGCGTGGGTCGCGCGCCATCGGGGACGCGCGCACCCGTGCCGAGGCGGAGACCAAGCTCGCGGCGGAGGCCCTGTCGACCATTCCTCCGTCGCACGCGCGCACGCTGTTGCTCGGCGTCGCCACGGAGCTAGCCGGTCGTGCCAGCTGAATCTTTGCTAGACCGGGAGAGGTGAGCCGTGACGAAGGAAGCACACACACTATGGCCCAGCGAAGCCGCCGTGAGCGACGTCGTGGGGCGGCTCATGGAGTTCTGGGGGTTCAAGCGCAACATGGGCCGCATCTGGGCGGTCCTCTACCTCTCGGTGGAGCCGCGCTCGGCGGAGGATCTGCGCGAGACGTTGAAGCTGTCGTCGGGCGCGGTGAGCATGACGCTCTCGGAGCTCCTGCGATGGGGCGTGGTTCGCAAGGTGTGGGTACAGGGTGAGCGCAAGGACTTCTACACGGCGGAGGTGCAGCTTTGGCGCATGATCTCCCGCGTGTTCTCCGAGCGCGAGCGGTCGGAGATCAAGTTTGCCATCGAGGCATTCGAGGAGGCGCTGGCGGAGCTCGACGTGCTCAAGCGCTCGGACGACGCGAAGACCCGCGAGCGCGCAACGTTGCAGTATGCACGCATCGAGCAGCTGCTGGAGCTGTCGCGGCTGGGACAGAAGCTCCTCGACGCGCTCCTCGCCACGGCAAAGCTGGACGCGGAGCCGCTCGTGCGCTTCCTGCTTGGGCGCGAAAAGTCGCCTTCGTCCTCGCACGTTTCCTGACGATATTTGGGCTGACGATATTTGACCTGACGTCTTTTGACCTGAAGAAATTTGGCAGCGTGAGGAGCGCGCAGGCGGACACGGCTGCGCCTTCACAGGCAGGCACGGTCGTCGCGCCCATCACCAGGAACGACTACGCGCTGGAGCTCTTTCAGGGGCCGGTGCTCGCGCCGAGCCGCGTGCTCGGGCTCGCTGGCGCGTACACGGCGTACGGCGAGGGCGTGGAGGGCGTCGCCACGAACGCCGCATCGCCCGCCGTGCGCGAGATCTACAGCACGGACTGGTGGACGCTCGACATCTCACCCAGCGTCTCGCTGCCCGGCGGCTACGCAGGAACGGACTTCGACAACCGCGGCAACACGAATCCGGATCTGGTGTCGCGCACGAATCACTTCCTGTTCGCATCCATCGGCGCGCGCGTGCAGGCGGGCTCGCTCGGCGTCGCGGTCACCGGTGAGCTCCTTCGCTACGACGTGACCGACCCGAAGCCGAACCAGCCGGGGCTCGCGCTGGCATACGGTCGCTACCATGCCGTCGTCGCGTACGGATTCTGGAACAACCAGGTGATCGTCGGCGGCGGACTCCGCGCGGTGACGCTCGCGCTCACGCAGTCCAATGGCTCTCTCACGGGGGTGGTCACGGACAAGGTGATCCTGACGCAGGCGGGCGCGTCGCCGGAGGGCGGCGTCATCATCAAGCCGAACGACTCGCCGTACCGCATCGGCGCGACGATCCGCGCGCCCGTGGAGACAGGCCTCTTCCAGAACCAGCAGGCCGCGTCGTTCGACGGCGTGAGCCGCGCCGAGAGCTACATCCTGCCGCGCGCGGTTGTCCAGCCGTGGGAGCTCGAGGCAGGCTTCGCGTGGCAGCTGGGGCCGCGCCCACTGAACCCAGCATGGGTGAATCCGCACGAGGAAGAGACCGCGGCGCGCGCACGCATCGACAGCCTGCGCAGGCAGCGTGCGGACGTGATCGCCGTCGCAGCCACACGCGCCGAGCGTCGTCGCCTGTTCGAGGCAGACCGGCTGGAGCGCATCGAAGAAGATCGCGATCTGGCGAACGAGTCGGCGCGGCTCCTCGACATCCGCAAGGCGCGCTACGCGAACTGGCCGCGCGAGAAGCTCCTGGTGCTGGGCAGCGTGCTGGTGAGCGGCGCCAGCCATGAAGCCGTCGCGCTGGAGGGGTTCCTCGATCAGAAACGAGAGATCGTCGGTCGCAGCGTGGTGCTCACGCCCCGCGCCGGCGTGGAAGCAGAACCCGTGGACAACCGCGTGCGCATCCGCCTGGGAGGCTACATCGAGCCCACGCGCTTCGACAACGGCAGCATCCGCCAGCACTTCACGTTCGGAGGAGACATCAAGCTCTTCAACTTCGACGTGCTGGGCTTCTTCCCGAATCCTTGGCAACTACAGTTCATCCTCGACGCCGCCCCCCGCTACACCAACTACGGCATCGGCATCGGAGCCTGGCATTAAACAGCATCGCCTGGCGCGAGGGCCATCCCGCCATGCTTCGTTTCGAGCTGCGCGCGGTGCTCACGTACAAGAGTCTCACGATTGATCGGATCTTTCCGCCCGCGCTTGCCAGCCGACCTCGAGCAGTAGGAGGTCGTGGTAACCGCGGGCGAGGACTTGCCA